>JAFEFJ010000023.1 GCA_018240635.1 Pseudomonadota bacterium | reverse complement strand
CACCGCGATAACGGCGCCTACGGTCGCGCTGGTGAAGCCGTTCCAGAAGCGCTGACGGTCGGCGTACAGCGCCTCTTCGGTGGTCGGGCCGGTGAAGACGCTGGAAGTCTCGGCCATGGCGGCGCAGTTCCCTGGGTCGGTGACGAAGCGTTTTCTATTTCAGCGGTTAGGGGCGGGGCAAGAGGGCCGCCAGCGCGGCGGCGGGATCGGCGGGCGGGGGCGCCGTGCCGCCCGCCACCATGCGCAGCGCCGCCGGATACAGAAGATGCTCCTGCGCCAGCACCCGCGCGGCCAGCGCCGCCTCGGTGTCGCCCGGCAGCACCGGCACCGCCGCCTGCGCCAGGATTGGCCCCTCGTCCACGCCCTCGGTCACCAGATGCACCGTGCAGCCGTGCAGGCACACCCCGGCCGCGAGCGCGCGGGCGTGGGTATCCAGGCCCGGAAAGGCAGGCAGCAGGCTCGGATGGATGTTCAGCATCCGCCCCGCCCAGGCGTTCACCAGGAAGGGCGTCAGCCGGCGCATGTAGCCCGCGAGGCAGACGATCTCGGTCCCCGCCGCGCGCAGCCGTGCATCCAGCGCCGTCTCGTGCGCCGCGCGGTCGCCCTTGAAGGGCCGGTGGTCGATCGCTTCCGCCGCCACCCCTGCCGCGCGCGCCAGGGCCAGCCCGCCGGCATCGGGGTTGTTCGAAAGCACCAGCACGATCTCGGCCGGGCAATCGGGCGCGCGGGCGGCTGCCAGCAGCGCGCCCAGGTTCGAGCCCCGGCCGCTGACCAGCACCGCGACGCGCCGCCGCGCCACGGGACCGCTCATCCGGGCTAACCCCCCGGCCAGCCGTCCGGCAGGGTCATCCGCACCGATGCCGGGCCGTCGCCGCGCACGACCTCGCCGATCGGAACCGGCGCCTCGCCCGCCTCGCGCAGCACCGCCATCGCGCGGTCGGCATCCGCCGCGCCCACCACCACCGCCATGCCGATGCCGCAGTTGAACACGCGCGCCATCTCGGCGGGCGCGACGCCGCCTGCGCGCGCGAGCCAGGCGAAGACCGGCGGCACCGGCCAGCCAGGGGTCAGCGCCGCCGCCACGCCGTCGGGCAGCACGCGCGGCAGGTTGCCGGGCAACCCGCCGCCGGTGATGTGCGCCGCCGCCTTCAGCAGTTCCGCGCGGTGCAGCGCCAGCAGCGAGCGCACGTAAAGCCGCGTCGGCGCCAGCAGCGCCTCGCCCAGCGTCTCCCCCAACGTCTCCCTGCCGTTGAACGGCGAGGGCGCGGAAAGCGAAAGCCCGCTCCGCTCCACGATGCGCCGCACCAGCGAGAACCCGTTGGAATGCACCCCGTCGCTCGGCAGGCCGAGGATCGCATCGCCCACCGCCACCCCCGCGGGCAGCAGCCGCCCACGCTCGGCGGCTCCCACAGCGAAGCCCGCCAGGTCGTAGTCGCCTTCGGCATACAGCCCCGGCATCTCGGCGGTCTCGCCGCCCACCAGCGCGCAGCCCGCCTCGCGGCAGCCCGAGGCGATGCCCGCCACCACCGAGCGCGCCTGCGCCACGCTCAACTTGCCGGTCGCGAAGTAGTCCAGGAAGAACAGCGGCTCCGCGCCCTGCACCACCAGGTCGTTGACGCACATCGCCACCAGATCGACGCCGACCGTGTCGTGCTTGCCCACGTCGATCGCGAGCTTCAGCTTGGTGCCGACGCCGTCGGTGGTCGCGACCAGGATCGGATCGGCGTAGCCCGCCGCCTTGGGATCGAACAGCGCGCCGAAGCCGCCGATGCCGCCCAGCACGCCCTTGCGCAGCGTGGCGCGCGCCAGCGGCTTGATCTCCTCGACCAGCGTCTCGCCCGCGTCGATGTCCACCCCGGCGGCGCGATACGTCAGGCCGGCGCCCGCCGCCCCCCCGGTTCCGTCCTTCGCCATGCGCGCTCCTGTGCCTGCGCGTGTCCCTGCGCGTGTCCCTGGGCATATCCCCGGGCGCCCCTCATACGCCGCCGCAACGCCGCGGGAAACGGCACAGCCTGAGGCGCGGGCTGTGATAGCCTTCGCGCATGACCAACGAAGTGGCCGACCTGCCGGCGGCGGACCCGGACGCGCGGAGCGACCCGCCGCGCCCGCTGCGGACGGCCGCCGCGCCGGTCGCGCCGCACCCGGCGCCGCCCGTCCCCGGCCCCTGGCTGTCCACCAAGGGCCAGCGCGCGGTGCTGCTGGTCTGCCTGCTGGTGGCGGCGTGGTTCGCCCTGCAATTGTTCGCCTCGGTCCTGCTGCCCTTCGTCGCCGCGGGCGGGATCGCCTATGCGCTGGACCCGCCGGCGCACCGGCTGACCCGCCTCGGCGTGCCGCGCTCGCTCGCCGCGCTGCTGATGATCCTGGCGCTCATCGCCGCCGCGCTGCTGTTCGCGCTGCTGCTCTATCCGCTGATCGTCGCGCAGATCGGGCTGCTGATCGGCCGCGTGCCGGACTACGTCGCGCTGCTGCAGGGCTGGGCCGGTCACATGATGACGAGTCTGCAGGAAAGCTTCGGCAAGGACGTGGTCAACGACAAGCTGCGCGACCTGGTGGCCGGGCAAGCGGGTACGATGCTGTCCTACGTGACGCCTGCACTGTCGCACCTGATCGGCGGCGGCTTCGCGATCTTCAACGTGCTGACGCTGGTGGTCGTCACCCCCATCGTCGCCTTCTACCTGCTGCGCGACTGGCGCCCCGCCATCGCGCGGATCGACGACTGGGTGCCGCCGCGCTACCGCGAGGTGGTGCGCGCCCAGGCGCGCGAGGTGGACCGGATCCTGTCGGCCTGGGTGCGCGGGCAGGCGCTTTGCTGCCTGATCCTGGCCGCCTACTACGCCGGCGCGCTGACCGCGGTGGGACTGGAGCTCGGCCTGATCGTCGGCCTCACGGCTGGGATGCTCAGCTTCATCCCCTATGTCGGCTCGATCACCGGCGGCATCACGGCGCTCGCGCTGGGGGCGGCGCAGTTCCAGAGCTGGAGCGGCGTGCTGACGGTGGCGGCGGTGCTGCTGGTCGGCCAGTTCCTCGAAGGCTACGTGATCTATCCGCGCTTCCTGGGCGACCGGGTGGAGCTGCCCGACGTGTGGGTGATCTTCGCCCTGTTCGCCGGCGGCGCGGCCTTCGGCTTCCTGGGCGTCATGCTCGCCGTCCCGGTCGCCGCCACCATCGGCGTGCTCAGCCGCTTCTGGCTGCGGCGGTATCTGGCGAGCCCACTGTATCACGACCCGCGCTGACACGGCCCGTCCCGACCGGCATGATCCGCATCCGCCAGCTCGCGCTCCCGTTTCCGCACCGGCCCGACTACGCGGCGTCGGCGTTCATCCCCGCGCCGTCGAACGAGGCGGCGCTGGCGTGGCTCGACCGCGCGGCGGAGTGGCCGGGCCTGCGCCTCGCGCTGTGGGGAGAGCCGGGCTGCGGCAAGACGCACCTGCTGCACCGCTGGGCGGCCCGAACCGGGGCGGCGTGGTTCGACGGCGCGGCGCTGCGCGGCCTGCCGCCCGCCCCGTCCGGCCCGGTGGCGCTCGATGACGCGGACCTCGTGGCCGACGAGGAGGCGCTCCTGCACCTGCTGAACGCGGCCCAGCAGGCCGGCCATCCGTTGCTGATGGCGGCGCCCGAGGCGCCCGCGCGCTGGCCCGTCCGCCTGCCGGACCTCGCGAGCCGCCTGCGCGCCATCACCGCCGCGCGGATCGGCCCGCCCGACGACGCGCTGCTGCGGCGGCTGTTGACCCGGCTGCTCGCGGAGCGGAAGCTGGCCGTACCCGAGCCGGTGCAGGCCTGGATCCTCCTGCGCCTGCCCCGCAGCGCGGCCGCCATCCGTGAGGCCGCCGCCCTGCTCGACCGCGCCGCCTGGGAGGCGAAGCGGGACGTGACGCGCCGTTTGGCCGAGCAATGCCTGGAGCCGCTGATTGTCCACGGGGATGAAATTTCAGGGTCAGAGGGGCCCGCGGCGGTGGAAGCACCACCCCTCCTATAATGTGCTGCCCGAACCGCTCGGGATCGGTATGAGCACAGGCATGGTCACGCCCCCCAACGATCTGGCCCCAAACGACGCGAGCCCCGGTGACGTGGCGCGCGACAGCGTGGCGTCCCGCGCGCAGGCGGCGGACGGCGCGGCGCACCTGCCGGGGATCCCGCCCGAAAGCCCGGACCGCTTCATCAACCGCGAACTCTCGTGGCTGGCCTTCAACGACCGCGTGCTGGACGAGGCCGAGAACCCCCGCCACCCGCTGCTGGAGCGGCTGCGCTTCCTGTCGATCAGCGCGTCCAACCTCGACGAGTTCATCTCGGTCCGCGTCGCAGGCCTGATGGGGCAAGCGAAGGCGGGAGTCACGACCGCCTCGGCGGACGGTCGCACGCCCGCGCAGCAGCTCGCCGCGATCACGCACGACTCCAATCTGCTGGTGGCGCGCCAGCAGCGGGTCTGGCGCGAACTGCGCGCCCTGCTCGGCCAAGCAGGCATCGCCGTGCTCGACCCCGACGCGCTGACCGACGAGGACCGCGCCTGGCTCGACGAGTATTTCATGGAGCGCATCTTCCCCGCGCTCACGCCGCTCGCCATCGACCCGGCGCACCCGTTCCCGTTCATCCCCAACATGGGCCTCGTGCTGGCGCTGCTGCTGGTGCACGACGAGGATGGCTCGTCGATGAACGCGCTGGTGCCGATCCCGGCGCAGGTGGAGCGCTTCATCCGCCTGCCGTCGGGGGGCGGGGAGACGATCCGCTTCGTCCTGATCGAAAGCCTGATCCGCCTCAGCCTGTACCGGCTGTTTCCCGGCCTGCACGTGGCGGGCGACGGCGAATTCCGCCTGATCCGCGACACCGACGTGGAGTTCGAGGAAGAGGCCGAGGACCTGGTGCGGTCCTACGAAACGGCGCTGAAGCGGCGCCGGCGCGGCGTGGTCATCAACCTCGCCATCGAGGACGACATGCCGGAGGAGCTGCGCACGCTGGTTGCCAGCGAACTCGGCGCCGAGCCCGATCAGGTGCATGTGCTGGACGGCATCCTGGGCGTTGCCGACCTCAAGCAGCTGATCGTGGACGACCGCCCCGACCTGCTGTTCCCGCCCTACACGCCGCGCTTCCCCGAGCGCATCCGCGATTTCGGCGGCGACTGCTTCGCCGCGATCCGCGCCAAGGACATCATCGTCCACCACCCGTTCGAGAGCTTCGACGTGGTGGTGCAATTCCTGCGGCAGGCCGCGGCCGATCCCAGCGTGATTGCGGTCAAGCAGACGCTGTACCGCACCAGCCGCGACAGCCCGATCGTCAAGGCGCTGATCGAGGCGGCCGAAGCCGGGAAGTCCGTCACTGCGATGGTGGAACTTCGCGCCCGCTTCGACGAGGAAGCCAACATCCGTCTTGCGCGCAGCATGGAAGCGGCGGGCGTGCAGGTGGTGTTCGGATTCGCCGACCTGAAGACGCACGCCAAGCTGTCGCTCGTGGTGCGGCGCGAAGGGGGCAGCGTGCGGTCCTACGCGCATTTCGGCACGGGCAACTATCACCCGATCACCGCGCGCATCTACACGGACCTGTCCTTCTTCACCTGCGATCCGGCGCTGACGCGCGACGCGGCGCGGCTGTTCAACTACATGACCGGCTACGCGACGCCCGAGAAGATGGAGGAGCTGGCGTTCAGCCCGCTCACCACGCGCGACACGCTGCTGCATCACATCCAGCACGAGATCGACCTCGCCGCGGCGGGCGAGCCCGCCACCATCTGGCTCAAGATGAACTCGCTCGTCGATGAAACGCTGATCGACGCGCTCTATCGCGCCTCGCGCGCGGGCGTGCGGGTCCACATCGTGGCGCGCGGGATCTGCTGCCTGCGGCCGGGCGTTCCGGGCCTGTCGGAAAACATCTCCGTGAAATCGATCGTCGGCCGTTTCCTGGAACACGGCCGCATCTACGCCTTCGGCAACGGGCACCAGCTGCCCCACGCGGATGCCAAGGTGTTCATCAGCTCGGCCGACCTGATGGCGCGGAACATGGACTGGCGCGTCGAGACGCTGGTGCCGATCCATAACCCGACCGTACACGCGCAGGTGCTGGACCAGATCATGGTGGTGAACCTGCAGGACACGATGCAGTCGTGGAACCTGCACGCCGACGCCACTTGGCACCGCGTGCGCGCCGGCCGCAAGCCGGTGTCCGCGCACGACTATTTCATGACCAATCCCTCGCTCTCCGGCCGCGGCTCGGCGCTGCACGGCGGGGCGGGGTCCGGCGCGCTGCTCGCCCATCGCCGCCAGGACAGAGTGAATCAGGACTGACGTGCCGCCGGCCTACTCCCTTCCCCTGCCGCGCTGCGCGGTCGTCGATCTCGGCTCCAACTCGGTCCGCCTCGTGGTGTTCGAGGGGCATTCGCGCAACCCGATCTCGATCTTCAACGAGAAGGCGGTGCTGCGCCTCGGCCGCGGCCTGCAGGACACCGGCCGGCTGAACGAGGAAGGCGTCGCGCAGGCGCTGACCGTGATGCACCGCTACCATCTGGTCGCGCGTGCGATGGGGGCGCAGCCCTTCGAGGTGCTGGCCACCGCCGCCGTGCGCGACGCCACCAACGGTCCGGATTTCGTGCGGCTGCTGCAATCGCGGATGCCGGACGTGCCGATCCGCGTGCTGCCCGGCACGCAGGAAGCCGAGCTGTCGGCGCTCGGCGTGGTGTGCGGCATTCCGTCCGCCGACGGCATCCTGGCGGATATCGGCGGCGGCTCGCTCGAACTGGTGCAGCTCGAAGCCGGGCGGCGCGGCCTGGCGCAGACGCTGCGGCTCGGCGTGATCCGCCTCTCCGAGCGATCGGGCAACGATCCGGTAAAGGCCCGCGCGCTGGCCGAGGCCGATCTCGCCACCGTTCCCTGGCTCGGCGGCGGCGCGGGGCGCGACCTGTATCTGGTGGGCGGCGCGTGGCGGGCGCTCGCGCGCATCCACATGGCGCAGACCGCCTACCCGCTGCATATGGTCCACCACTACACGGTGGGGCGAGAGGAAGCGCGCGACCTGACCGGCGTGATCGCGGGCGCGGGCCGCCGCGCGCTGGAACGCCTGCCCGCGGTGCCACGCCGGCGCATCGACGACCTTCCCTTCGCCGCCGTCGTGCTGCGCCGCCTGCTGCGCGCGACGGGCGCGCGGCGCGTGGTGTTCAGCGCCTCCGGCCTGCGCGAAGGCTGGTTCATGCAGCGGATGCCCGAAAGCATCCGCGCCGAGGACCCGCTGCTCGCGTCGGGGCGCGAGCTCGGGGCGCGCTATGGCCGAGATTCCACGCTGCCGCCGCATCTGCTGGCCTGGACCGAACCGCTCTTCGCGGCGGAGACGCCGGAGACGAAGCGGCTGCGCGAAGCCGCGTGCTGGGCGTCCGACATCGGCAGCCACGACCATCCGGAGTTCCGCGCCGAGCAGGCCTTCCTGCGCGTGCTGCGGCAGACCGGCATCGGGCTCGACCATCACGCCCGCGCCTTCCTCGCGCTGACGCTGGCCATGCGCTACGAGGCCGAGGCCGACGCCGAATTCCTCCGTCCCGCCCGCCTGCTGCTGGACGTGGCAAGCGCGGCGCGGGCCGAGCGGCTCGGCGTCGCGCTGCGCCTGGCCTACACGCTTTCCGCCGGCACGCCCGACCTGCTCGCCGGCACCAGCCTGTCGATCCAGGGCGGCCGCCTCGTGCTGCGGCTGCACGAAGGGGCGGGCGTGTTCGCGGGCGAAAGCGTGGTCCGCCGGCTCGACCGGCTGGCGCAGGCGGTCGGGCTCGACGCCTCGACCGAAACCGTGGGCGGACGCGCCGCCTGACCAGGAAGTTGTGATACAGGTCACAGCGTGGCTTAACGCCTGGGTGTATCGCTGGGGTCTGGCTCATGGCTGCTCATCAGGACCGACCGATGCCGAACGCCGCTGCCGCTCCGTCAGCCGGCCCGCATGCCGGCGGCCCTTCCGCGCCCGTCATGCCGGCGGGCGGCCCGCCCAAGGCGGCCGCGCATGTCGGCGGCGAACAGGGCCTGCTGCGGCTGGCCCGGCAGTCGGGCGTGCTGGGCTGCCTGCCCGAACAGGACCTGCTGCCGCTGCTGCGCCGCGCCACGCTGCGCCACCTGAAGACGCGCGAGACGCTGTTCACGATGGGCGAGGCCGGCAGCTTTCTCGTCCTGGTGCTCGACGGCTACGTGAAGCTGTCCTCCGTCACGCCGGGCGGGCGTGAGATCGTGCTGGAGATCGCCGGCCCGGGGAACGTGTTCGGTGAGCTGGCGGTGATCAACGACTGGCCGCGCAGCGCCGACGCGATGGCACTGTCGCCCGCCCGCGTGCTGTGCGTGGACGGCAAGCAGCTCATCGCCGCGATGATGCGCGCGCCCGAGGCGCTGCTCGGCATCACCCGCATGATCAGCACGCGGCTGCGCAACACCACCGAACAGGTGGTGGACAGCGCCACGCTTCCCGCCGGCGCGCGGCTCGCGAAGGCGCTGCTTCAGCTCGCGGGCCTGAAGTCGCACGAGGAAGGCGAGGGCCTGCAGATCGACTTCGAGCTGTCGCAGCGCGAACTCGGCGGCATGACCGACCTGACGCGCGAGAGCATCAACAAGCACCTCGCCGCGTGGCGCGATTCCGGCTGGGTGCGCCTGTCCGGCAAGACCGTGACGATCACCGACCTCGCCGCGCTGCGGCGTGTGCTCGGCGATCACATCGTGGTCTGACCCGTTACGCCAACGCGGCGTAGGGCGGATGCGCCCAAGGCGCGATTCGCCAAGCATGGTCTATGCTTTTTCTGGCTTGTTCTTGAACGACCGCGTGGGCACGTCGCGGAACAGGGACATGTGCGTGTGCGTCGCGACGAACGCCGCGTCGGTCGTGTCGCGCGCCAGCACCACGGTGGCGCGTCCCGGCCGGTCGTAGGGCGTGCCGTCCTGCAGGTAGCCGGTCGAATCGAACACGCCCATGCCGACCGCCTGCAAGCGGTCGGGCGAAACCATCACGCGGATGTCGGGCCGCCAGCGGAAGCCGTCGATGTGGTGCCAGACGTTGCGCCACTGATTGGCTTCGGCATTGTCGCGCCCGGTCATGAAATCGGTGAAGGTGCCGAAGGCAACCATGTCCTCGGCGAAGATCGGCCGCGCGCCCTTGAAATCGACCGCCTGCACATGATCGGCAAGCTGGTGGAACCAGGCCCGCACGGCGGCGGCATCGGAGGAATCCATGACGGCCATCCATCTGTTGCGCGCGGATTGGACCAAAGCGCGACAGCGCCGTCGAGCCTCGCGGGCGCGGGCGTGATCGGGCTGACGCCGCTACTGCGGCGGGGGCACCGGCTCGGAGTCTTCGGCGATCCAGGCCTGCAGCAGCGTGTAGGCGACGGCGAGCACCGCCGGGCCCAGGAAGATCCCGACCAGCCCCAGCGAGATCAGGCCGCCGATCACGCCCACTAGGATCAGCAGCAGCGGCAGGTCGGCGCCGCGGCGGATCAGCAGCGGCCGCAGCACGTTGTCGAGCGTCAGCGCGGGGATGGAGAAGACCAGCAGGATCGTCGCCGGCACGGTCTGGCCGGCGTAGTACATCCAGCCCACGGCCGGCAGCAGCAGCGGCGCCGGCCCCACCTGCGCGATGCACAGCAACAGCAGCAACGCCGTCAGCACCCCGGCGAAGGGCACCCCGGCCAAGCCGAGGCCCACCCCGCCCACCAGGGTTTGCGCCAGCGCGGTGACCACCACGCCAAGGGCCACGCCCCGGATCGCCTTGCCGACCAGCATGACGGCGCCCGCGCCCCGGTCGCCCGCCAGACGGTGACCAAAGCGCAGCGTCACCGCGGCGGCGGCCTCGCCGCGCGCATACATCACGGCGGCGATGGCGACCGTCAGCAGAAATTGCAGGAACAGGCTGCCCAGGCTGCCCGCCGCGCCGACCAGCCATTCCGTGATTCGCCCGACATAGGGCGTCGCCATCGGCGCCAGGTCCTGCAACCCCGCGGCGGTAACGCCGTCCCACGCATCGGCCAAGCCGTGGCCGATCATCGGCAGCGAGGCGATCCAGTCCGGGGTCGGCGGCACCTTGAAGGCGAGCGCGATCTTCGCGGCCTCGGTGATGGCAGCGGCATTGCGCGCGATGGTGCCGACCGCGAGCCAGAACGGCACCACGAAGACCAGCAGGAAGGCGATGGTCATCACCGTCACCGCCAGCGCCCGGCTGCCCCATAGCGCCGCCTGCACCCAGCGCATCAGCGGCCACGTGGCGATCACCAGCGTCATCGCCCAGACGGTGGCCGGAATGAACGGCCACAGCAGCCAGAGCGACGCCGCCACGATGCCGCCGATGAACAGCACCGCGAGCACCGTGCGCGTCAGATCGTCGTGCAGCCGCGGCCCCGGCCGGGTCGGGACCGTCGGCTTATCCATCAGTCGCGGCCTTCGCCGATCGGCGGAACCTGCCCGGTCATGCCCGCCAGCACCTCAGCCACGTGGCGGACATGCGTGGGGCGCCCCTCGCGCTTCAGCCGCCCGGCCATGTTCAGCAGGCAGCCGAGATCGCCGGCCAGCAGCGTCTCGGCGCCGGTCGCGGCGATGTTGGCGGTCTTGTCGGAGACCATGCGCACCGAGATGTCCGGATATTTCACGCAGAACGTTCCGCCAAAGCCGCAGCATACATCGGCGTCGGTCATTTCGGCGACCGTCGCCCCCACGCTCGCCAGCAGCCGGCGCGGCTGGTCGCGGATGCCCAGTTCGCGGAGGCCGGAGCAGGAGTCGTGGTAGGTCACGGTCCCGCCGGCATGACGCGCGGGCAGGCTTCCCACGCCCAGCACGTCGGTCAGGAAGCTCACCAGCTCGTAGGTGCGCCCGGCCAGCGCCTCGGCCCGCGCGCGCAGGTTCGGGTCGTCGTCGAACAGGTGCGGCATGTGCGCGCGCAGCATCCCCGCGCAGGAGCCGGACGGCGCCACCACGTAGTCGTAGCCGCCGAAGGCATCCAGCAGGCCCAGCGCCATGTCGCGCGCGGTGGCGCGGTCGCCGGTGTTGTAGGCGGGCTGGCCGCAGCAGGTCTGGGCGCGCGGCACCTCCACCTGGCAGCCCGCCTGCTCCAGCAGGGCGATGGCGGCGAAGCCCACGGTGGGGCGATACAGGTCCACCAGGCAGGTGACGAACAGCGCGACGCGGGGCTTCTGATCGGGCATGCCGCCTGTCTATCAGGCTGGCTTGCGCCGGGCGATAGGCGCTTCCCGCGCCGCCTTCGCCGCCCTATATGCTGCCCCCGGATGCGACCGGCGCGATCAGCGACAGATGCGTCCCGCGCGGCGGGAGCGGACCGGGACGGCGGGCAGCCGGACGCCCGGAACCGTCCGCTGGCGGGAGCGCTGCTTCCGCTCCTGGGGCTCGCGGTTCTCGGGCTCGCCGGCGCGCTTGCCGCCTGCGCGCCATCCGATCCGCCGCCCCCGCCCTTGCAGATCAGCATCGATGCCGCCTGCGCGACGGCGGCCGATTGCGAGGACTCGCCCGCGCTCGCCGAGCAGGTGCGGCGCGACACCCAGGCGATCCTCGCCGGCATGGCGCACGCCCGCGCCCGTATGGGCCTGCAGGAGGACGCCGCTCCCTGACGCACCCGCGGCGGCGGCGGATTTCCCATGCGGCCTTGTGCGGCCTGCGATGTGCGCTAGGCTTCTCCCGGCTGAAGAAGAACAGGGGGACGCGACGAACGTCCCGCACAGGGAGAAACAAAACAATGTCGAATCGAAAGGCCGCCCCAGCGCGGCATGCCGCGCTTGCCGTGGCGGCGACGGCGCTGCTCGCCTTCGCCGCGCCGTCGGCCATCGCCGCGCAGCGCGGCGTGACGGACACCGAGATCGTCATCGGCACGGTCACGGACCTGTCCGGCGTCACCGCCGTGCAGGGCGTCAACAACTCCGACGCGATCCGCATGGCGTTCGACGAAGTCAACGCCAAGGGCGGCGTGCACGGCCGGAAGATTCGCTACGTGGTCGAAGACAGCCAGTATCAGGTCCCGCGCGCGGTGCAGGGCATGAACAAGCTGCTCAACCGCGACGAGATCTTCATCGGCCTCGACAACGGCGGCACACCGATGAACAACGCGATCATGCCCTCGATGTTCGAGAAGGACGTGCCGAACGTCTTTCCGCTGACCGCGGCGCGGTCGATGTACGAGCCGTTCAACCGGCTGAAGTTCGGCCAGTTCGCTTCGTACTACGACGAGATGCGTTCGGGTGTGAAATATTTCGTCGAGCATAAAGGCGTGAAGAAGGTCTGCGCGCTCTATCAGGACACCGATTTTGGACGCGACGTTCTGGCGGGCGTGGTGGATCAGCTCAAGGCGATGAACCTGCCCCTGGTGGCCGAGGCCGCCGACAAGCCGACCGACACCGACTTCAACGCCGTGGTGTCCAAGCTGCACGACGCGGGCTGCGACATGATCGCGATGGGAACCATCGTGCGCGACACGCTGCTGATCATCCAGACCGCGCGCAAGATGGGCTGGGACGTGCCGCTGGTCGGCCAGTTCGCGTCCTATGACACGGCGATCGCCGAAGCCCCCGGCAACGCCGGCGAGGGCTTCTACTCGATGACGCCGGCCGTCTACGCCTATCCCGACGACCCTCGGCCGGCGGTGCAGGAATTCGCGAAGAAGTTCAAGGCCAAGTACGGCCGCGATCCGAACTTCCACGGCGAGATGGGCTATACCGCGGCCCAGGTCGTGCTTCTGGCGCTCGACCGCGCGGGCCGCGACCTGACGACGGACAGCTTCATCAAGGCGATGGAGAGCATCAAGAACTACAAGGACATCTTTGGCTCGCCGCCGCTCAGCCTGTCGGCCACCAACCACCACGCCTCGTCGGAATCGTTCCTGACGGTCGTGCACAACGGCCGCTGGGTCCCGGTGGTGACGACGCCGCTCGGGTACTGATACCGCATCGAACCCGGTGATGGCGGGCCTCCGTGCCCGCCATCGACGCCGTCATTGCGAGGCGCGCAGCGGCGTCCCGCGATGACGAGACGATGCAGGCTGCGCATCGTTGCAGAATCTGTCCGACGGACTCTACACCGCGCCCAACCGCTCCCGCGCCACCGCGACATAGGACGGATCGATCTCCATCCCGATCCCGCGCGCGCCTTCCAGCCGCGCGGCGACAAGCGTTGTGCCGGTGCCCATGAACGGGTCCAGAACCGTCGCGCCGGGCTTGCCGTGCAGCCGGATGCACTGGCGCGGCAGGGCCACCGGAAACGTGCCGGGGTGGTTGAACTTCGCGTCCCGGCTCTGAACCGTTTCGTACGGAATGAACCAGGTGTTGCCGCGGCAGCGCAGGTCCTGCGCATGGCCGCGGCGCGCGATGTTGGACTTGTCCTTGAACGGCACGCCCACCGCCAGCCGGTCGAGCTGCACGTCGCCGGTCAGCGTCAGGTGGAAGATGTGCTCGTGGTTGTGGTGCAGGAAGCGCCGCCCGGCCACCGGCTTGAAGTGCCCCACCGAATCCGCGCCCACCGCGATCGACTTCACCCAGGCGATGTGGTTCTGCAGCACGAACAGGGGGCGCAGCCGCACGATCAGCTCGAACGGCAGCCAGGGCTCCCGTGGCGAGCCCGCGATGTTGAGGAAGAACGACCCGTCCGGCCGCAGCACCCGGCGCAGCGCGCCCGCCACGCGCACCATCCAGTCCAGGTACTCGTCCTCGGCCAGCCGGTCGCGATAGCCGCGATAGGCGATGCCCAGGTTGTACGGCGGCGAGGTGACCACGACATCGACCGAACCGGCCTCGAGCGATGGCAGCAGATCGAGGCAATCGCCGCACAGGATGCGCTGGTCGGCCCTCTCGGCGGTCACGTCCGGCACCGCCGCCGCGAAGGGCGGCGAAGCTTGATCCATCAGGCGCTGCGCGCCTCGATCAGCCGCCAGGTCGGATCGGCCGCCGTCAGGTCGCGTTCGAAGGTCCAGATATCGGTCAGCTCCGTCACCGCGTCGGTGCCGGAAACCTCCTTGCCGTCCGCGCCGCGCAGCAGGCTCACCTGGTCGGAGACGAACTTCACCGTGATCTGCGCCACCGTATTGCGCAGCTCCGCCGCCTCGATCGTCGCGGCATGGATCGCCTTCAGGTCGCTTTCCTGCGTCTGCCCGGCCGCTTCGCGGCCCGCGATCGCGGTCTCGAACGCGCGGTAGGTATCGTCCGACAACAGGCCGCGCAGCGCCACGCGATCGCCGCCGGCGAAGGCCGCCACGATCATCGCGAACGCCTTCTCAGCGCCGTCGAGGAAGCCCGACGGGGTGAAATTGCGGTCGATCCCCTGCATCCGCGACAGCGTCTGGCCGAGCGCGCTCGCCGGGTCGGGCAGGTCGCGAGCGGGGCGCGCGGGCACGGGCTCGGCCTGCGCGTCGATCACCGAGGGCGCGCCTCCGACCGGTTGATAGGGCTGCGGCGGCCGCTCGAACCCGGTGCGGCGGCCCAGGATGCTGCGCAGGCGCAGGACCAGGAACGCGGCCACCATGCCGAACAGCACCAGATCGACCGGGAAACTGCCGCCGTTCATCCTTGCTCTCCTTCAACGACACAGATAGGGGACCCGCCGGGGCCAGACAACTAAAGCCTGCGTAAGCCCCCTTCCCCGGCCCGCGCGCCGGGATTGCCGGCGGCGCGGGCGACCTATATGGGCGGAACCATGATCCTGCTGCGCCACGGCCAAAGCGAATTCAACCTGCATTTCACCGCCACGCGGGTCGATCCCGGCATCGTGGACGCGCCGCTGACCGATCTGGGTCACGAACAGGCCCATGCGGCGGCGAAGCACCTGTCGGACCTGCCGATTCGCCGCATCATCGCTTCCCCCTACACCCGCGCCCTGCAGACCGCCGCGCCGCTCGCCCGCGCGCTCGGCATCCCGGTGACGGTCACGCCCGTCGTGCGCGAGCGCTACAAGTTCGCCTGCGACATCGGCTCGCCCCGCACCAAGCTGGAGCAGGCGTGGCCGGAGCACGACTTCTCCGCCATCGAGGAGTTCTGGTGGCCATCGGACGAGGAGCACGCCGACAGCGTGATCGAGCGCGCGCGGTCCTTCCGCGGCGAGATGGCGGCGCTGCCGGACTGGGCCGAGACGGTGGTGGTCAGCCATTGGGGCTTCATCCTCTCGATGACCGGCAAGAGCGTGATGAACGGCACCTGGCTGCGCGTGGACCCGACCGAGGCGGCGCCCGAGGAAATCGTCTGGCGCGTCTGACCCGGGTGCGTCCGGCCCCGTGATTCCCCGAATTGGCGCGTACCCGTCATCCGTGCTACCCGCCGCGCCCGGGATGACACGGAGGCCCTGATGTCCGACGCAACCGCCGCACCGCAGGCGCAACCGCCCTTGGTGGTGAACATCCAGTACGTGAAGGACATGTCCTTCGAGGTGCCGGGCGCGCCCGCGATCTACACCCAGCTCCGCGCCGCGCCGCAGGTGAACATCAACCTCGACGTCCAGGCCCGCCGCCTCACCGAGGGCCAGGACGCCTTCGAGGTCGCGCTGGTGATCCGCGCCGAGGCGCAGGAGCAGCAGGGGCAGGGCAACGGGCAAGGCAACGGCCAAGGAGCCGCGGCCGGCGGCCAGGCGGCCACCGTCTTCGTGGCGGAGCTGACCTATGCCGGCGTCTTCACCCTGAGCGGGCTGCCGGAGAACGCCATCGAGCCGGTGCTGCTGGTGGAATGCCCGCGCATCCTGTTCCCCTTCGCCCGCAACATCCTGGCCGACGTGACGCGCGACGGCGGGTTCCCGCCGGTCCTGCTCCAGCCCATCGACTTCGTGGCGCTGTGGCAGTCCCGCCGGGCGCAGGTCGCGCCGGGCTCCATGCCCACCGCCTGATCGCGCGCGCCGCTGACCGGGCAGCGGCCAGGACCGCCGCTCAGTCCGCCGCGGTGCCGCCGGCGGCCGCGAAGGCGGGCGCCGCCCCGCTACTCAGCCCTTCGGCCGGCCGTGCCGCGCGCGGGATGATCAGCGTCACGGTGGTGCCGCAGCCCGGCGTGCTGTCGATCTTCATCACGCCGCCCGACTGCCGCGCGAAGCCGTAGACCATCGGCAGGCCGAGTCCGCTCCCCCTTCCCTCCGCCTTGGTGGTGAAGAACGGCTCCGTCGCCCGCGCGACCACCGATTCCGGCATCCCCGCGCCGTTGTCGGTCACCGACACGCGCACGTAGTCGCCGGGCGCAATCCCCAGGTTCGCCGCGCAGCCGGGCTGGATCGTCGCGTTCTCCAGGCCGATCGCGATCGCGCCGGGCGGGGAGGCGCAATCCGCCTCGATCGCGTCGCGCGCGTTGATCGTCAGGTTCAGGATCGCGTTCTCGAACTGCTGCGGATCGACGCGCATCTCCCACGCGCTTTCGGGCGCGGCGATCGAGATGCGGATCTTCGCCCCGATCGAGCGCACCAGCAGATCCTCCATGCCGCGCAGCACCGAATCCGGGCGGACCGCGCGGGGCGCCACCGGCTGGCGGCGGGCGAAGGCGAGCAGATGCTGGATCAGCCGCGCGCCGCGCTCCACCCCCGCGCGGGCAGACGAAAGCCGCGACTGGATCCACGGCGCCTCCGGCAGATCGGCGGGCAGGCGGCGGTCCACCAGCTCCAGATTGGCAGAGATCACCTGCAACAGGTTGTTGAAGTCGTGCGCGACGCCGCCGGTCAGCTGCCCGAGCGCTTCCATCTTCTGCGCCTGCCGCGCCACCGCCTCGGCCCGCACCCGGCGGGAGATGTCGGCGACCGCCAGGATCTGCCCGCCATCCGGCATCCGCCCGCGCCAGATCTCCAGCACCTTGTCGGCCACCCGCAACTCGCCCGAGACCGGCGGCACCGCGATGTCGCCCGCCGGCAGCGGCTCGGCGAGCAGCGGGGGCTGCCAGTCGGCGGCGGCGGCAGCGGCGGCGAAGCGCGCGAACGGCGCGCCCTCCGTCGCCAGCGCCGCGGGCAGGCCGGTGGTGGGGAAGAAGGTCGCGTTCCACAGGATCAGCCGGTCGCCCACGTCGAACACCGCGACCCCGTCGCGGATGCGGTCGACGGTCGCCTGCAGCCGCTGCGACTGCACCGCAAGCGCAGAGCGTGCCGCCGAGAGGCGCCGGCGGCCGATCAGCAATCCGATGGCGCTGAACCCCAGCAGCATCACGCCGGCCAGCGCCGCCGACAGCACCAGATAGAACGCCTCGCGCTGGCGGGCCATCAGCAGGTCGCTGCGATCCTCCCGCTCGGCGATCGCGCGGGCCTTGATGTGGGCAACGGCCGCCCGCACCGCCTCCATGTGCTGGCGCCCCTGGTCGGTCAGCACGATGGCGAGCCCCGCCTGCGGGCCCGATGCACGGGCGGCTTCGACCGTGCGGTCGATATCCTCCATCGTCGCCTGGGCGTGCCGCCCGAGAGGGCCGAGATCGGCCTGCAACGCGGCGGAATCGGCCGCGAGCGCATCGAGTTCGCGCAGCGTCTCGGCCAGCCGGTCGCGGTTCGCCAGGTAGGGATCGAGATAGGCCGGCCGCTCCGTCAGCAGGAAGCCTCGCGCCGCCGTCTCGGAATCCTGCAGCACGTCCAGCACCGTGTCGGCCGCGGCGGCCACCTCGGTGGCGCGCGTCGCGCTTGCGTGCAGGTCCTGCAGCGCGTCGATCATGCGCACGCCGAGCACCGCCGCGACCCCCATCACGGCCACCATCACCACGACGATGGCAAGCGTCGGGCGCACCAGCGCGGGGGGGTGGCGATGCGGTATGGTCACGGCATCCGCCACACCGGGTCCTTGATCCGCTCGACGAAGGCGGCATGGGCGGCAAGCTCGGCGGCCGAGGGCTCGACCGGCCGCGGGGTGCGGGGGCCGACCGGCGCGTAGATCTGCGCGCCGCCGCCGTCCTCGGCATCGCCCACCAGCGACAGGCCGCGCTGCCGCCCGCCGGTCAGCTCCACGTAGACCTCGGCGAGCAGCCGGCAATCGAGCAGCGCGTTGTGCGTGGTGCGGGCAGAGAGGTCGATCTCGAAGCGCCGGCACAACGCATCGAGGCTGTTCGGCATCCCCGGAAAGCGGGTCTTGGCCAGCACCAGCGTGTCGATCATCCGCTCCGCGCCGAGCGGGGGCAGGCCCAGCATCGCCAGCTCGGCGTTCAGGAAGCCGAAATCGAACGGCGCGTTGTGCGCGACGATCGGATCGCCGGCCAGGAAATCCAGCAGCGGCCCGGCGATCTCCGCGAAGCGCGGCTTGCCGCGCAGATGGGCCGCGGTGATGCCATGCACCCGCACCGCGTCCTCCGGCACGTCGCGCTCGGGATCGACGAAGGCGTGGAAGAAGTTGCTGGTCGGCAGATCGTTCAAAAGCTCGATCGCCGCGACCTCGATGACGCGGTGCCCCTGCGCCGGGTCGAGACCCGTCGTTTCCGTATCCAGAAGCACGGAGCGGCTCACGCGCGGATCTCCCGGATCAAGCGTCGGATCGAGCGGAGCGCATGATGCCGGGACAGGCCGGTCCGCACCACGAGATTCGCATAACGCTGCTTTTCGCGGTCCGGCATCTGCCGGGCGATCACCGCCTCCACGTCGGCCGCGCTCATGCGTCGGCGCAGCCGGACGCGGTGCACCTGCACCGCGCGGGGGGCGGAAACCACCACCACCGTGTCCACCCGCCGGTGGCCGCCGGTCTCGATCAGCAGCGGGATGTCGAGCACCGCCGCCGGGGCGCGCCGGCGGCGCGCGCGGGCGACGAAGGCGCGCTCCTCGTCCTCCACCATCGGATGCAGGAGCGCCTCAAGCCGGCGCAGCGCGTCCGGGCGGCCCAGCACCGCCTCGCGCAGCCGGGCGCGGTCCACCGCGCCGCCCACCACGCTGCCCGGGAACATCGCGCCGATCGCGGGCACCGCCCGCCCGCCGCGCGCCTGCAGCCGGTGCACCGTGGCGTCGGCGTCGAAAACGGGGATGCGGGCGCGGCGGAAGGCGAGGGCGGCGGTCGATTTGCCCATGCCGATCCCACCGGTCAGGCCGATCACCCGCATCGCGCGCCGCCTGCCCGCCGGGGCGGGGCACACGGTCATCCCCGCGACGGCGCGCCCGGCATCAGGTCGCCGGCGACGAAGCGCCGCAGTTCCTCGTCCACCTCGGGCGCGACGCCGAACCACGCCTTGAATCCCACCCCGGCCTGATGCAGCAGCATCCCCAGCCCGTCCACCGTGCGCAGCCCGCGCTGCCGCGCCGCCGCCAGCAGCGGCGTCTCCAGCGGCACATACACGATATCCGCCACCGCCATGCCGTCCGGCGCGCGCGCGAGGTCGATCTCCAGCGGCGGATTGCCCTTCATGCCGAGCGAGGTCGCGTTGACCAGCACCGCGCTGTCGGCCAGCGCCGCGTTGCGCGCCTCCCAATCGACCACGCCGAGCCCCGGCAGGTCGCGCGCCAGCGCCTCGGCCCGCTCGCGCGAGCGGTTGGCGACGCTCACGGTCGCGCCCGCGTCCTGCAACGCCGCCGCCACCGCGCGCGCCCCGCCGCCCGCGCCCAGCAGCAGCACCGGCTTGCCGGAAGGCTCGACGCCGCTCGCGCGCAGATGCGCGACGAACCCGCTGCCGTCGGTGTTGATGCCCAGGATTCCGTCGTCGCTGAATACGACGGTATTGACCACGCCGGCGCGCCGCGCGGACGGATGCACCGAGGTGCACACCTCAAAGGCCGCCAGCTTGTGCGGCTGCGTCACGTTCATGCCGCGGAATCCGGCGGCGCGCAGCCCGTGCACGGCGGTCGCGAAATCCCCCGGCTTGATCGGAAGCGGCACATAGGCGCCGTCGATGCCGTAGCGGCGCAGCCAGAAGCCGTGCAGCCGCGGCGAGCGGGAATGCGAAACCGGCCAGCCGGCGATGCCGGCCAGCATGGTGGACCCGCTCAGGATGGCGGCGCGCGGCTCGGCGGATGTTTCTTGGGACATGGCCTAGGAGCATTCCCCTCCGACAGGGCAAGATCAACCCCGCCCGGCCACAAAGGACGCACCGTGCCGCCTCTGCAAGACCGCTTCGCCGCCGCCTGCCGCCTCGCCGCCGAGGCGGGCGAGATCGCGCTCCGGATGCGCCCGCCGCCGGGTGCCGCCGCGGGCTCCCTGAAGGGCCACCAGGACTGGCTCTCCGCCGCCGACGGCGCGGTGGAGCGGTTCCTGTCGGACAACCTGGCGGTGCTGTTCCCGGAAGACGGGTTTCAGGGCGAGGAAGGCGGCATCGCCCGCGGCGGCGCGCTGCGCTGGGTGGTCGATCCGATCGACGGCACCGCCAACTACGTGCGCGGGCGGGCGCGCTTCTGCGTCTCGCTCGCCCTGCTCGACGACGCGCAGGCGCTGATCGGCGTGATCGCGGCGCCCGCGCTGGGCGAGACCTTCGCCGCCGTGCTGGGCGCGGGCGCCACGCTGAACGGCGCGCCGATCCGCGCGGCGGAGACGGACGCGCTGGACCGCGCGCTGGTCGAGATCGGCTACTCCGCGCGTCTGCCCTTCGCCGAGCCGCTGGCACTGGCCGAGCGGCTGCAGGCGGCGGGCGCCGCGCCGCGCATGGGCGGGTCGGGCGCGCTCGGCCTCGCCGACGTCGCCTGCGGGCGGTCGGACGCCTACGTGGAGCGGCACATCAACCTGTGGGACGTGGCGGCGGCGCTCGCGATCCTGCGGGAGGCGGGCGCGGCGTGCAGCCCGTTCCTGGCCAACGGCGGCGCGGCGAAGGGCAACGCCATCCTCGCCTCCGCCCCGGCGCTTGCGGAGGCGATCTCGGCGATCTCCGGCATTCCGCTGCGGCCGTGACGGCCGCGCCGCGTCAGAACGGGTAGAACACCGGCACCACGAAGACCGCGACCGCCATGAACAGCAGCAGCAGCGGCAGGCCGAGCTTCCAGTAGTCGCCGAACTGGTAGCCGCCGGGCGCCATCACCATCAGGTTCACCGGCGTCGCGACGGGCGTCAGGAACGCGGCCGCGGCGGCGACCGCGATGCTCATCAGCACCGGCGCGGGCGAGACATGCAGATCGAGCGCCGCGGCGACGCCGATCGGGATAATGATCAGCGCGGTCGCGGTGTTGCTGATCAACTGCCCCAGGATCGCGGTCAGCAGATAAAGCCCGGCCAGCAGCGCGTAGGGGCTGCGATGCCCGACCGCGCCGATCAGCGCGTCGGCCATCATCTGCGCCGCCCCGCTTTTCGTCATGGCGGTGGAGAGCGGGATCATCGCGCCCATCAGGATCACGGTCGTCCAGTTGATCGCCTTGTAGGCCTGATCGACCGTCACGACGCGAAAGCCCACCATCGCGCAGGCCGCGACCAGCCCGGCGATGGCCGAGGGCAGCGTGCCGGTCGCCAGCACCGCGACCATGCCCAGCAGGATGGCGATCGCGGTCTTTGCGCGCGCGCCCATCGGCACCGCCTGGCGGCGCACGATGTCGGGCGAATCGACCACCAGCACCTCGGGGTCCTCCAGATGGCGGTCCAGCGCTTCCCAGGTGCCCTGCAACAGCAGCGTGTCGCCCGCCGCGATGGTGGTGGGCTTCGGCGGCAGGTCCAGGCCGCCGCGCTGCACCGCCAGCACCATCAGGTCCCCGCTCGGCGTCACCATGCCGGGGAACATCTCCTGCCCGATGAAGGCCGAGCGCGGCGGGATCACCACTTCCGCGAGACCCGAGCTTCGGTTGAACAGCGTGCCGGTCACGCCATCGGCGCTCTCCTCCTCGCGGAACGACAGCGCAAGGTCGCTCGCCAAGGCCCCCGCCCCGGCGGCGTCTCCGCGCACGATCAGGATGTCGCCCGGCCCCATCGTGCGCAGCCCCACGGGTCCGCCCAGGTCGGGCGCCTGCACGCCCACCAGCGACAGCCCCTCGTAGCGCGACAGATCGAGCGCGGTGTGGAACGTGCCGACCAGCGGCGAGCGTTCGCGCACGCGAAGCTGGAACACGCCATCGGTGAGGCGGTACTGCTCCATCAGCGTACGCGCGTGGCGGCTGAGATCCGGCGGCAGCGAGCGTCCGCTGCGCACCGGCAGCAGGCGTTCGCCGAACATGATGACGATGGCGATGGTGCCGATCAGCAGCGGCACGCCCGCCAGCGCGAAGGAGAAGAAGCCGAAGGGCGGGATGCCCGCGTTCTCGGCCGCGTCGTTGACCAGCACATTCACGGGCGTGCCGGTCAGCGCCAGCAGCGATCCGGCGTGCGAGGCGAACACAAGCGGCATCAGCAGTTGGGAGGGCGGGCGGCTGAGACGGATCGCCATCACGACCACCACGGGCAGCAGCGCCGCGACCGCGCCGTTGATGGTGATCAGCGCCGACAGCACCGCGACCAGCACCATCATCAGCGTGAGCAGCCGCGGGCGGCTTTCACCCGCCTGCGCGATCAGCACCTGTCCGGCCCAGGCGGTCACGCCCGTCGCCTCCAGCCCGGCGCTGACCACGAACAGCGACGCCACCAGCATCACCGCCGGATCGCCGAATCCCTCGATGGACTGGCGCATGTTCAGGATGCCGGTGAAATACAGCGCCAGCGCCGTGCCCATCGCGACGAGCACCACCGGCACGCGCCCCGACATGAACAGCACGACGATCGCCGCGACGATCGCGAAGGTGATGGTGATGTCGCTCACGCGGCCTGCCTCGTCATGTCATCGCGGCGATAGCCAGTCATGCGCAGGCCAGTGGGAGCAGCCGGCCCCCACCGAAAGGTCGGGGCAGCAGATACCAGACCCGCCGCGGCGCGTCCACGCGACGATGCGGCGGCGTCACAGCCCCCATGGCAGGCCCAACAGGTACCATGCCGCGAAGAACAGCGTCCACACCACGCACAGCACCGCGACATAGGGCAGCATCAGCGCGATCACCGTGCCGACACCTGCGTCCTTCTGGTATTTCTGCGCGAAGGTCACGATCAGCGCGAAATAGGCATTCAGCGGCGTCACCGCG
Source organism: Pseudomonadota bacterium (assembly GCA_018240635.1). Classification (GTDB taxonomy): domain Bacteria; phylum Pseudomonadota; class Alphaproteobacteria; order Acetobacterales; family Acetobacteraceae; genus JAFEFJ01. Next base: position 4,768 of record JAFEFJ010000023.1, on the reverse strand, counting down.
TTCATCGGCGAATCGCCGACGCGGTAGGCCGCCAGCACGGCGTCCGGCGATGCGTTCAGGTGCATCAGCAGCGGCACGAAGATCGGCGCCATGATCGCCCATGCCGCGACCGCGCCGGTCAGGATGATGTCCACGATGAAGTTGACGACGATGAAGCCGATCAGCAGCGGCAGCGCGCCCAGGTTGGCGCGCTCCAGCGTCTCGCCGAGCGACACCGCCGCGACCGTCGCCATGTTGGTGTAGGAGAAAATCGCGAGGAACTGGCTGATCACCAGCAGCAGCAGGATCAGCCCGCCCAGGCTCGCGATCGCCTTCGTCATCGCGCCCAGCACGTCGTTCGTCGTGGCGATGGTTCCGGCGCCCTTGCCGTAGGCGATGCCGCAGGCGCCGAAGATCAGCGCGATGGTCACGATCAGGCTGTTCATGAAGGGCGAGTTGCCCAGCATCGCGCCCGTCGCGGGATCGCGCAGCGGCGCGCCGGGCGGCACCAGCAGCAGGCAGATGAAGGCGATCACGCCGAGCAGCGCATACAGCGCGTAGCGCAGCCCGCGGCCTTCCGCCTCGGTCAGCGCGCCCTGGTCCACCGGCGCCTCCGTGCCCGGCTCGGGCTGGTAGCGGCCGAGCCGCGGCTCCACCACCCGTTCCGTTACCAGCCCGATCAGCAGCGTGAGCAGTGCGACCGAGCCGATGGAGAACCAGACATTTGCCGTCAAGTCGATCGAGATCGCCGGATTGACCAGATGGATCGCGTCGTTGGTGATTTCCGTCAGGATGCCGTCGGTCGGCGTGATCAGCACGTTCACCAGGAACGCCGCGGCGACGGCGGCGAAGGCAAGCGCGAGCCCGGCCATCGGATGGCGGTCGATGCTGACGAACGCCGCACCCGCCAGCGGGATCAGCACCAGGTACCCGGCGTCGGCGGCGATGCTCGATGTGATGCCGACGAAGACCAGGATGTAGGTCAGCGCGCGCGGCGGCGCGACCGCGACCAGCTTGCGGATCAGCGCGTTCACCAGCCCGGACGATTCCGCGACGCCCACGCCCACCATCGCGACGATGATGACGCCCACCGCGTTGAAGCCCATCAGGTTGGGCACCACGCGGGTGAACATGAAGCGGATGCCGTCCACCGTCAGCAGGCTGCGGACGGCGGTCGTGACGTGGTCCGCCTTGTGCGTCTCCAGGTTGATCACCTCGTAGGAGACGCTGGCACCGAACATGTACAGAACCTGCGACAGCACGATGACGATGCCGATCAGGATGACGAAGATCATCACCGGATGCGGCACGCGGTTGCCGACCGCCTCCACGCCGTCGAGAAGTTTCTGAAGGAACGTCTTGGGCGCTGCCGCGCTGCTCATTCGTCTGCTCCGCCCTTGTGCCGCGCCGGCGGCACGCCTGCCGTGTTCGTCGCCATGCGTCAGAACCGCGCCACGGCGCCCACCAGCACGCGGTTGGCGATGCCGTTGCCGTAGCCGGCAGAGCCCGTCGCCGCCGAGCCGCCAAACACGTCGCGGCGGGTGAACAGGTACTCGATGCCCACATCGAGCCAGCCGCTGCCGAACACGCCGGCACCGTTCACCGTCGCGAACGGGCTCCAGATCAGGTTCGCAAAAACCTGCTGCATCTCCCGATCGAGGAAGACTGCGGAGGCCGAGCCGGGCGCGAACTGTAGCGCGTAGGACGGGAAATTCGAGCGCGCATAGGCGTAGGAGAAGTTGCTGCGGAAATGCGTCGTCCAGAACCGCCGGTAGGCGGCGATCGCGCCGAAGCTCGGCACCGGATCGATCGTCACGTCGCCGGCTGAACCGGGCAGGCCCAGGTTGGTCAGCGCGTCCTGCCCCGACATGTTGCCGCCGAAATAGCGGCCGATGCCGTCGCCGTAATAGATCATGCCGATCAACTGATCCGGCCCGAACCAGTCGGAAAGCCAGCGCATCGGGAAGCTCACATGCGCGGCAAGTCCCCAGCCAATCGCGTTCAGGTTCACGTTGGGCGGCGCGAAGGTGGTTCCGTTCGTGTTGATCGTCAGCCGGCGCACCAGCCCGCGCAGATCGGCGGTCAGCCCGTCGCCGCGCCAGGTCAGGCGGCCCAGGATGTCGGGCATCGTGTCGAAGGCGGGGCTCGGCGCGCCGGTGAGGCTTGAGTCAGGCGTGAACACGCCGGCGGCCGAGGTGTACTGCGTCTCGGGCGATTCGAGCGACACCTGCCCGGTCAGTCCCGGCATCAACCGGCCCGTGAAGCGGATCTGCGGCTGACGGACGAAGGACTGGTTCAGGTTGGTCGCGTCGATGATCGTCTCGAACACGCCTTCGTTCCACAGGCTGTTTGCCTGGCCGAACAGGACGCGGAAATTCTCGTCGCCGATCTCGGCCCAGGCCTGGCGCAGCCGGAACGTCGCGGTGCTGGAGGTCAACGACCCGCCGCCGAAATCGCCCTCGATTCGCGTTTCCAGCGTGCCGAGACCGGTCAGCGTGCGGGTGTCGATGCCGAAGCGGCTGAACCGCGCGGACATGCCGAAATCGCCGCCCTGCTGCCAGCCCGGGCTGTTGACGAGCGGAATGGTCTGCGGCGGCGGCGTGTCGGTCTGGTTGCGCGCGCTGAAGTCCTGATAAGCGGTCAGCTTCACGAAGCCATAGAGCCGCACCTGCGTCTCGGTGCCCGGGATGCGGAGCGCGATGCCCGGCAGGTCGGCGCGCAGCGCATCCTCGGTCTCGAACTGGTTGCCCATCGGCTCGGGCGGCAGCAGGCCGGGGATGTTCGGATCGAGCGCCTTCTTCACCGCCGCCATGACCTGCGCCTCGCTCGGCGTGGCGGGAGCGGCCGGGGCGGGAGCGGCCGCGGCCACCGTTCCGCCCACCGCCGGGCCCGGAACGGGAGAAGGTGGAGCGACCGGTGCGGCGGCGACCGCAGGGGCGGCGGCCTTGGGTGGCGGGGCGGCAGCGCGCGCCGTGCGGGTCGAGGCCCGCGCCTCCGCCTTTGCCTGCGCGGCAGCCGACCTGGCCGCCTTCACCTGGCCTTCGAGCTCGTCCACGCGCTTCTGCAGCGCGTCAATCTTCCTCATCAGCTCGTCGAGCGTCGGCTGCTGCTGCGCCACCGCCGGGACGGCGGACGCGAGCGCGCCCAGCAGGCCAATCACCAGCACACCCGGCCGCACGATCCCCCCCGTCGTCAGCCCCTTGGCCGCATTTGGCGCACATCGTCCGCGGCCGCATCAAGTGCGCCGACGTACCCACGACGCGGGCATCGCGACACGGGTCAGGATGGCGCGCCCCGGCCGCCCGGGTCCCGGTGCGTACGGCCCCGCCCTGTGCAGAGCGTCCCAAATTGCGCCCCGCCAGGGCGCCGGGGCCGCCCGCTTGGGGCGCCGCCGCTCCGCCCCTACACTCGCGGCGTGAACGAACCGTCCCGCGGCTCCGCGCTATGGCCCCTCCTCGCCACGCTCGCGATGCAGACCCTGGCCACGATGGCCGTCTTCTCGGTGCCCGCCGCCGCGCCCGAGATCGCGCACGATCTGGATGTGCCGGGCGCGCTGGTCGGCTTCTTCGTCGCCGCCGTCTATGGCGTCGGCATCCTGTCGTCGCTGTTCTCGCCAGGCTTCGTGCACCGCTACGGGCCGGTGCGGGTGATCCAGGTCATCATGGTCGCAACGATGGCCATGCTGCTCGCCTGCGCCCTGGGCACGCTGGGCTCCGTCGTGCTGGGCGCGGTGCTGCTGGGCCTCGCCTACGGCGCGACGGCGCCGGCCAGCACGCATCTTCTGGTGCCGCACACGCCGCGCCGGGTGTTCAACCTGGTGATGTCGATCCGCCAGGTGGGCGTGCCGCTGGGCGGCGTCGGCGCCGGGCTGATCGTGCCGCCGCTCGCGGTCTCGATCGGCTGGCGCGGCGCGCTGCTGATGCAGGCGCCCGCCGCGCTCCTGCTGCTGGTGCTGATGCAGTTCCCCCGCCGCCGCTGGGACGCGGCGCGCGATCCCGGCGCGCGGCTGTGGGGCGAGGCGATCCCGCAGCTCGTCGCGCTGTGGCGGGACAGCGCGCCGATCCGCCGCCTGTCGGTCGCGAGCTTCATCTACAGCGGCGTGCAGCTTGCTTTCATCGCCTTCATGACCGTGCATCTGACGCAGGACGCGGGCTTCGACCTGGTGCGCGCGGGCTGGACGCTGGCCGCCTACCAGGTGGCGGGCGCGGTGGCGCGTCCGGTGCTGGGCATCGTCGCCGACCGCTTCGTGGGCCCGCCGCGCCTGCTCGCGCTGCTCGGGCTGGTCATGTGCGCCTCTGCCCTCGCCTCGGCCTGGCTGTCGCCCGCCTGGCCCGCTTGGGCGGTCGTGGCCATCGCCGTGCTCGCGGGCGCCAGCGCCAGCGGCTACACAGGGCTCGCCTACGCCGAATACGCGCGGCTCGGCGGGGCACGCGGCACGCTCGCGACCGGGCTCGGCTCGGCGGCGATGTTCACCGGCGTGCTGATCGTGCCGCCCGCCTTCGGCACCGCCGCCACCGCCCTCGGCGGCTTCGCGCCATCGTTCATCGCGCTCGGGGTGCTGGCACTGGTGGCGTCCCTGCTCTGCCTCGGGATGGCGCCCGCCGCGCGCCGCGCATGAGCCGCCGACCGCGCCTGACGGAACAGGACCGCGAGCAATGGGCGCGCTACGCCACGCAGGTGACGCCCCTGCCCGGCCGGACCGCCCCGCCGCTTCCCGAGCCGCCGCCGGACACGCCCGCGCCCGCCGCCGCCGCGCCGCTCGATCCGCCCGCCAGCCGCCCGCGCGGCC
>JAFEFJ010000239.1 GCA_018240635.1 Pseudomonadota bacterium | reverse complement strand
ACCTCGCGAGCCTGAGCCTGATGGACAGTTTCAAGCCGCCCGCCTTCTCCGCCCCCGTCGGCGGCGTGGACGGCGACTGGAGCTTCCCGCTCGGCACCGACGACCAGGGGCGCGACGTGCTTTCGGGCATCATGTACGGCGCGCAGATCAGCCTGATCGTGGGCGCCTGTTCGATCGTGTTCGCGACCGTGGTGGGCGTGGCGGTCGGGCTGCTGGCGGGCTACCGCGGCGGTTGGGTCGATACGCTGCTCATGCGCATCGCCGACGTGCAGCTGAGTTTCCCCGCGATCCTGATCGCGCTGCTGGTCGATGGCGTGATCACCGCCATCCTGCCGCGCGCGATGCGCGAGAACCTGGAGCTGTACGTCATCATCTTCGCCATCGGCATCAGCCTGTGGCCGCAATTCGCGCGCACCGTGCGCGGATCGACGCTGGTGGAGCGCGGCAAGGACTACGTGCTGGCCGCGCGCGTGATCGGGCTTTCGTCGGCGCGCATCATGCGCAGCCACATCCTGCCCAACGTGATGGGACCGGTCACGGTGATCGCGACGCTGAACCTGGGGCTTGCGATCATCAGCGAGGCGACGCTGTCCTTCCTCGGCGTCGGGCTGCCGCCGACGCAGCCCTCGCTCGGCACGCTGATCCGCATCGGCAACGCCTTCCTGTTCTCCGGCGAGTGGTGGGTGACGATCTTCCCCGGCATCGCGCTGGTGCTGATGGTGCTGTCGATCAACCTGCTGGGCGACTGGCTGCGCGACGCCCTCAATCCGCGCCTGCGATGAGGAAGCGCGGCTGATGGCGCTGCTGGAGGTGGACCGCCTGACCGTCGAATTCCCGACGCGGCGCGGCACGCTGCGCGCGCTGGATGGCGTGTCGTTCTCGATCGGCGCGGGCGAGGTGCTGGGCGTGGTCGGCGAGAGCGGCGCGGGCAAGTCGCTGACCGGGGCTTCGATCATCGGGCTGCTGGAGCCGCCGGGGCGGATCGCGAGCGGCGAGATCCGTCTGAACGGCGAGCGCATCGACACGCTCAAGCCCGAGGCGATGCGCCATATCCGCGGCAAGCAGATCGGCGCGATCTTCCAGGACCCGCTGACCACGCTCAATCCGCTCTACTCGGTGGGGCGGCAGCTTGTGGAGACGATGCAGGCGCATCTGAAACTGTCCGACGCCGAGGCGCGCAGCCGCGCCGTGGGCTGGCTGCGCGAGGTCGGCATCCCGGCGCCCGAGCAGCGCGTCGAGGCCTATCCGCACCAGTTCTCCGGCGGCATGCGCCAGCGCGTGGTGATCGCGCTCGCGCTGTGCGCCGAGCCCCGGCTGGTGATCGCCGACGAGCCGACGACGGCGCTGGATGTGTCGGTGCAGGCGCAGATCATCGCGCTGCTGCGACGGCTGACGCGCGAGCACGGCGCATCGGTGATGCTGGTCACGCACGACATGGGCGTGATCGCCGAGACCGCCGACCGTGTCGCGGTGATGTATGCCGGACGCATCGCCGAGATCGGGCCGGTGGCGTCGGTGGTGAAGGCGCCGGCGCATCCCTACTCGAAGGGGCTGATGGGCAGCATCCCGGCGCTGGGCCACCGCATGGCGCGGCTCGCGCAGATCGACGGGGCGATGCCGCGGCTGAACGCGATTCCGCCGGGCTGCGCCTTCAACCCGCGCTGCAAGCGCGTCTTCGATCGCTGCCGCGTGGAACGTCCCGATCTGCTGCCGGCGGGGGATACGAGGGCCGCGTGCTGGCTCTATGCGGAGGGCGCGGCCGATGCCTGACCGCGCCGGCACGCCGGTCCCCGAGGCACCGATGCTGGAAGCGATCGGCGTCTCGCGCGTCTTCGACGTGTCGCGTCCCTGGCTGCAACGCACGCTGGCGGGCGAGAAGCGCCTGACGCTGCGCGCGGTGGACGACGTGTCGTTCGCGATCGCGCCCGGCTCGACGCTGTCGCTGGTGGGCGAGAGCGGCTGCGGCAAGTCCACCATCGCGCGGCTCGCCGTCGGGCTCTATGCGCCGAGCGCGGGGGAAATCCGTTTCGAGGGAAACAGCCTGTCCGTCGCCCGCGCCCAGCCCGCGCTGCGCCGGCGGATGAACATGATCTTCCAGGACCCCTACGCCTCGCTGAACCCGCGCTGGCGGGTGCGCGACATCGTGGCCGAGCCGATCCGCGCGTTCAAAATCCTCGACGGCGCCAAGGCGATCGCCGACCGCGTTGGCGCGCTGCTCGCGCAGGTGGGGCTGAGCCCGGCCGACGGCGAGCGCTATCCGCACGAGTTCTCGGGCGGGCAGCGCCAGCGCATCTCCATCGCGCGCGCGCTGTCGAGCGAGCCCGATTTCCTGGTCTGCGACGAGCCGACCAGCGCGCTCGATGTGTCGGTGCAGGCGCAGATCCTGAACCTGATGAAGGAGCTGCAGGAGCGGCTCGGGCTGACCTACCTGTTCATCAGCCACAACCTGGCGGTGGTGCGCCACATGTCGGACCGGCTGGGCGTGATGTATTTGGGCCGCATCGTGGAGATGGGGCCGGGCGAGGAGGTGTTCGCCCGCCCGCGCCATCCCTACACGCGGATGCTGCTGGACGCGATCCCGGACCTGGAGATGGTGGGGCGGGCGCGCACGCCGGTGGGCGGCGAGGTGCCGAGCCCGATCGACCCGCCGCCCGGCTGCGCCTTCCATCCGCGCTGCCCGCTGGCGAATGCGCGCTGCCGCACGGAGCGCCCGGAGCATACGCGGGCGGGCCCATCGGCGGCCGAGGTGCTGGTCGCCTGCCATGCGGTGGCCGAAGGCCGCGCCTGATGGCCGGCGATCCGGGGGGCGGCGATCCGGGGAGCGGCGATCCTGGGGGCGGCGATCCGGGCGACGACGACGGCGGCGGCGGATCGCGACGCGGCGCTCTGGTGGTGCTGGTGCTGATGGCGGTGCTTGTGGCGGCGACGGTGTTCGTGATGGGCCGCATCCATTCGGCCTCGCAGTTGCAGGACTGCGTCGCGGCCGGGCGGCGCAACTGCGCGCCGGTGGAGAGCCCGCCGCGTTAGGCTTTCTGCAACTATTTTCGTCCATCCTGCCGCGATGTTGGCAGCCCTTCCCGCATCCGCATCCGCATCGCTGCCGCGCCCGTGGGCGTCCGCCCGTCCGTATCCGTTCCGCCCGGTTCCGGGGCATCCCTCTCCGGCGCGGTCCGCGGGCGCGCGGCGCGGCAGGGGGCAGCGCGCCCATGCTCTCGGCCTCGGCGCTGAAGCGGCCGCCTGCGCCGCCCTGGAACGCGATGGCTGGCAGGTGTACGCGCGCCGGCTGCGCACGCCCGCCGGCGAAATCGATATCGCCGCCGAACGCGACGGGGTGCTGGCGCTGATCGAAGTGAAGGCCCGTCCAACGCTCGCCGAAGCGGCTGCCAGCCTCGGCGCCCGCCAGCAGGCACGCCTGCTCGCCGCCGCCGAATGCGTCCTGGCCAGCCATCCCGATTGGGGGCGCAACGGCATGCGCTTCGATCTGATCGTGGCCGATGCCGCGGGCGGGGTGCGGCGCATCGCGGATGCGTTCCGCCAGGAATAATCCTCTGCCGGCCTGACCAAAACGCGGTCACCGCGCCGGGCAGGCGGCGGCCGCCTGCCCGATCGGTCGGCACCGCATGGCCCGCGCCCCGCCCCCTGCTCTCTCCCCGCTGGGCCCTCGCCGCGCTCCTGCCGCGCCATCGCGGCACAATCTTCGCGCCGCATCCGCCGTCCGCCCCCTGCGGCCCCGCCGCCTCCTTCCGGCGGCCGAACGGCGTGGCATGACGGTTGCTTCGCGACGATCCGTCAGGCGGTCGCGATCCCGCGCGTCCGCCAGCGGAGACCGTGATGCCCGCGATCGATGCCGAGCCCTATCCCTTCGCCTTCGACCCGGCCCGCGCCGCGCTGCTGATCATCGACATGCAGCGCGACTTCCTCGAACCCGGCGGCTTCGGGGAGATGCTGGGCAACGACGTCGCGCAGCTTCGCCGCACGATCGAGCCCAACCGCCGCCTGCTCGCCGCCTGGCGCGCCGCCGGGCTGCCGGTGATCCACACCCGCGAGGGCCACCGCCCCGACCTTGCCGACCTGCCGCCGAGCAAGAAGATCCGCGGCGGCGGCCCGCGCACGATCGGCGATGCCGGCCCGATGGGCCGCATCCTGGTGCGCGGCGAGCCGGGCCACGACATCATTCCGGAGCTGTATCCGCAGGCCGGCGAGCCGGTGATCGACAAGCCGGGCAAGGGCGCCTTCTTCGCGACCGACCTGCACGCCATTCTGCAGCACCGCGGCATCGCGCAGCTCATCGTCACCGGCGTGACCACCGAGGTCTGCGTCAACACCACCGTCCGCGAGGCGAACGACCGCGGCTACGACTGCCTGGTGCCGGCCGACTGCGCCGGGTCCTACTTCCCCGAATTCCACGAAGCCGGCCTGCGCATGATCGCGGCGCAGGGCGGCATCTTCGGCTGGGTCGGCCAATCCGATGCCGTGATCGCGGCGCTGGGCCAGCCCCCCGCCTCCTTGAAGGGAGCCGCCTGACATGAGCGCGAGCCTCGCCGCCGGGACCGGCCGGCCCAAATTCTGGGTGGCCGGCGACTGGAACGCCTTCTTCGGCTTCGGAACGAACATCCTGGTCAACGTGCTGGTGCTGACCGGGCTGCTGCGCTTCGTGCTGAAGATGCCGGACGCGATGGTGTTCGGCCGCATCCTGCCCGCGCTCGGCCTGATGCTGTGCCTGAGCACCTGCTACTACGCCTGGCTCGCCTGGCGGCTCGCCGCGCGCACCGGGCGCAGCGATGTCTGCGCGCTGCCGTCCGGCATTTCGGTGCCGCACATGTTCGTCGTCACCTTCGTGGTGATGCTGCCGATCCTTTCGCGCACCGGAAACCCGGTGGAGGCGTGGGAGGCGGGCCTGACCTGGGTGTTCGTGCAGAGCTTCGTGCTGATGGCGGGCGGCTTCATCGGCCCGGTGATCCGCAAGATCACGCCCCGCGCCGCGCTGCTCGGCTCGCTCGCCGGCATCGCGATCACCTTCATCTCGATGAAGCCGGCGGCGGAGGTGTTTTCCACGCCCGTGATCGGCGTGGTGTGCTTCGCCATCATCCTGGCCAACTGGTTCGGCGGCGTGCGCTATTTCGGCGGCGTGCCGGGCGGGCTGGTGGCGATCGCGGCGGGCACGCTGATCGCCTGGGGCTCGAACTTCCTCGGCCTGAGCTACGGCCATCTCGCGTTCGACAAGGTGCTGGGGTCGCTTTCGAATTTCGGCTTCTCGTTCCCCATCCCGGCGGTGGGGCACGTGTTCAGCGGCTTCAAGTATATCGGCGTGATCCTGGTCACCGCGATTCCGTTCGGCATCTACGACCTGATCGAGGCGCTGGACAACGTGGAGAGCGCCGCCGCCGCGGGCGACAGCTTCCCGACGACACGGGTGCTGACCGCCGACGGCGTGATCAGCCTGATCGGCTGCTGCCTGGGCAACCCCTTCATCAACGCGGTCTATATCGGCCATCCCGGCTGGAAATCGATGGGCGGGCGGATCGGCTATTCCGCCGTGACCGGCATCGTGATCCTGGTGCTGACCTGGTTCGGCATCATCGCGCTGATGACGACGATCATTCCCGTCGTCGCGATCCTGCCGATCCTGCTCTACATCGGCATGCTGATCGGCTCGCAGGCGTTCCAGGAATCGCCGCACCGCCATGCGCCCGCGATCGTGCTCGCGCTGCTGCCGCAGATCGCCGAGTGGGCGAAGACGCAGATCGACAATGCGCTGGGCGCGGCGGGCACCTCCGTCGCGGCGGTGGGCACGGCGAAGCTCGCGCAGGTGGGCGTGCTGTACGACGGGCTCGCGACGCTCGGCGGCGGCGCGACGCTGGCGGGCATCATGCTGGGCGCGGTGACGGTGTTCATCATCGACCGCGAACTGGAGAAGGCCGCGGCCTTCGCGCTGGCGGGCGCGGTGCTGACCTTCTTCGGCTTCATCCACGGCGAGGGCGTGGGCATCGGCGAATCCCCGGGCGTCGCCTTCGCCTATCTGATGGTCTCGGCCATCCTCTACGTCTGCGCCAAATACGCCGAGTTCCATCCGCATCCCGTAGCGACGGCGCATCACGCCGCGGCGGCGGAGACGGCGGACTAGCGCTGCCGCTAATCCGCCGCGCCCGCCAGCGACACCTCGCCCATGCGGGCGAAGGCGGGCGGCGTCGTGGGGCGCTGGCGGAAGGCGAGCGCCTCGGCGATGTGCGGGCGGCCGACCGCGGTGGCGCCGTCGAGGTCGGCGATGCTGCGCGCGACGCGCAGCACGCGGGTGTAGCCGCGCGGCGAGAGGCGCAGCTTCTCCATCGCGCGCTCGGCCAATTGCTGCGCCTCGGCCGACAGCGCGACGTCCTTCATGTCCACTTCCGCGTTGCTGCGCGGCCCGTCGGCGCCGTGGCGGCGGCGCTGCGCCTCCCGCGCGCGGGCCATGGAGGACGGTGGCGCGTCGCTCATCGCGGCGTT
>JAFEFJ010000238.1 GCA_018240635.1 Pseudomonadota bacterium | reverse complement strand
CGCCCGATATGACCCTGGCGGAAGACCGTGGTTGCAGCGACGTTCTGCGCCGCCGCCTTCTCGATCGTGAGCTTCATCGCGCGCTCGTTGGCGACGTAGCCGAAACCCCAGTGCCCATCGACGACGGTCGTGGTGGGCGATTCCTGCACGATCTCCCATTGCGCGCCGGGCACGATGTGGCCCGCCTTGATGCGGTCGATGTAGCTCGGGATCTGGATGATGCCGTGGCTGTCGTGGCCCACCAGGTTGGCGTCGATGCAGTGGCGCGCGACGGTGGCGGCTTCGGCGGCGGGGGCGCCCGCCTGTTCCAGCAGGACGGCGGCGATCTCGGTCAGGCGCTCGGCGCGGACGGTGGGCATCGTGGCTTCCCTCTCAGTTCGCGCCGGTTTCCATCGGCAGGCTCGCATCCTTCGCCCATTCCGACAGCGAGGCGTCGTACACCTTCACGTCCCGGTGCCCGAGCATCACCAGCGCGAGCGCATCGGCGGTCGCCGCGATGCCGCCGCCGCAATAGGCGATCACCTTGCGGTCCATCGCGCCCACCGCGCCGAAGCGCGCGCGCAGCTCGGCGGGCGGCAGGAAGGCGTTGGTCGCGGGATCGAGCAGATGCCCGGCGGGGACGTTGACGCTGCCCTTGATGTGGCCGGGGCGGCCATAGGCGTTGCCGCCGCTGCCTTCGTGCTGCTCCGGGCGCAGCGCGTTGATGGTGCAGACCGCGCCGTCGCCGATGGCGGCGAGCACGGCATCCTTGCCCACCATCAGGTCGCGCATCGCGCCGACGGGGAAGGCGCGCGGCGCGCGCGGCGTGCCGGGGCCGGTTTCGACGGGGCGGCCCTCGGCGCTCCATTTCTGGAAACCGCCGTCCAGCACGGCGGCGTTGTCGAAGCCGAAGATGCGCAGCAGCCACCAGGCGCGCGTCGCCCACCAGACGTTCGCGGTGCTGTAGAGCACGACGCGCGTGCCCGCGCCGACGCCGAAGCGGCCCATCGCGGCGGCGAAGGTCTCGGGCTTCGGCAGCATGAAGCGCAGCTTCTGCGTGTTGTCCGAAAGATCGTCCTGGATGTCGCAGTACTGCGCGCCGGGGATGTGGCCCTTCTCGAAATCCGCGCGGCCGGGCACGACCTGATAGGTGATCTTCGGATCGGGGATCAGATGCGTGGTGCAGTCCAGCACCACCACGTCCGGATCGGCCGTGTGCAGCGCGAGCCAGTCGGTGGAGACGAGGAATTCGGGATGCGCGAAACCATCGGCCATTGTCGGGTTCTCCGCCTTCTCAGGAAATCGTCACGCCGCTGTCGACGCGCATGATGGTGCCGGTCACGACGCGGCTTTCGTCGGACGCGAGATAGAGCGCGGCGTTCGCCACGTCCTCGGCCTCGCCGAGGCCCAGCAGATGCGACTGCGCGAGCTTCGCCAGCGCATCGTTGCCCGCGAGCAGGCCGCGCACGCGCGGCGTGAGCGTGACCGAGGGCGCCAGCGCATTGACGCGCACGCGGTCCTTGCCGTGCGTGACCGCGAGCGCGCGGGTCAGCGACGCGACGCCGCCCTTCGCCGCCGAATAGAAGTCCCGCCCCGCGATGCCCATCAGCGCGAGGTTGGACGACATGTTGATGACCGATCCGCCGCCCGCGCGGATCAGCGCGGGAATGCCGAAGCGGCAGCCGAGCACGGTGCCGAACAGGTCGAGCTTGATGACGCGCCAGAACTCGTCGAGCGAGGCGTCGATCACGCTGCCGTCCTGCATCGTGGAGCCGCCCGCGTTGTTGTGCAGCACGTCGAGCTTGCCGAAATGCTTCTCGGCCGCGGCGATGGCGGCGGAAATGCTGTCGGGATCGGTCACGTCGCAACGGAGCGCGAGCGGCGCCTGCGGCCCGCCGGTGGCGAGATGCGCGGTTTCCTCCGCCGTTCCCGCCGCGATGTCGGCAAGCGCGAGGCAGGCGCCTTCGCGCGCGAAGGCGATGGCGGTGGCGCGGCCGATGCCGATGCCAGCGCCCGTGATGAAGGCGACCTTGCCCGCCAGCCGTGCCATCGTTTCCCCCGACGCTTTGCTGGCGGGGAGTATGCGGCCGGCGCGCCGGGCAGGCTAGCCGGGCTTCGGCGCGTCGGACGGGCGGAAGATGCGGTCGGACAGATTGTCGAGGAAGCGGAAGACGCCATCGACGTTGTAGCCGGCCAGCAGCGCGACGGCGGAAAGCCCGATCCCGCCGGTGGGCGAGGCGTTGCCGACATAGGCCGCGAACAGGCCGATCACGCCGCCGCACAGCACGCCGAGCAGCGCGCCCTGTTGCAGCAGCGCGCGGTCGGTGTAGGCGAGCAGGGAGTTGTCCACCTTCTGGCGCAGCCGCCGCAGCGTCGCCGCCATCGCGCCGAGGAAGGCGTAGAACACCGGCAGGATGTAGAGCGTGAGGCTGCCGAGGATCGCCTCCGCCACGCGATGCGTGCGGTCGATCATTGCGAGCAGAACCTTCTTGCACGCGTCCTGCCGCTCGGTCGGCGCGTACATCGCGGAGTCGTAGAGATCGGTCGCGGCTTGGTCGCAGACGGTGCCGTCCCGCGCCGGCACGAACTCGGCGATGCTGGTGGAGGAAACGCCGAGCAGCGGCGCGACCCACAGGCCGATCGGCACGGTATGGCCGAACATCGGCAGATCGGCGAAATGGCCGATGCGCCGCGTGGCGATGCTGCTCCAGCTTTGCAGATGCAGCGTGACGAAGAACAGGTCCTGCAACGCCTTCGCGCTGTCCTTGCAGAGATGCACCTGCCGCGCCGAGACGGGCAGCACGCCGGGCGGCGGCGCATCGGACGCGGATGGAACGCCGATCGGCGTTTCGGGCGCGTTGGAGGCGAGCCGCACCGCGCCCTCGGCGGCGGCGCGTTCGGCTTCCTTCGGCTGCGCCGCCTTCGCGAGCGTGTCCTCGAACTTGCAGAGGCCCTGCAGCACGACCGAGCCTGCGCTGGCGTCCATGCCGCGCGTGTTGACCAGCAGCGTCTCCTGCGCTTCCAGCGCCGCGTCGATCTTCGCCCAGGCGGCTTCCGCGTCCTTCGTGTTGTCGAGGATCAGCCGGCCCGACAGCGCGTAGATCGAGATCGCGACCGTCAGCAGCAGCGTCGCGACCGTGAGGGTTTCCGACACCCCCACCCAGCGCGCGAGCCGCGCGGCCAGCATCAGGCGCATCGGCGCGTCCGGATCGGGCGTCCTGACCGGCGCGGGCGCCGCAGCATCGCGCCGGCGCAGGCGCGGCAGGCGCAGCCAGCTCGCGGAACGGCGGTGGACGTATTCGCGCGTGAGAAGAATGGAGTCCGCCGTCGCAGGCGCGGCGACGGCGGCCAGGAAATCCCGCGCCCAGAACACGAAGCCCTCGGCCGAGACCGGGGTGCCGCCGGGCTGCGCGGGCAGGTTCTTGGGAAGCGCGCGCTCGTCCCCGGTTTCGAACGCAGCCGAGATCTGCGTGATGAGATCGAGGAACTGCGGATAGCTCGCGCAGGGCGGCACGGTGCGCTTCGCCGCGCCGTCGCCCACCTTGCTCTGCGTGTCGGCGAAATAGGCGAGCAGCCGTCCGTCCGGCTGCGTGCCGAGATAGCCGAGCAGCACCTCGATGTCGCGCAGCGCGCGGCCGATTTCGTGCCAGTTCTTCGGCTGGTTCCAAAGCCACTTGTCGTCGGGCATTTTTCTGCTCCCACAACACGGCGCGATGGCAGGAAATACCAAGTTCCGCACAATAACGAAGTGAGCTGCGTCACATATGACGGTCCGCATTGACGGTTTTCGTCTTCCGCGCCGCGATGCCGGGCCGCATCATGCGCGGCCTTTCACGCGCGCCGCGCCGGAGCCCGATTGATGCGTCACTATCCGATCTTCCTCGATCTGCGGGGCCGCGCCGTGCTGGTGCTGGGCGCGGGCGAGGCCGCCGAGCGCAAGGCGGCGCTGCTGCGCGCGGCGGGCGCCGAGGTGCGGATGGAGCCCGCCTTCGATGCGGCGATGCTGGACGGCTGCGCGCTGGCGATCGGCGCGGGGGCGGCCGAGGACGATCTGCGCGCGCTGTCGGCCGCGGCGCAGGCGCGCGGCATTCCGGTGAACGTCGTGGACCGGCCGGAGCTGTGCAGCTTCATCTCGCCCGCCGTGGTGGACCGCGATCCGGTGACGGTGGCGGTGTCCTCGGGCGGCGCGGCGCCGGTGCTGGCGCGCATGATCCGCGCGCGGATCGAGGCGGCGGTGCCGCCCGCCTTCGGGCGGCTCGCGGCGCTGGCGGGCGCCTTCAAGGACGAGCTGCGCCGCCGCCTGCCCGACATCGCGGCGCGGCGGCGGGTGCTGGAGCGCGCGCTTGCGGGCCGCGCGGCCGAATTGGTGTTCGCCGGGCGCGAGGCCGAGGCGCGCGACGCCTTCGCCGCCGAGATCGGGGAGGATGCGCGCGCCGAGGGCATGGTGTTCCTGGTGGGCGCGGGACCGGGGGCGGCGGACCTGCTGACGCTGCGCGGCCAGCGTCTGCTGGGCGAGGCCGATGTGATCGTGCACGACCGGCTGGTGGGCGACGGCGTGCTGGACCTGGCGCGGCGCGATGCCGAGCGGATCTACGTCGGCAAGGCGCGCGCCAACCATTGCCTGAAGCAGGAGGAGATCAACGCGCTGCTGGTGCGGCTGGCGCGCGCCGGACGCCGCGTGGTGCGGCTGAAGGGCGGCGATCCCTTCGTGTTCGGCCGCGGCGGCGAGGAGGCCGAGGCGCTGGAGGAGGCGGGCATCCCCTACGAGGTGGTGCCGGGCGTCACGGCGGCGCTGGCCTGTGCGGCGCAGGCGCGCATCCCGCTGACGCATCGCGAGGCGTCGCGCGCGCTGATGCTGGTGACCGGCCACACGAAGCACGGCGCGCCCGATATCGACTTCGCCGCCGCCGCGCGGCCGGGCACGACGCTCGCGGTCTACATGGGGGTCGCGACCCTGCCCCGGCTGCGCGAGGGGCTGTTCGCCGCCGGGCTGCCGCGCGCGACGCCCGCCGTGCTGATCGAGGCCGGCGGATCGGCGGCGCAGCGGGAGCTGCGCGGCACGCTGGATGCGCTGGCCGAGGCCGCGCCCGGCTGGACGCGGGGCGGGCCGGTGCTGCTGCTGGTGGGCGAGGTGGTGGGACGCGGCGCGGGGTTCGCGGCGGCGGAGCCCGCTAGTGAGCCCGCGCTGGCGGGCTGAGCCGCGTTTTCCACCATTTGGTGATCGGGGCGCGGGCCGCCTCGCCTCACTTCGCGCTGTCCCGCGCGGGGCGGGTTGCGGCATAATCGCGCCGTATTCCTGTATTTCCAGCGTGGCATTCCAGCAATGATCGAACCTGAAACCGAAATCGTGCCGGTCATCCTGTCCGGCGGCAGCGGCTCGCGCCTGTGGCCCATTTCGCGCGAAAGTTTTCCCAAGCAGCTCTGGCCGCTGGTGAGCGACCGGTCGCTTCTGCAACAAACCGCGGAGCGCGGCACGGGCGCGGGCTTCGCGCCGCCGGTGGTGGTGTGCAACCAGGAGCACCGATTCCTGGTGGCCGAGCAGTTGCGCGGCGCGGGGATGCAGGGCGCGCGCATCGTGCTGGAGCCGGTGGGCCGCAACAGCGCCCCCGCCATCGCCGCCGCCGCCGTTCTGGTGGCCGAGCAGAACCCGGACGCGGTGCTGTGGATGATGGCGGCCGACGCCTACATCGCCGACCGCGCGGCGCTGCGCGCGGCGCTGGCAAGCGCCGTCGCCGCCGCGCAGCAGGGCCGGGTCGTGACGTTCGGCATGAAAGCAACCAGGCCCGAGACGGGCTACGGCTATATCGAGCGCGGGACCGAGCTGCCCGGCGTGCCGGGCGCCTATGCGCTGGCGCGCTTCGTCGAAAAGCCCGATGCGCGCACCGCCGCCGACCTGGTGGCGTCGGGGCGGCATCTGTGGAACTCTGGCATGTTCGTCTTCACCGCGCGCACGCTGCTGGAGGAGATGGAGGCGCACGCGCCCGACGTGCTGGCGGCGGCGCGCGCATCGGTCGCGGGGCGGACGCAGGACCTGGATTTCATCCGGCTGGAGCCCGAGGCCTTCGCGGCGGGGCCGAACATCAGCATCGACTACGCGGTGGCCGAGCGCACGCAGCGCGCCGCCGTGGTGCCCGCCGATCTCGGCTGGTCGGACGTGGGAAGCTGGGACGCGCTGTGGGAGTTGGGCGAGAAGGACGAGGCCGGCAACGTGGCGCTGGGCGACGTGATCCTGGAGGGGGCCGAGAACTGCTACGTGCGCAGCGACGGGATGCTGAGCGCGGTGGTGGGGCTGAAGGACGCCGTGCTGGTCACGACCGAGGACGCGGTGCTGGCGCTGCACCGCGACCACGCGCAGGACGTGAAGAAGATCGTCGAACGCCTGAAGGCCGCCGGCCGGCACGAGGCGGTGTCGCACAACCGCAGCTACCGGCCGTGGGGCTTCTACGAGAGCCTGATCCAGGGCGACCGGTTCCAGGTGAAACGGATCGTCGTGAAGCCCGGCGAGAA
>JAFEFJ010000237.1 GCA_018240635.1 Pseudomonadota bacterium | reverse complement strand
TAGACCCGATCAGCGCCCGTGACAGTGACCGCATTCACATGGGATGTCGCATTTGATCCCGCTATGGGACGGACCGCAGGCCTGCCCATTTGTCCGGGCAAGGGCCGCGCGCTTGAAAATGCTCCCGGTCCGGGACGTGAGAACGAAACGCGAATGAGCGAACAGAGCGGCCATGCGGCTTCTGGCGAGGGTCCCCACAACGCCTCGTGGGGCGCCGTGGGGCGGCTCTACCACGGCTGGTTTACCGGCCTGATCCTGTACGTGGCCAGCCGGCGCGGCGCCGATGCCGCGGCGGACCTGATGTTCCACGTCATGCGGCGCCAGCACCTCGCCACCTTCCTGCCCGGACTGCGCAAACTCGGCCTCGAGGGCCTGCCGCACGCCGTCGCGGCGGCGCAGTACCACTACCTGTCGAACCTGATCGGCGGCGTGCGCGTCGAATACATGCCCGAGACCGAACGAAAGGCATGGGTCCGCTATGCGCCGCCGCGATGGGTGTGGCAGGGCGCGGCGATCTGCGGCGTGCCGCCCGCCGTCTCCACCGCCATGCTGCGCGCCTGGCACGGCCACAACGGCGTTTCGCTCGGCAATCCCCGGCTCGGCTTCGTCTGCACCAAGCAGACCGTGGACGGGCAGGATGGGCTGGAGGGCTATTACTATGAGCACGACCGC
This sequence comes from Pseudomonadota bacterium, assembly GCA_018240635.1. Lineage (GTDB taxonomy): Bacteria > Pseudomonadota > Alphaproteobacteria > Acetobacterales > Acetobacteraceae > JAFEFJ01. Next base: position 5,876 of record JAFEFJ010000237.1, on the reverse strand, counting down.
GCCCTCGAACCCGACGAGCGCGTGCGCTTCGCCCGCGACGAGGAAGCGCCCCCCTTCGATCCCGCGAAGGCGCCGGTGCTGCCGACCGCCGACTGGCCGGCGGAGCGGCTGGCGAAGGCGGAACGCAACTACGCGATGGAATACGCGCGCTCGGCGCTGTCGGCGCTCGTCGCGTTGTTCGGTCCCGCCGAGGCGCGGCACCTGGGCGGCGGCTCCGCTTACCTGATCGGGATGCAGTTCTACGACGAATGCCGCGCCCTGCTCGGCCACGCCGCCCCCGGCGCGGAAGGCTTCGCCGCCTGGTTCGCGGCGATGGCGGCGGGCCAGGACGACGCGGCCCATGCCGAGCGCCGCCCGGACGGATCGCTCCTCGTGCGGCAGAGCGGGTGGCGGCTGCTGCGCGGGCTGGAGCATCCGCACCCGGTGATGGCGGAGATCTGGAACGCGCTCTGGGAAGGCTGCCTCGCGGCGCACGACCGCTTCCTGACCTGGCGGATGGAGGAAGCGACGCTTGCGGACGGCGGCGCGTTCCGCTGGCGCCTCTCGCGGCGCTGAGCGGGCGCCCGCCTCAGGGCGTCGGCGCCGCCTCGTGCAGCAGGCCCGATGCGCGCAGATCGTCCCACAGCGCCGCCGGGATCGGCCGGCGCAGATGCGCCAGGTTCTCCTCGAACTCGGCGACGGATCGCGGTCCCGGGATCACCGCCGCCACCGCCTGGTGCGCGAGCGGGAACTGCAGCGCCGCCGCCGGCAGCGGTACGCCGTGGCGCGCGCACACCGCGCCGATCTCGCGCGCGCGCTGTTTGATCTCCTCCGGCGCGGCGGCGTAGTTCCAGCTGTCCCGCCCGGCCAGGATGCCGGAATTGAGCGGCCCGCCGATCACGATCGAGGTGCCCGCCTTCACGCATAACGGCAGCAGGTCGTCCAGCGGCGCCTGCTCCAGCAGCGTGTAGCGCCCGGCCAGCAGCAGCACGTCCCATTCGGCGGCCGCCATCGCCTCCAGGCACACCTCGCGCTCGTTCACGCCAAGCCCGATGGCGCTGATCTCGCCCGACCGCTTCAGCTCATCGAGCGCGCGGTAACCGCTGTCCAGCATGGTGCGCATCAGCGCCGGATGCGCTTCCGCGCCGTGCTGGTAGGCGCCGATGTCGTGCACCAGCAGGATGTCGATATGCGCGAGCCCAAGGCGCTGGAAGCTGTCCTCGAAGGACCGCATCACGCCGTCGTAGGAATAGTCGTAGATCACGTCGAACGGCATCGGCCGTTCCCACGTCTCGCGCGGGGCGCGCCAGTCGGCCTGCGGGCGCAGCAGGCGTCCCACCTTGGTGGACAGCACCCAGTCCGCCCGCGGCGCGTCGCGCAGCGCATCGCCCGCCGCACGCTCGGCCGCGCCCGCGCCGTAGAACGGCGCGGTATCGACGTAGCGCACCCCTGCCTCCCACGCCGCGCGCACGATGTCGCCGCGTTCGGGATGCGAGATGGCGATGCGGCTGCCGCCGAGCGTTGCCGTGCCCAGGCCGAGTTCGGTGATCTCCAGCGCGGTGCGCCCGACGCGCCGCTTCGCGAACCCTGCCATGCCCCGTGCCCCCGCTGCGTTCCGGTGGCGGCAGCATCGGCGCGGCGGCAGGGCCGGGCAAGGGGGCGGCGGATGGCCGGCCGGACGTAACATTCTCGCGCAATGTTGCAGTGGGTTGAACCCGGCGGGTCGTTGTTCGCGCGGCACCGGACGTTGCATAAGCGAAGGAAGCCGGTCGCCCCGACCGGCGCTTCGCCTTCCCGCACGTCACGAGACCCGCGGCGGCCCGCGTCGCCGTCCGCCTGGAGGAACCGCAATGAACAGTCGTACGGCCCGTCGCGCGCGATGGACCTGTGTCGCCGTCTCCGCGCTGGTGCTGTCGGCCTGCGCGCAGACGCCCATGGGCCCCACGGTCCAGGTCATGCCCGGACCGGGCAAGTCGCTCGGCGCCTTCCAGGCGGACCAGGCGACGTGCCGCCAGTTCGCGGAGAACGCGGTGGCCGGGCAGGCGCAGAACGCGAACGTACGTGGCGTGGGCGCGGCGGCGCTGACCACGGCGCTCGGCGCGGGCCTCGGCGCCGCCATCGGCGGCGGGCGCGGCGCGGGCATCGGGGCCGCCAGCGGCGCATTGGGCGGCGGCGCGCTCGGCGCGGCGACCAGCGCCAACGCCCAGGGCTCGATCCAGGACCAGTACAACAACGCCTTCGCGCAGTGCATGTTCACGCAGGGCAACACCGTGCCCGGCATGGGCCCGACGATGACACAGCAGCCGGCGGCCTCCACGATGGCCAACACCTCGCTGACGCGCCCCGTCCAGGTCGAGCTGATCCGCCTCGGCTACATGGGCGGCCCCGCCGACGGCGTGCTGGGCGCGCAGACCTCCACGGCGATCAGCCGCTTCCAGAACACGGTGGGCATGGCGCCCGACGGCATGCCCTCCACCGCCCTGCTGACCCGCCTGCAGGCGACGCCGTAGCGCCGCCCGCGTTGCCGGAACGGTGGGCGGTCAGATCCCGCCCACCGCGAGGTACTTGATCTCCAGATAATCCTCGATCCCGTACTTCGACCCCTCGCGCCCGAGGCCCGAGGACTTCACGCCGCCGAACGGGGCGATTTCGGTGGAAATGATCCCTTCGTTGATGCCCACGATGCCGTATTCCAGCGCCTCGGCCACGCGGAAGATGCGGCCAACGTCGCGGGCGTAGAAATAGGAAGCCAGGCCGAACTCGGTGTCGTTCGCCAGCCGCACCGCTTCCTCCTCGGTCTTGAAGCGGAACAGCGGCGCCACCGGGCCGAAGGTTTCCTCGCGGAAGATCATCGCATCGCCCGGCACGTTCGCGAGCACGGTGGGCTCGAAGAAGTTGCCGCCCAGCGCGCTGCGCTTGCCGCCCGTCACGACCGAGGCGCCGCGCTTCAGCGCGTCCGCGATGTGCTCCTCCACCTTCTTCACTGCGTCCGCGTTGATCAGCGGGCCCTGCGTGACGCCGGGCTCCATGCCGTTGCCCACCTTCAGCGCCTCGACCGCCGCCTTCAGCTTGGCGGCGAAGGCGTCGTACACGCCGTCCTGCACCAGCAGGCGGTTCGCGCACACGCAGGTCTGCCCGGTGTTGCGGTACTTGCTCGCCATCGCGCCCGCCACCGCCGCATCCAGGTCGGCGTCGTCGAAGACGATGAACGGCGCGTTGCCGCCCAGCTCCATGCTGGTCTTCTTGATCGTCGGCGCGCACTGCGCGAGCAGCTTCGCCCCCACCTCGGTCGAACCGGTGAAGCTCAGCTTGCGCACGATCGGGTTCGACGTGAGTTCCCCGCCGGTCTCTCCCGACGGGCCGGTGATGACGTTGCAGACGCCGGGCGGCATCCCCGCGCGCTCGGCCAGCACCGCGAGCGCGAGCGCCGAGAACGGGGTCTGGCTCGCCGGGCGGATCACGCCGGTGCAGCCCGCCGCCCAGCCGGGTCCCGCCTTGCGGGTGATCATCGCGGCGGGGAAGTTCCACGGCGTGATCGCGGCGAACACGCCGATCGGCTGCTTCAGCACCAGGATGCGGCGGCCCTGGGCGTTGGGCGGGATGGTGTCGCCGTAGACGCGCTTGGCTTCCTCGGCGAACCACTCGATGAAGCTCGCGGCATAGGCGATCTCGCCCTTCGCCTCGGTCAGCGGCTTGCCCTGCTCGGCGGTCATGATGACCGCGAGGTCGTCGGCATTCGCCAGCATCAGGTCGTTCAGCCGGCGCAGGATCGCCGCGCGCTCCTTCGCGAGCAGCTTGCTCCAGGCCGGCAGCGCGCGGTTCGCCGCCTCGATCGCGCGGCGGGTTTCGGCCGCGCCCAGCGCCGGCACCTCGCCCACCACCTCGCCGGTCGCCGGGTTGCGCACCGTGATCGTCTTGCCGCTGTCGGCCTCCACCCACTTGCCGTCGATGCAGTTGGCCTGACGGAACAGCGACGCATCCTTGAGCGGCAGATTGATCGCCTGATTGAGCATGGCTCTCCCCTTTGGCCGATGGGTTGGATGCCGCAGTCTCCCGCCGGACCGGGAGGCGGTCAAATCACGCCGCGTGCGTTCCCGCCGCGTGCAGAACCTCCGAAAGCGCGCCCAGAAGCCGGTCGGTGTCCTCGGGCCTGCCCACGGTGATCCGCAGATAATCGGCGATCCGGGGCTTGGCGAAATGCCGCACGATCACGTGCCGCTCCCGCAGCGCCGCGGCCAGCGCCGCGCCGGCGGCGGAAGGGTGGCGGGCAAAGACGAAATTGGCGGACGAGGGCAGCACCTCGAAGCCGAGCCGCGTCAGCGCGCCCGTCATCCGCTCGCGCTCGGCCATCACCAGCGCGCGGTTGCGCTGGAAATACGCCTCGTCCTGAAGCGAGGCGAGCGCCCCGGCCTGCGCCGGGCGGCCGAGCGGATAGGAGTTGAAGCTGTCCTTCACCCGCGTCAGTGCCTCGATCAGCCCGGCATCGCCGATCGCGTAGCCGACGCGCAAGCCGGCCAGCGCGCGCGACTTCGACATGGTCTGCACCACCAGCAGGTTCGGGTGCGACGCGATCAGCGGGATCGCGGTCTCGGCGCCGAAATCGACATAGGCCTCGTCGATCACCACCGGTACGTCCGGGTGGGCCGCGAGCAGCGCCGCGATCTCCGTCCGCGGCAGCGCGATGCCGGTGGGCGCGTTCGGGTTCGGCACGATGATCGCCCCGGCAGGACGGGCGTAGTCCGCGACGCGCACACGCAGACCGCCATCCAAAGGCACCGGCGCGGCCTCGATGCCGAACAGCCGGCAATAGGTCGGATAGAAACTGTATGTGATGTCCGGGAACAGCAGCGGCCGGTCCTGCTTCAGCAGCGCCACGAACGTATGCGCCAGCACCTCGTCCGAGCCGTTCCCCACGAACACCTGCTCCGGCCTGACGCCGTGATAGGCGGCGAGCGCGCCCCGCAGCGCCGAGGCTTCCGGATCGGGATACAGCCGCAGCGTGTCCGCCGCCTCCGCCCGTACCGCCTCCGTCGCGCGGGGCGAGGGGCCGTAGGGGCTCTCGTTGGTGTTCAGCTTCACCAGGTCGGGCACGCGCGGCTGCTCGCCCGGCACGTAGGGGTGCAGGTCGTGCACCACCCGGCTCCAGAACCGGTTCATCGCGTCGTCCCGTCCATGCCATGCTCCCGCGCGCCGCCCGTCCGTCCCGGAGCGGCGGCGGCGCATTGTGCAGCGGAGGCAAGGCGATGACCAAGACGCTGTTCCTGCCCGGAGCGGGGGGCAGTGCCGCGTTTTGGCGCCCGGCCGCCGCCGCGGCGGGGCTCGATGGCGTGTTCCTCGCCTGGCCCGGCCTCGGCAATGAGCCGCCAGCACCCGGCGTGAACGGGTTGGGCGATCTGGTCGGGATGGTGCTGGCCGAGATGGACGAACCCGCCGATCTCGTCGCGCAATCAATGGGCGGCCTCGTCGCCGTAAAGGCCGCGCTCGCGCGCCCGGAGCGCGTCCGCCGCCTCGTGCTGACCGCCGCCTCGGGCGGCGTGCCGGTCGCCGACCTGGGCGGATCCGACTGGCGCGCCGAGTATTATGCCGCCTATCCCCACGCCGCCCGCTGGATCGGCGAGGCGCGCGAGGATCTGTCGGACCGTCTCCCGTCCATCGCCGCGCCCACCCTGCTGATCTGGGGCGACGCCGACCCCATCAGCCCGCCCGCCGTCGGCCGCCGCCTGCTCGCGCTGCTGCCGCACGCCAGCCTGCACGTCATCCCGACCGGCGACCACGACATCGCCCAGACCCACGTCGCGGAGGTCGGGGCCCTCCTGCGGCGGCACTTGCCCGCGTAACGGCCGTAGGCCACGCCCCCTCTCCCCCCGCCTGCGGGGGGAGAGGGCCGGGGTGAGGTG
>JAFEFJ010000236.1 GCA_018240635.1 Pseudomonadota bacterium | reverse complement strand
CGCCAGCGGCAGATGCGCGATCGACTTGTAGCTGTCGGTGCCGGAGAACGGGTTCTGGCTGCCTTCCAGGCCCAGCAGGATGCCGATGGCGCGCGGCGCCGCGACCGGGCGGATCGACAGCCCGTCATTCCGCGCCTGGTTGGACAGCGCCATCAGTTCCTTCCACACCTCGGTGCGGTCGTGCCGCTGCGTGAGCGAGAACACGGCGGTGCGCCCGCAGCGCTCGATCACGCGCCGTACCATGCCGAATTCGCTGGCGGCGTCCGGCTGGTTCCAGTCGGACACGATTTCGAGGAAACCGCTGCCGGCGTCCTTCATGCCCATCGCGATTCCCGAAAGTTCCTCCTCCTGCGCCTTCAGGGTGGGGGTGTATTCTCCCTTCAGGCTCTTGTGGCTGATCGTGCGGGACGTGGAGAAGCCGAAGGCGCCGGCGCGCATCGCATCGGCGGCGATCTCCCGCATCTGCGCGATGTCGGCCTGGTTGGCCCATTCGTGCTTCACCGCGCGCTCGCCCATCACGAACACCCGCAATGCCGCATGCGGCAGCAGCGCGCACAGATCGATGTCGCGCGGGCGGGACTCCAGCGCCGATAGGAACTCGCCGAAGCTCTCCCACTGCCACTGCAGGCCTTCGTGCATGACGGGGGCGGGGATGTCCTCGACGCCCTCCATCAGCTCCACCAGCTTCTCGCGGTCGCCGGGCTTGCAAGGCGCGAAGCCGACGCCGCAGTTGCCCATCACGGCGGTGGTCACGCCGTGCCAGGCGGAGGGCGCCATGTGGCTGTCCCACACCGCCTGACCGTCGTAGTGCGTGTGGATGTCCACGAAGCCCGGCGTGACGATCTTGCCGCGCGCGTCGATTTCCTCGGCGCCGCGCTTGGCGATCTTGCCGACCTCGACGATCTTGCCGCCGGCGACGCCGACATCGGCCTCGATGGGGGCGGCGCCCGTGCCGTCCACGACCGTGCCGCCGCGCACCACCAGATCGAGATCGCTCATGGTCTTGCTTCCCTGTCCGATTTCCTACCCGAGGGTACGCTGCCGGACCGGACCCGTCAAAATCCGCCGGGATGGAAGCGGCTCCGGGGCGCGTTAGACTGGTCGCCTGAACGGGAGGAACGGGCGCATGCGCTGGGCACGCTTCGACGATTATGGCACGCCGCGTCACGCGATCGTTGAGGGGGACCGCCTGCTGCCGGTGCGCGGCTCACCATTCGGCGCCTGGGAACGCACCGGCGAAACCCGTGCGCTCGCGGAGGCGAAGCTGCTGATCCCCGTGGTGCCGCCCACCTTCTACGCCTGCGGGCTGAACTACGCCGAGCATGTCCGGCAGGTTGCCGAGCGGGTCGGTCAGTCGCCCAACCTGCCGGACAAGCCGGATGTGGGCTACCGGGCGAACAATTCGCTGATCGCGCATGGCGAAACCATCGTCATCCCTGCCGACGCGACGGACGCGGTGCAGTACGAGGCGGAGCTTGTCGTGGTGATCGGCAAGCGCGCCAAGCACCTGACGCGCGAGAACGCGCTCGATTGCGTGCTGGGCTACACGATCGGCAACGACGTGTCGGAACGCACGTGGCAGAAGGGCGATCGCACGCTGTGGCGGGCGAAGAACACCGACACCTTCGCGCCAATGGGCCCGTGGATCGAGACCGATGTGGACCTGGACGCGCTGACGACGACCGTGCGGCTGAACGGCCGCGAGGTGATTTCATTCGCGACGAACCACATGATCTTCGGTGTCGTCGATTTCCTGGTGGCGATGACGCGCTACTGCACGCTGGTGCCGGGCGACGTGCTGTGGATGGGCACCGAGGGCGCAGCGGAGAAAATGCGCCACGGCGACGTGTGCGAGATCGAGATCAGCGGCATCGGCACTCTGTCCAATCCCGTCGTGCGCGAAGGCGCGGCATAGCCCCAGGGTGGGGACAGCGCCTTATCCGCCCTGTGCGGGACCGAACACCGCGTCAGGCAGCCAAAGCGTCATCGCCGGCCAGTAGGTGATGAGCGCCAGCACGATCAGCAGCAGGATCAGGAACGGCAGGATGCCACGGATCACCTCGCCGATCGGCGCATCCGAGATGGTGGACAGCACATAGAGATTCAGGCCGACCGGCGGGTGGACGAGGCCGACTTCCATGTTGTGCGTGAAGATGATGCCGAAATGCACCGGATCGACATGCAGCGGCAGCAGCGCGGGCGCCAGGATCGGCATCACCAGCAGCAGCGTGCCCACCACCTCCAGGAAGCAGCCGATGATCAGCAGCATGATGTTGGTGGCGAGCAGGAACTCCCAGGTGGAAAGCCCCATGTTTGCGACGAACTTCACCAGCTGCGCGGGGATGCCGGAGCCGGTCATCCAGTGGCCGAACACCAGCGCGGTGGCGATGATCAGCATGATCACCCCGGCGGATGACAGCGCCTCGGCGATCACCTCCAGCGTACGGGTCCAGCGAAAGCCACGATAGACGAACAGGCTGATCAGCAGCGACACCACGGCGGCCATCGCGGCGGATTCGGTCACCGTCATGAACCCGCCATAGATCCCGCCGAGCACGACGACCGGCACCAGCATCGCCGGCGCTGCGCGCCAGGTCACGCGCATCCGCTGCGCGAACGGCATCGCGGCCTCAGATGGGAAGTTCTTGCGCCGCGCGTACCACAGCACCCAGACGAAGAACGCAGCCGCCTGAAGCAGCCCCGGCATGATGCCGGCCAGAAACAGGCGCGGCACCGACTGCTCGGTGACGATGCCGTACAGGATCAGCGCGAGCGACGGCGGGATCACCACGCCGATCGTGCCGGAGGCTCCGAGCACGCCGAGCGCGAAGGAGCGCGGATAGCCGCGCTCGATCATCGCGGGAAGAAGGATCGTGCCCATCGCAAGGGCGGTCGCAACCGATGAGCCGGAGATCGCCGCGAACAGCGCGCACGACACCACCGCAACCAGTCCGAGAGAGCCCTTGACGCCGCCGAGCCACGCCGCAGCCACATCGACCAGCGCCTGCGCCACCCCGCCGCGGCGCATGAAGGCCGCGGCCATCACGAACAGAGGCAGCGACATCAGCGTGGTGGAATTGAGCTGGTCGATCATGTTCTGCGCCAGCCCGATGATCGGCTGGCCGGACACCAGGTACAGCACCGCCGAGCAGGCGCCGAGCACGAGGAAGATCGGCATGCCGGCAGCCAGCAGGCCGAAGAACAGCACCAGGAATCCGATGGTCCACATGCGCGCTTCTCAGTCGATGCGCGCTTCGACGAGGCTCGCCGGCGCTTCGTGGGAGATGTTGTGCCCGACCGTCATCGTCGCCGGGTCGAAGGCGAACAGGTAGCGCAGCAGGCGGATCACGTAGCGCGCGGCCATCAGCGCACCACCCACGGGCAGCGCCATGTAGTAGATCCAGACCGGGAATTGCAGGTCGGACGAGCTCCGCTGGTCGAACAGCAGCGCGGTGTCCACCACTTCCTTGCCGTACCAGACCATGCCGGCGGTGAAGGCGATGGCGACGAGGCAGTTGAACGCCTCCACCCAGCGCTGCGTGCGGGGCTTCAGCAGCCGCAGCACGAGGTCGGGGCGGACATGGCCATCGGTGCGCACCAACTGGCTCGCCACGATCATCACCGCCCACACCATGATGTAGACGATGACTTCCTCGGCCCAGGTGATGGCGTATCGCGGGAAGAAATAGCGGCCCAACACCTGCACGACGGCGATCAGCATCGCCGCGCCGCCCAGGATGCCGACGAGAACGCGCTCGATACGGTCCCACACCGCGGCGGCGCGCGCGAGCGCGCCCGCAGCTTGCGGCGCCTCAGGCGCCGACATCCGTCATGACCAGCTTCACCACATCGGGAGAGATATGCGCATTCGCAACGATCTCGTCCTGCTGGACCAGCAGCTTGGTGCGGATCGCATCCAGGTCGGCGGGCGGCACGTCCACGAAGGTCACGCCCTGCTGCGTCAGCGCGGCGCGGCCGGCGTCCTGCGCCTTCGCGCTGCCTGCCCGATAGGCGGGCAGGTTTTCCGACCACAGGCCGGCCATCGTCTCCTGCAGCTTGGGCCCGATCTTCTGCCAGAACGCCTGATTGACCAGCGGCACGTACAGACCCATGCCCTGATGGTCCTGCAACGAGAAGCGCAGACCGGAATCGAACAGTTTCGAGCTGTAGGCGCTGATATTGGTGGTGATCAGCGCATCGAAGGTGCCCTGCGACATCGCCAGCGGGACATCGGGCCACGCCGTCACATTGGGGATGCCGCCGAAGAAGCGGATGCGGGACGAGTTCAATACCCCGCCCGGGCTGCGGATCTTCAAGCCCGACAGGTCGGCCACCGACTTCAGCGGCTTCTTCGTCGAGTACCAGTTGTTGAAGCCGAGGTCGAGCCAATTGCCCAGCACCTCGATGTGCATCTTGTTGGCGATCGCCGTGTTCACGAGCTTGCCGGCGGCCCCGTCGGTCGCCTTGTGCACGATATCGGGCGGACGCCCGTACAGCGCAGGCAACTGCGAGAAGTCCGCGTCGGGCACGAAGCCGGTCAAGGTCCACGTTCCAGGGCACGCCATCTCCACCTGTCCCTGAACCAGTGCCTTGGTAACATGCAGGTCGGGGAACAGCGTGCCGCTCTCGAACAGGCGCGTCTTGATCTGACCGCCGGACGCGGTTTCGAGCTTGCCGAGGTAATCGCGGAGGCCGCCGTTCCGCGGATGCGTTGGCTCGGTATCGATGGAGCAGCGAAGCTCGATCGGCTCGGCGGCCTCGGGGCGTGCGACGAACGGGGCGGCCAGTGCGACGGCGGCAGCGGCGCCGAAAGCGCGGCGTGTCATTCTGGCGGTCATGCTCGTGTCCTCCCCGGTTGTTCTCGTTCGGCTCGCTGAGTGTTGCACCCGTGGCTTGAAGGCCGTCAAGCCGAGTTCGGTACGTATCTTCCAGAGGAAGCAGCGGATGAAGAATATTCTGATCACGGGCGCCGGCAGAGGGATCGGACGGGCGGCCGCAGTGGCGTGCGCGGCGCGGGGCTGGGCCGTCGGCATCAACTACGCGGCCAACCGCGGCGCCGCCCAGGCGGCCGCCGCCGAGGCGCAGGCCGGGGGTGGACGGGTGGCGCTGCTGCCCGGCGACGTATCCGACGAGGCCGCTGTGCGCGCGATGTTCGATGCGATGGCGTCCGCTTTCGGACCGCTGGACGGCGTGGTGGTCAACGCCGGCATCGTCGCGCCCGCCTCGCAGCTTGCCGACATGGACGCCGCGCGCATCCGCCGGATGTTCGAGGTCAACACCATCGGCGCCTATCTGTGCGCGCGGGAAGGGGCGCGGCGGATGGCGCGCGACCGGGGCGGGCGGGGCGGCTCGATCGTGCTGGTCTCCTCCGCCGCCGCGCGGATCGGCTCGCCGTTCGAGTATGTGGACTATGCCGGATCGAAGGCGGCGGTGGACACGCTGGCGCTCGGCCTGTCCAAGGAACTGGCCGCGTAGGGCGTGCGGGTGAATTCCGTCCGCCCCGGACTGATAGAAACCGACATCCACGCCAGCGGGGGGCAGCCCGACCGCGCCGCGCGGCTCGGCGCCATGACCCCGATGGGCCGGGCCGGACGGCCGGAGGAGATCGCCGAGGCGATCGTCTGGCTGCTGAGCGATGCCGCGTCCTACACGACCGGCGCGATCCTGGACGTGGCGGGCGGGCGGTGAATTCCTATCCGGGGACGAGCATGAAGACCGCGGCCGCACCCGTGACGACGGGGGCGATCCATCCGAGCGCGATGACCGGGCGGCTGGCGGTGTACTCGCCCATCACCGACTTGCCGGAGACCAGCACGACGATCATCGCGATCAGCGGCACCGCGACGACGCCGTTGATCACGGCGCTCCAGAACTGCGCGCGCATCGGGCTGATCGGCGCGTACTGGATGAACAGGCCGGCGAGCACGGAGCCGGCGATGACGGCGTAGAAGCCCGGCGCGTCACGTAGCTTGCGTTCCAGTCCGCCACGCCATCCGAACGCCTCGGCTGCGGCATACCCGGACGAGCCGGCGAGCACCGGCACGCCGATCAGGCCGACGCCGATGATGCCCAGCGTGAACAACAAGTAGGCGAGGTTCCCGGCGAGCGGCCTGAGCGCGCTTGTCGCCCGGGCTGCCGTGTCGATGGTGGTGACGCCGGCGACGTTCAACGTGACGCCGGTAGCCAGGATGATGAAGTGGGCGGCGAGGTTCGAGTAGAACATGCCGCTCCAGGTGTCCCATTCGATGCGGCGCAATTCCCGCCGCGCCTCGGCCCAGTCGCCGCCGAGCGGGCTCTCGCCGCCGCGGATGCCCATTTCCTCTACCTCCTCGGAGGCCTGCCAGAAGAACGTGTGACGGTCGAACCCGGTCACCAGCCCGATCGCCTCGCCCATCGCGGCGACGTCGGCGGCGATGTTGAGCGTGTTGGCGACCAACAGCATCAGCACGACGCCGTACAGCACGACGGGCGGGAAGGCGGCTTTGATATTGCCGGCGATGCCGCGCCCGGTGACGCGGCCGATATCGGCGCAGATCAGCTGCACAGCCACCATGAGCGGAAAGGCGAGCGGCATGGTCC
>JAFEFJ010000235.1 GCA_018240635.1 Pseudomonadota bacterium | reverse complement strand
ACCCGCTGGCGCGCCGGATCGAGCTGCGCCTGCTCCTCGGGCGGCAAGTCGATCCAGCGCCGCGCCTCGCCCTGCTGATGCGCCAGCCAGCCGATCGTCGCGCCGTCGGCGTCCGCTTCGGGCCGCGCGAAATAGTCGGCGAAGGGCTTGCCAAGCTCGTTCAGCAGCGCCGCGCGCAACTGGCCGTGGCTGCGGTGGACCGGCTGGTTGAACGCGCCCAGCGGCTCGAACGCCTCGGTCGATTGCGAGCACAGCAGGGAGCCGGTCAGCATGGCGCAGCCTTGTCGAAGTTGGTTCGCCGGGGCGGCCCGGCGGCGTGTCGCTACAGGGCCTTTTGCAGCGCGTCCACCTGCCGCGCGAGCGTGTCCTTCTCCGCCGTCAGCGCATCGAGCCGCGCCTTCGCCGCGGCCGCGGCCGCCGGGTCGGCGGCGGGGGGCGCCATCGTCTCCACCGCCAGCCGGTGCTGCAGATCGGCCTGCTTGGCGACCAGCCGGCTGTACTCGTCGCGCTGCGCCTGCGTGGTACCGGAGGCCGAGGCGAGCTTGCGGTTCACCGCGCGCAACTGCGCCTGCGCGGCGCCGAGTTGCGCCTGCAAGGCATCGCGCTGCGCCTGCTGCTGGGCAAGCTGCGTGCGCAGCGAGGCGTTTTCCATCCGCGCAGCGGTCTGCCGCTGCTGCGCGGCGCCCACCGCCTGATCGGTGCGGCCGGAAGTCAGATCGCCGGTTTCGCTTACGAAGGTGTTGATCGGCGTGCAGCCGGCCAGCGCCAGCAGCGCGCCGAAGGCGGCCCCGCGCGCGCCCATCAGCTTGACGCCGCCATCGCCTGATCCAGCGCGGCCTTCTGCTGCTTGAGCACGGCGATCTGGCGTTGCAGCTGAAGCAGCTGCGCCGTGTAGTCGGGCGAGGTCTGGTTCAGTTCCTGGCCGGCAGAGATGTATTGCCGCTGCTTGTCCTCCAACTGGCTGATGATGTCAGCCAGACGGCGGTTGTCGGCGGCGATGGTGGCGCGCGCGGCGTTCGCCTGATTGACCGAAATCTGCCCGCTGCGTGTCGCCGCGGCGATGGCGACGAGCTTCTGCCGGTCCTCCGCCGTCACGGTCTGCGCCGCCGCGACCTGCGAGCGCAGCGTGTCGTTCTGCTGGCGGATATCGGCGGTGACGGCATCCAGCGAGCGTATGTTCTGCCGCGCCGATTGCTGCTTTTCGGCGACCGCGTAGCCGGTCGCGCCGCCCGCCAGAATGCCGACGCCAAGCCCGATGGCGGCGCAAATCAGCGGGTTCACATTGCTGTGCGAGGCGGCGCAGGCGAGCGCGCCCGCGCCCGCGCCCGTCAGCCCGCCAAGCGCCGCGCCGCCCGCCACCGTCTGATGGTAGGTCGCGCTGTCCAGGCAGAGCTGACGCTGCGCGGGCGTCATGAAGGGATCGTTGCAGGACTGCGTGCCGGTGACGTTCTGCATCTCCGTGCAGGCGTTCAGCAGGACCGCCGCCGCGACCGCCGCCGCCACGCCGCGCAGCCGCCGCGGCGCTTCATGGCCGCCCTTGCCTGGAAATCGCCCGCTCACGCGCCTGCTCCGCCCGCCCTTCGCCGCGCGGATCGTACCCGCCTTGGATCGACCGCCGCAAACGTCTCCGCCTCCGCCTCCGCGCACGGCATAGCGGGAACGCGTGGCGATCTCATGGCGCGGGCAGCTTGCAGGCATCCTGCCACAAGGTCCGTCCGTCCGGACCCGCGCAGGCCTGCGCGCGCACCTGCCGCTCGATCGCCTGCTTCGTCAGGTCGCCGTCGCGGCGCAGCGCCGCGATGTCGGCCATCGCCTGGGCCACCGCCGCCGCCTGATCCGGCTTCTGCCGCTGCGCCAACTCGTCGCGCAGCGCCGCCGCCTGCGCGTCGCGCACCGCGGCGGGATAATCGACGTAAAGCCCGTGCAGCAAGTCGCGGTAGGCGTCGATCACGCCGCCGAGTTCGGCGCGTCGCTGCTCGATCAGCTTCGCTTCGGCGGGGTCCTGCACGCCCTTGCCGAGCAGCGCCACGTGCTGCTGCGCCAGCACCCGCACCGCGTCCTTGTGCATCCGCACGCCGAGCCAGGAGACGAGCTCCAGCCCCGCGCGCGCGGCGCGGTCGCGCTGTTCGTCGCGCGTCTTGATGTTGGCGGCGATCACCACGCCCAGGCTTTCCAGACGCCGCTTCAGCGCCGGATCGTCCACCGCCGCCGCCAGCGTGTCGGCCTCCTTCACCGGATCGCTCTGCGGGGGTTCCGCCAGCGTGCCTTCGGAGCTGTCGGGCAGCGCGGCCCAGGCGGCCTGCACCTGCCGCAGGCGTTGCAGGTCGGGCAGCGAGGGCGCCGCGATCGCGAGCCGGAACCCGACCGTGGGCGCGCGCCGCGCGCCGCGCGCGTCGAAGGGCACGAACTCGTCTCGCGCGGCGCTGCGCACCTGTTCGGCGGGCGTCAGGTAGTCGGTGCCGCGCACGACGTAGCCGCCGGCATCGCCGCCGAGGCGGGAGAGGTGGTTCAGCCGGAACGGCGCCAGCGCGAACTGCCGCACATCGCCCAGCATGTCGAACAGGCCGAGCGGATTGGGACGCAGCAGGCCGATGGGTTGAAGGTGCCCGTTGGAGGATTCGGTCGCGCTGTACCAGGCGTATTTCTCAAGCCCGTCCTTCATCGGCGGCAGCGGCGCGGCGAAGTCGGCATCCGACACGCTGGACCCGCCGCGCGCGGCGTATTCCCATTCCTCCTCGGTGGGCAGGCGGAGGAAGCCGGGCTGTCCCGCCTCCATCGGCAGCGCGGATTTCCTGTCGGCGGCGAGTTCCTTGGCGTGCGCGATCAGCCATGCGGTGTAGGTGTCCGCGAAGGCGGCGGCCTCGGTCCATGTCACGCCGGTCTGCGGCATCCGGCTCTGGTCGTCGGGCGTCGGGCAGGTAGGGCCGAAGGCGGCGAATTGCAGCCGCGTGACGTCGTATTTGCCGAGGTAATAGACCCGCGCCGCCGCATGGCCGGGCGCGGTGAAGCCGCCCGCGATGTAGCCCGCGTGCTGGTACTCCTTGAACCCCACCTGCTTGTCGAGCCCGCCGAGCGTGATGCGCTGGTCCGACAGGATGCCGGTGGAGGGCACCTGCACCGCGCGGAACGCCATCTGCCCGCCGCACGGCATCGGCAGCAGCAGATCGCCGGGCAGCGGCTGCGGATTGGTGTCCGCCTGCGGCCACGGTCCCGCCGCGATGGACAGCAGGGCACCTGCGCACAACACGATGCGCCGCACCTTCGACACGCCCTGCCTACGCATCCCGCAACGTCTCCGCCGGCTCGATCCTTCCGATCTGCCAGGCGGCGAAGCCGGACGCGAGCAGCGTCAGCGCCAGCGTGAGCCCCGCCGACGCCGCGAGGTCCGTGCCGTCCAGCGCGCAGGCCGGACCCGCCAGGCGCTGCAACTGCGCGAACACCTGGTCCACCGCCCTTGCCGCCAATGCAAAACCGACCAGCGCCACCGCCACGCCGCCCACCCCCAGCAGAAGCGCCTCCAGCAGCGCCATGCGGATCATGAAGCCGCGCCCATAGCCGATCAGCGCCAGCAGCGCGAACTCCCGCCGCTTGCGCTGCACGCCGTTCCACTGCGTCGCCGCCACCGCCACCACGAGCCCGGCGGCGGCGAAGCCCGCGACGATCAGCAGCACCACCGTCAGCCCGCGGTCCAGCGCCAGCACGGGCGCGATATCCCCGATGCGGCTGACCGGCTCGATTCCCTGCGCGGCGAGCCATGCCACCAGCGGGGCGACATCGGCGATATCGCGCGCATAGAGGCGGAAGCGTTCGTAGGACGGCGGACCGGCTGGCGGGGGCGCGCCGGGCCAGCCGAGTTGCGGCACCGCCAACCCGTCGCGGAACTGCTGCACCCATAGCACGAGCTGCTCGGAGGCGAGGGCCGCGCGCCGGTCCTCCATCCGCTCTTGCGGCAGCACCGAGGCGACGGTCACGGCAAGGTCGCGCCCGTCGCTCGCGCCCGCGCGCAGCCGGGGGATGCGCAGCGCGATACGCTGGCCGGCGGAGGCGCCGAGGTCCTTCGCGGCCTGCGCCGACAGCACGACCGAGGCCGCGCCCTCCGCCCAGGCGGCGTCCGGCGGGCGCAGAGGATCGCCCGGGCCGGTCGGCACCAGCGTCAGCACCACGGGCGCGCGCCCGGCATCCTGTCCCGCCGCGTCGAGCGCGACGGCCTGGACGCTGGCGGCGGTGAAGCGCGCGTCGCCGGCGGCGAAGGCCACGTCCGGGCGCGCGCGGGCCGCATCGAGCCAGGCGGCGGTGAAGCGGTTGGCGCCGGTCACGCGCGGCGCGATCTCCCGCATCGAGGGATTGTGCCGCAGCTCGTCCATCAGTTGACCCAGCACGCCGTGCCGCAGCCCGGCCAGCACGAGCAGCGGCGTCAGCACGGCGGCGAGCGCGAAGACCTGGCAGAGCGACAGCGCCCAGTCGCGCCGCAGATCGGCCAGGGCGAGGCGCAGCGCCTGCACGCGCTCAGCCCTCTTCCAGCGTCGCGCAGGCGGCGCGCGGATCGGGGCGGCAGGACAGCACGCGCCCGCCGATCCGCGCCGCCAGGCCCGCATCGTGCGTCACCACCACGAGCGCCGCGCCCACCGCTTCGGACGCATCCGCCAGCGTGTCCGCTACCGCGGCGGCGGTGGCGGCATCCAGCGCCGCCGTCGGCTCGTCGGCCAGCACCAGCGCGGGCCGGTGCGCGAGCGCGCGGGCGACCGCGACGCGCTGGCGCTGGCCCACCGAAAGCTGCGCGGGGAAGCGGGCGAGCAGCGGCGCGATGCCGAGCGTGTTGGCGAGCGCGGCGAGCGTCGCGGACGCGTCCATCCCCAGCAGGCGGGGCGCGAGCAGGGCGTTCTCCCGCACGGTCAGGTAGGGCAGCAGCCCGCCCGTTTGCAGCACGTAGCCGATGTGGCGGGCGCGCAGCCTCGGCAGCACGCCGCGCCCGCGCCGCCAGGCGGCGGCGATGTCGTGCGCCGCGCCGCCCGCGCGCAGCACGAAGCGCCCGCCCGGCTCGGGCGCCGCGAGGAAGGCGAGCAGGTCGAGCAGCGTGCTCTTGCCCGACCCGCTCGGGCCCAGCACCACCACGCGCTCGCCCGCGCCGATCGAAAGCCGCGGCACGCGCAGCGCGAAGCCGCCGTCGCCGGACCGGTAGCGGCGCTCGATGGTTTCGAGGGAAACCAGAGGGGCGCTTCCATCCGTCATCGCGAGCCGCCGATCGGTGGCTCGCGATGACGTCGAGCGTCACGGAAACGCATTGAGCGGGACGGGATAGACCGCATCCTCGGGCCGCGCGCCGGGGGCGAGGCTGACCCAGTGACCGACATCGTCCTGCATGTGCTGGTAGAGCGAGAGATCGACCGCCAGGTGGTCGATCAGCGCGAGCTGATCGGACGGCGACATGCCGAGCCAGGCATCCTGCGTCAGCCCCATCACCCGGCTCGCGAAGGGCAGGCCGTCGAGATACTCGCCCAGCATCGCATCGCTCATCGCGCGGTTGGACGCCGCGCCGATGCGGTTGGGATCGCGGCTCAGCGTCAGCAGCGCGCTGCGCAGTTGCTGCTGAAACGACGGCGGATCGACCAGCCCCTTCTGCATCGCCGTGTAGAGCGCGTTCACCGTGGCGGCGAGATCCGATAGCTGCGCGCGCGACAGCAGCACGCGGATATCGAGGCTCTGCACGTCGGGCCGCGCGATGTCGCGGTCGAGCGCCCAGGATTCGAACATCGGCGGCGCCTTCGATCCCTCGACGCGGCCCAGATAGGCCATGCGCATCGCGTAGCCGACGGCGGCGATGTCGGCGGCGGCGGCATTCGGATCGGTCTTGGCGCCCGCGGCGGCGGGCGGCGGCGCATCGGGGCGCGCGGTTCCCTTGTCCTCGGCGCTTTGGATCAGCGTGACGAGCGCCGAGGCGATGACGTCGGCGCGCTTGCCGAATTCGCCCACATCGCCCGCGGGCACCGGGTAATACAGCGCGCCGCGGCCGGGATAGGCCGTCAGGGTCTTGTATTGCGCCTCCGCCCGGCGGTGATCGGCCTCGCCGCCTTCCTTCGTGAGCAGATGCACCGCGAGCAGCGCGATGCCCTTCTCCTTCGCGAGAAGCGCGAGCGCGCCTTCGTCGAGCTTCGTCGCGGTCAGGCCGCTGCCGGGCTCGCGCGCGCTCGCGTCCGTCACCAGCACGACGAAGCGGCCGCCGAAATCGTCCCACTTGATCCCGTCGATCGCGGTCTCCAGGCCCGCATACGCATCCTCGGCCAGCGCGCGGGAGGAGACGGTCGCGCCGCGCAGATCCTTCACCGCCGCATCGAACTCCGCGCGCGTCGCGATCTTGTTCGGATCGGCGAAGACGCGGGTGCCGTAGCCGATGTTCGGCACCGCCTTGGGATCGTCGCGGAACGCCACGAGGCCGAAGCGCACGCGGTCCTGCAGGTGCTCGGCCTCGACCTTCGCCAGCACCTTGGAGATCGCCTCGCGCGCGCGGTTCAGATACGGGTCCATCGACTTCGTCGCATCCAGCACGAAGACGATGGCGGTGCGGAAGTTCTGCCGTCCCGCTGGCGCCGCGGCAGCCTG
>JAFEFJ010000234.1 GCA_018240635.1 Pseudomonadota bacterium | reverse complement strand
GCCGACATCGTCGCCCATGCGCGCCGCTTCGGCCTGCCGCTGGTGGCGATCACCGCGCGGGCGGATTCGACGCTGGCGCGCGCTGCGACCGTGGCGCTGGTGCTGCCGCAGGCCGCCGAGGCCTGCCCGATGGGGCTCGCGCCAACCACGAGCACGACGATGCAGATCGCGCTCGGCGATGCGCTGGCGGTGGCGCTGCTGACGCGGCGCGGCTTCTCGGCGTCCGACTTCCGGCAGTTCCATCCGGGCGGCAGGCTCGGCGCGCGGCTCAAGCGCGTGCGCGACCTGATGCACGATGGCGACGCGGTGCCGCTGGCCACGCCCGCGACGCCGATGGACCGCGCGCTGATCGTGATGACGGAGAAGCGCTTCGGCTGCCTGGGCGTGACCGACGCGGCGGGGCGGCTCGTGGGCATCGTGACCGACGGCGACCTGCGTCGGGCGATGGGGCCGGACCTGCTGGGCCGCACGGCGCGCGAGGTGATGACCGCCGAGCCGCGCACCATCGGCCCCGACGCGCTCGCCGCCGAGGCGCTGCACGCCATGACGAGCCCGGCGCGGCCTATCACCGCGCTGTTCGTGGTGGATGCGGCGGGCGCGGTTCTGGGTATCCTGCACCTGCACGACCTGCTGCGCGCGGGGCTGCTGTGAGCCGCCCGGACGGAAAGGCCGCGCGATGGGCCTGACGCCGCTGCCGGCGCACGATCCGCGCCGCCCCCGCCAGAGGCTGGTCGGCACCACGCGGGCGCGCCGCCCGCCCACGCGCGGCGGCCTGCTGCGCCGCCGGGTGCTGATCACCGTCACCAAGTTCCTGCTGCCGACGGCGGCGCTGGCGCTGCTGGCGACCATCGCGCTGTGGCCCGAGTTCGACCGCGCGACCAACGAGGCGCGCGTCGCGATCCGCAGCATGGGCGGCGCGATCAGCGGCGCCGAGGTGCTGGACGCGCGCTATCACGGCGTGGACGAGCAGGGCCGGCCCTACACGCTGACCGCCGATGCCGCGCGGCAGCAGGGTCCGGACACGATCCGGCTGAACGCGCCGGAGGGCGACATCACGCTGCAGAACGGGTCCTGGATCATGATCAAGGGCGCGCTCGGCAGCTTCGTGCAACGGTCCAACCAACTCGATCTTTGGAAGGACGTGACGGTCTACCGCGACGACGGCACCACGCTCTACACGCAGAGCATGTCGATGGACCTGAAGAACGGCGCCGCCGCCGGATCGCAGCCGGTGCACGCGGAAGGCCCATTCGGCACGCTGGACGCGCAGGGCTTCGCGCTGGCAGACAAGGGCTCGGTCATCCAGTTCACCGGCCCGGCCAAGCTGTTCCTGAGCGGAAACGAGCAGCCATGACGCCGCGCCGGGCGGGCATCGCACGAAGCCTGTTGCTGGCGGGGCTCGTTGCCGCGTCGCCGCTGGCGGGGCGCGGCGCCGCCGCGCAGCAGCTCGACCTGTCGCAGGGTGGGCCGGTGACGGTGACGGCGCGCGACGGTATCGACTGGAACCAGAATACCAAGCAGGTCATCGCGCACGGCCAGGCGCGCGCGGTGCGCGGCGCCGTGACCGTCGATGCCGACCGGCTGATCGCCTATTACCGCAAGAAGGCCGACGCGGCCGGCGGGGAAGCGGCGAAACCGCCCGCGAAGCCGCCGGCCGCCGCGTCCGCGCAGCCCGGCGGCGGCGCCGCCGATGCCGACACGGGCGGGACGGAGATCTACCGGCTGGAAGCGGTCGGCAATGTCCGCGTCTACACGCCGACCGATCAGGCGCAGGGCGACCGCGCGATCTACGACATGGATCAGGCGGTGCTGGTGATGACTGGCAACGACCTGAAGCTGACCACACCGAACGAGGTGCTGACGGCGCGCGACGCGCTGGAATACTGGCCGCAGAAGCACATGGCGGTGGCGCGCGGCAACGCGGTGGTGGTGACCAAGGACGCGCGGCGCATGGCCGCCGACACGCTGGTGGCCTACACGAGCGATCAGGACAACAAGCAGGCGCAGCCCGGACCGCAGGGCGGCACGACGCAGGTGGCGGCAAAGACTCCGCAGGGCGGCGCGCCCGACGATCCCTTGGCCGCATCGGGCAAGTTGCAGAAGGTCGAGGCGTTCGGCCACGTTTCGGTCCGCACGCCGACCGACACCGTGACCGGCGACCGCGCCGTTTACGTGCCCGACACCGGCATCGCGCGCATCCTCGGCAATGTGCGGATCACGCGCGGCGAAAACCAACTCAACGGCTCGGAGGCGGAAGTGAACCAGAAGACGGGCATCGCCCGGCTGATCGCGGGACACGACGAGCGCGTGCAGGGGCTGGTGGTTCCGAACGACAGCAGCAACCCCGCCGCCACCCCCGCTGCGCCCGGCGCGAAGCCACCCGCGAAGGCGGCGACCCCGTGAACGAGGTGGGGACGCGCGCGGCGCCGGCGCCCGATATTCGGCTGATCAGCGCCACGCCCGAGATCGGGCTGGTCGCGAAAGGCGTCGGCAAGACCTACAAGAAACGGCCGGTGGTGCGGAACGTCTCGATCTCCGTCCGGCGCGGCGAGGCGGTCGGGCTGCTGGGTCCGAACGGCGCGGGCAAGACGACGACCTTCTACATGATCGTCGGGCTGGTGAGGCCCGACACCGGCTCGATCCGGCTGGATGGCTCGGACATCACAACGCTGCCGATGTACCGGCGCGCGCGGCTCGGCATCGGCTACCTGCCGCAGGAGGCGAGCGTCTTCCGCGGCCTGAATGTCGAGCAGAACGTGATGGCGGCGCTGGAGGTGGTGGAGACCGATCCCGACCGGCGCGAATTGATGCTCGACGAATTGCTGTCGGAGTTCGGCATCTCGCATCTGCGCCGCACGCCGGCGCTGGCGCTGTCGGGCGGCGAGCGGCGGCGCGTGGAGATCGCGCGGGCGCTGGCGAGCCAGCCCGGCTACATCCTGCTCGACGAGCCGCTGGCGGGCATCGACCCGATCGCGGTGGGCGAAATCCGCGACCTTGTCTCGCACCTGAAGGATCGCGGCATCGGCGTGCTGATCACCGATCACAACGTGCGCGAGACGCTGGAGATCATCGACCGCGGCTACATCATGCACGACGGGCAGGTGCTGATGGAGGGACGCCCCGAGGAGGTTGTGGCGCACGAGGACGTGCGCCGCGTTTATCTGGGCGAGAGGTTCAGCCTGTAGCATGCGCCGCCGATTGAAGACGGCCTGGCCCGCCGGAACCTAGGGGCCGCCGCCATGGCGATCGGACCACGCCTCGACCTGCGGCAGACGCAATCGCTCGTGATGACGCCGCAGCTGCGGCAGGCGATCAAGCTGCTGCAGTACTCCAACGTCGAAGTTGCGGCCTTCGTCGAGGAGGAGCTTGAGCGCAACCCGCTGCTGGAACGCGACGAGCGCGACGATGCGCCGCCTCCGGAACGCGCCGCCATCGACCAGTTGCCGGAGCGCGCGAACGGCCCGGCGGATGCCGCCGACATGGCCCGGTCGGACATGCTGCCAAGCGATGCGGCATCGCCGCTGGATTCCGACGATGCCGAGCACTTCGATCGCGGCGGCCCGAGCGATGGCTGGGAGAGCGCGCGGGACACGACCGCCGGCAAGGGCGCGGGCGGATCGCACGATTTCAGCAGCGACGACCGCGGCATCGAGGATATGGCCGAGACGCGGCTGTCGCTGCGCGAGCATCTGGGCGAGCAGCTGCGCCTGACCTTCTCCGATCCGGTGGACCGCATCGTGGGCGCCCATCTGATCGCGCTGTTGAGCGAGGCGGGGCGCCTGACCGCCGAGCCCGCGGCGATCGCGGATGCGATGAACCTGCCGCTGGAACGGGTGGAGGCGGTACGGGCGCGCATGATGCGCTTCGATCCCGTCGGGCTGTTCGCGCGCGACCTGAAGGAGTGCCTCGCCGCGCAGTTGGCCGAGCGCAACCGGTTCGATCCGGCGATGGCCGCGCTGCTCGACAACCTCGAGATGCTGGCGCGGCGCGATCTGCGCCGGCTGTGCGCGGTGTGCGGCGTGGACGCCGACGACCTGGCGGAGATGATCGCCGAGATCCGCGCGCTCGATCCGAAGCCCGCCGCCAACTACGACAGCGCGCCGCCGCAGGCGCTGGTGCCCGACGTGCTGATGCGCGCGCTGCCCACCGGCGGCTGGGTGCTGGAGCTGAACGCCGAGACGATGCCGCGCGTGCTGATCAATCAGGGCTTCTATGCGCGCGCCTACACGAAGGCGGCGAAGCCGGACCGCAGCTTCCTGGCGGAGCGGATGCAGACGGCGAACTGGCTGGTGAAGTCGCTGCAGCAGCGCGCGCAGACCATCCTGAAGGTTTCGGCGGAGATCGTGCGGCAGCAGGAGAGCTTCTTCACGCATGGCGTCGGGCATCTGCGGCCGCTGATCCTGCGCGACATCGCCGAGGCGGTGGAGATGCACGAGAGCACCGTCAGCCGCGTGACGGCGAACAAATACATCGCGACGCCCCGCGGCACCTTCGAGCTCAAGTATTTCTTTACGACCGCGATCTCCGGCACCCGCGGGGAGACGCACAGCGCCGAAGCGGTGCGCCACCGCATCCGCAGCCTGATCTCCGCCGAGACCGGCGATGCCATCCTGTCGGATGACGCCATCGTGGCAGCCCTTCGGCGCGAGGGCGTGGACATCGCCCGGCGGACCGTGGCCAAATACCGCGAAGCGCTGCGCATACCGAGTTCGGTTCAGCGCAAGCGGGAGAAGGCCGTGCCCGCCTGACAAGCGGCCCGGCCCGCAGAACGCCCCGCGATGCGCGCGGCCGACCTGGCTGCCGGCTTGTGGGAGTACGCCGATGCAGATCACCGTCTCAGGGAAGCAGGTGGACCTGTCCGACGCCCTGCGTCAACGGGTGACGGAACACCTCGACAACATCTCGTCGAAGTATTTCGACCACGCGCTCGAAGCGAACGTGACGTTCGGGCGGGCGCGCAGCTTCTTCACCTGCGACATCAACGTGCATGCCTGCCGCGGCCTGACCCTGCGCGGCGAGGGCGAGGCGGCGGACGCGCATGGCGCGTTCGACGATGCCGCCGAGCACATCGCCAAGCGGCTGCGCCGCTATCGCCGCCGGGTGAACGAGCATGCCCGCGACCTGGCGCAGCGCGCCCGCCCGGAGGCGGCGCGGCAATACGTTCTTCGCCAGGAGGAAGATGGCGCCGCCGCCGTGCCCGGACGCGCGAACGGCGCCTATGCGACGGTGATCGCCGAGACCGCGACCGAGATCACGGTGCTGTCGGTGGGCGAGGCGGTGATGCAGATGGATCTGGCGGACCAGCCGGTGCTGATGTTCCGCAACAGCGCCTCGGGCGAGTTGAACGTGGTGTACCGCCGCCCGGACGGCCATATCGGGTGGATCGATCCGGGGCGCGCGGGGTAGCGGCGGTTCGGCGGATCGCGCCTTCGGCGCATCCGCCCTACGCGCTGGATGGTAGGGCGGATGCGCCGTCAGGCGCGATCCGCCTGTCCGGTCAATGCACGAGCACCGGGAACATGTCGTGCTGGCGGATCGCGCCGACAGCGGTCTCGAACGCGGGCGCGAGCGCCATCGGGGTGCCGTCGGCGGCATGGATGGCGAAGCCCGCGGCGCCGTTGACCACGACCGGCTTCACGTACGCGATCTGGCTCATGCCAAGCTGCGCGAATTGCAGCGGCGTCAGATGGCGCACGTCGACCGCTGCGCCCTCGGCCGGGGCGTTCCCGGCATCGTCGTGATCGTTGGCTGATGCGTTGAGGTTCATCGTCGTTCTCCTTGCGGGCGGCGGTCCCTCTGGCTCCGCCGCCATGTCCCGGGCCCGCCGCGCGGCGCCCGCCGTTCCTTCGCTCCGTTACCTGGCGATCCGTTACTTGGTGTCTTTCGCGCCGCCTTCGATGACGCGGGCGTGCACCACCGGCGCCGCGTTGCCGTTGCCGGCCGCCTCCGGGCGCCTGATCTGGATCGTCTTCACCCGCGCCTCCGGCTGCGGGCGCATCAGGTCGATATGCAGCAGGCCGCTATCGAGCCAAGCCCCCTTCACCTCGATCCCCTCGGCGATGACGAAGGCGCGCTGGAACTGGCGCGCGGCGATGCCGCGATGGATGAACACGCGGCCCTGCGTGTCGTCGGTCTGGCGGCCGCGAATGACGAGCTGGTTGTCTTCCTGCGTGATCTGCAGGTCGTCCATCGTGAAGCCGGCGACCGCGAGCGTGATGCGCAGCCCTGTCGGGCCGGTCTGCTCGATGTTGTAGGGCGGGTAGCCGTCCGAGGATGTCTTGGCGGCACGTTCGAGCATCTGTTCGAGATGGTCGAACCCGAGAAACAGCGGCGAGGCGAATGTGCGCCCGGTCATATGGCCCCCTCCTGCGAGCGAAGCTGCGGACGGGACCCGATTCCGGCATCCCGACACTGCGGAAGATTGGCAATCCCGCGCTGCGTTGCAAGACCCGCGCGGCGCGGACGGCACGCCGGAGGGGAGCAAGACCCAGGCCAAAGGCTGGGTTCCGGCCACATCACTGCGCGCAGAGCGGGAATGCGGCCGCCGCGGGCCGTTGATCGCCGCCGGAGGGAGGGCTACATCCGGCCCATGCCGAATGAAACGATCGA
>JAFEFJ010000233.1 GCA_018240635.1 Pseudomonadota bacterium | reverse complement strand
CGGCGGACTGGGCGATCGCCGGGCGGTTCCAGACCGCCGAAGGCGTCTGCGACATCGGCACCGGCAGCCCGCCCGGCGCCACGGAAGCCAAGGGCGCCGACCGCCGCGTCTTTCGCCTCGACGGCGCCGCCCCGCGCAGCCAGACGGACCTCGCCGCCCGCGTGGCGGCGGTCTGGCTCACGCCGCAGATGGATCGGATTTTCAGCGAAAGCACGGCCTCCCGCCGCCGCTTTCTCGACCGGCTTGTCTGGGCGCTCGAACCCGGCCACGCCCGGCAGGTCGCCGCCTACGAGGCCGCGATGGCAGGCCGCAACCGACTGCTCGCCCAGGGCGGTGCCGATCCGTCCTGGCTCGCTGCGCTGGAGGCGTCGATGGCCCGGCACGCTGTCGCCGCGACCGTAGCGCGCGTCGCGCTGATCGCCCGGCTGAACGCGCTGCTGGAAGCCGGGCTCGCTCAGGCATTCCCGACCGGCCACGCCGGCCTGTCCTGCCCTGTTGCCGCGCATCTGGCCGAGCATCCCGCGCTGGCCACCGAGGATTGGCTGCGCGATGGCCTCGCCAGGGCCCGGCCGCGCGATGCCGCGTCCGGCTCCGCCTCGCTCGGCGCCCATCGCGCGGACCTGACGATGACCGACGCCGGCGGCATGCCCGCCGCGCTGGCCAGCACGGGCGAGCAGAAATCGCTACTCATCGGGCTGATCCTGAGCCACACCGCACTGATCGGCGCGGCCCGCGGTTTCGCGCCGATCCTGCTGTTCGACGAACCCGCCGTGCACCTCGATCCGGCACGGCGGGCTGCGCTGTTCGAAGCCCTCGTCAGCCTTCCGGGCCAGACCCTGATGACCGGGACCGACGCGGAAACCTTCGCCCCCCTCGCCGGCCACGCCGAAACGCTGCGCACCGGCGACGGGCGGCTCGCGCCGGCTGCAGAATTCGCCCCGCCGATTTCGGATGGCTGAGGCTTGACGGGCCTGGGATCGCGGCGCTGTAGAGGATATTATCTATAGTACCGATCCTGATTGACTGGAGCCTGCCGCAGGCATGTCCGATCCCGCCGCGAATCCGTCTGAATCCGAAGCCTACGACGCTGCCTCGATTTCCGTCCTCAAGGGCCTGGAAGCCGTCCGCAAGCGGCCCGGCATGTATATCGGGGACACCGACGACGGCTCCGGTCTTCACCACATGGCGTTCGAAATCATCGACAACGCCGTGGACGAGGCGCAGGCGGGCTTCGCCGACCGGGTCTCGCTCACGCTGAACGGCGACGGCAGCGTCACCGTGCGGGACAATGGGCGCGGCATCCCCACCGACCTGCACCCCGAGGAAGGCATTTCCGCCGCCGAGGTGGTGCTCACCAAGCTCCATGCCGGGGGCAAGTTCAACCAGAACTCCTACAAGGTCTCGGGCGGCCTGCACGGCGTCGGCGCGGCGGTGGTGAACGCGCTCTCCGAAACCATGACCGTGCGCATCTGGCGCCAGGGCAAGGAGCACGTCATCGGCTTCCGCCACGGCGACACCGTCGCGCCGCTGGCCGAGGTCGGCCCGTCGGACGAACCCTCGGGCACCGAGGTGACGTTCAAGCCCTCCACCGCCACCTTCACCAAGACCGAGTTCGATTTCCCGACGCTTGAACGCCGGCTGCGCGAGCTCGCCTTCCTCAATTCCGGCCTGACGATCGTGCTCCGCGACGAGCGCCACGCGCCGCCCGTCGAGTCGGTGATGTTCTACGAAGGCGGCCTGATCGCCTTCGCGCATTGGCTGGACCGCGGTAAGTCCGCGCTGCTCCCCGCGCCGATCAGCCTGCGCACCGATTCGGACGAGCGCGGCATCCGCGTCGAATGCGCGCTCACGTGGAACGACAGCTTTCACGAGACGATGCTCTGCTTCACCAACAACATCCCGCAGCGCGACGGCGGCACCCATCTGGCGGGCTTCCGCCAGGCGCTCACGCGCGTGGTCACGAAATACGCCGAAGGGATGGGCAAGAAGGAAAGCCTCTCCCTGGTCGGCGAGGACATGCGCGAAGGCATGACCGCCGTGCTTTCGGTGAAGGTGCCGGACCCGAAATTCTCCTCCCAGACCAAGGACAAGCTGGTCAGCTCCGAGGTGCAGCCCGCCGTGCAGGCGGCCGTCGCCGACGCGGTGGGCCACTGGTTCGAGACGCACCCGAAGGAAGCCCGCCTCATCATCCAGAAGGTGATGGACGCGGCGGCGGCGCGCGAAGCGGCCCGCAAGGCGCGGGAGCTTACGCGGCGCAAGGGCGTGCTCGATGTCTCGACCCTGCCTGGCAAGCTCGCCGACTGCCAGGAACGCGATCCCGCCAAGTCCGAGCTCTTCATCGTGGAGGGCGACAGCGCCGGCGGCTCGGCAAAGCAGGGACGCGACCGCAAGTTTCAGGCGATCCTGCCGCTCAAGGGCAAGATCCTGAACGTCGAGCGCGCGCGCTTCGACCGCATGCTCTCCAGCGCCGAAATCGGCACGCTGATCACCGCGCTCGGCACCGGCATCGGGCGCGGCGAGCCCGAACAGGGCGGCTTCGACGTCGCCAAGCTGCGCTACCACCGCATCGTCATCATGACCGACGCAGATGTGGACGGCAGCCACATCCGCACGCTTCTGCTGACCTTCTTCTTCCGCCAGATGCCGGAGCTGATCGAGCGCGGCCACCTGTTCATCGCACAGCCGCCACTCTACCGCGCCAAGCGCGGCAGCGACGAACGCTACCTGAAGGACGACCGCCAGCTCGAACAATTCCTGCTCGACAAGGCGCTGGCCGAAAGCCGGATCACCTACGCCGATGGCCGCGTGTTCGAGGGGCCGGAACTCGCCGCCGAAGCGGCGCTGTTGCGCGACGCGAGCCTGCGGCTGCGCGCGCTCGCCCCCGCCACGCCAGTCAGCCTGCTGGAACAGGCGGCGGTCGCTGGCGCGCTCACCACCGATCCGGCGCGGGCCCCGGGCGCGGGCTCGGCACTTCAGGCCCGGCTCGACGCCATCTCGCTGCCGAGCGAACGCGGCTGGGTCGTCGCCGCCGACGGCGACATGCTGACGGCCGGGCGCATGGTGCGCGGCGTCGCCGAAAAGCACGTGCTGGACCATGCCGCGCTGCGCAGCGCCGAGGCGCGCTGGCTCGCCGACCGCGCCGAGGCGCTGGCCGGCCGCTTCGCCGAGCCCGCCCTGCTGAAGCTCGATGGAACGGAAAGCGCGGTCGCCGGCCCGGCCAGCCTCTACGACCGCATCCTCGCCCATGCCCGCCGCGGCCTTACGATCCAGCGCTTCAAGGGCCTTGGCGAGATGAATCCCGACCAGCTCTGGAAAACAACGCTCGATCCGGCGGTGCGCACGCTGCTGCAGGTGCGCGTGGGCGATGTCGCAGATGCGGGGGAGGTGTTCAGCACGCTGATGGGCGACGTGGTCGAGCCGCGCCGCGACTTCATCGTCGGCAACGCCCTGAAGGTCGCCAACCTCGACGTGTAGGACCCGGCGCCGCCCGGCGGAGCGCTCCGCCGGGCGCCCGGCTCGCCGGTATTTGTGGCATACTGGACAGTAGCAACGCGGCAGCGTTTCATCGCTGCCGCTTTAAGCGCACGCACCGATAAAGGGACGTCCCCATGCCCGACTCAGGCACGCTTCCGCGGTCCGAAGACCAGCTCGCCACCGAGCATTTCGATGTCCTGATCGTCGGCGCCGGCATTTCCGGCGTCGGATCGGCCTACCATCTGATCCACCAGTGCCCGGGCATCAGCTTCGTGGTGCTGGAGGCGCAGGATTCCTTCGGCGGCACTTGGCTCACCCACAAATATCCGGGCATCCGGTCCGACAGCGACCTGCACACCTTCGGCTACCGCTTCAAGCCGTGGACCAGCGCGCCGATCGCCACCGCCGAGGAGATCCGCCGCTATATGGGCGAAGTGATCGAGGAGAACGACCTCGCCCGCCACATCCGCTACCGCCACAGCATTACCGCCGCATCCTGGTCCAGCGCCGACAAGCGATGGACGGTGGAAGCGACCAACACCGCCACCGGCCAGCCAGTCCGCATCACCTGCGGCTTCCTCTGGATGTGCCAGGGCTATTACCGCCACTCCGAAGGCTACCTGCCGCAGTGGGAAGGCATGGAGAGCTTCAAAGGCACGCTCGTGCATGCCCAGACATGGCCCGAGGACCTCGATTACGCGGGCAAGCGGGTGATCGTCATCGGCTCGGGCGCCTCGGCCGCCACCATCGTTCCCGCGATGGCACCGACCGCCGGGCATGTCACGATGCTGCAGCGCTCGCCGACCTATTTCCGCTCCGGCCGCAACGCGATCGAGATCGCCGAGGAATTGCGCCGCCTGCAGATCCCCGAGGAATGGATCCACGAGATCACCCGCCGGAAGATCCTGTTCGAGCAGGACATGTTCACCCGCCGCACCTTCCAGGAACCCGAGAAGGTGCGTGAGGAACTGCTTGCCGACGTGCAACAGCGGCTCGGCCCGGACTACGACGTGACGACGCATTTCACGCCCCGCTACCGGCCCTGGCAGCAGCGCCTCGCCTTCGTCCCCGACGGGGACCTGTTCGAGGGCATCCGCTCCGGCAAGGCGTCGGTCGTCACGGACGAAATCGAGCGCTTCGACGAAATGGGCATCCAGCTCAAGTCGGGCCGGCATCTGGAAGCCGACATCATCGTCGCGGCCACAGGCTTCAATCTCTGCATGCTGGGCGACATAGCAATCAGCGTCGACGGCCGGGCGATGAACTTCGCCGACACCGTCACCTATCGCGGCACGATGTTCACCGGCATCCCCAACATGGCGTGGGTGTTCGGCTATTTCCGCGCCAGCTGGACGCTGCGCACAGACCTCGTCGCGGATTTCGTCTGCCGCCTGCTGAACCACATGCGCGCCATCGGCGCGCGGCAGGTGGAAGTGGCCCTCCGGCCAGAGGACCGCGACATGAAGCTGCTGCCTTGGATCGACGATGAGAATTTCAATCCGGGGTACATGATGCGCGGCATGCACCTGCTGCCGAAGCGCGGCGAGAAGCGGGAGTGGTCGCATACCCAGGACTACTGGAAGGAAAAGGACGAATTCCCCGCCATCGACCTGAACGGCGCGGAGTTCCGCTACAGCTAGCAACGGCACATGGCGGGTGCTTAACTTGACCTTATGGTGCGCTGCAGCATAACCGGCGGGCATCACTGATCCTTACGGGGACAACGATGGCGCCCGCCTCCTTCCGACCGTCGCAGAAGGCCCTCCACTGGCTGATCGTCGTGCTGGTGCTGACGCTGTACGGCATGACCTACCTGGAGGACCTGTTCGCGCGCGGCTCGCCGGCCCGCTCGACGCTCTGGTGGGCGCACATCTCGCTCGGGGTCGGACTGATCGCGGCGATGGTGCTGCGGATCGTCGCGCGCGCCGCCTTCAGCGCGCCGGCGCTGCCCACGGCGATGAACGACACGGAACGCCTCGCGGCCAAGGCGGCCCATGTGGCGCTCTACGCCCTGCTCGTCGCCGCTCCGCTTCTCGGGGTCGTCACCGCCTGGTACCGCGGGATGGATGTGACGTTCTTCGGCCTGATCTCGATCCCGTCTCCGGTCGGCCTCGACCGCGCCTTCTCCCGCACCTTGCAACAGGCGCACAACCTCGCCGCCACCGCCCTGCTGGGGCTCGCGGGGCTGCATGCGCTGGCGGCGCTGTGGCATCACTACGTCCGCCGCGACGATGTCCTGACGCGGATGCTGCCGCACCGGGCGTAGCGCGCCCCCGGCGCGGACGCGCTTCCCCGTCGGCGGCGGCGCTGCGATGATCGGCGCCCCCGACCCCGAGGCAGACATGACCGCACCCAGCCCCGCCGCCCCGCTCACCATCGGCTTCGTTCTGTTCCCAGGCGTCACCCAGCTCGATCTCACCGGCCCCTGGGAGGTGCTCGCGCGGATGCGGAGTGCACGCTGCCTTCTTGTCGCCGAGACGCTGGAGCCGGTCGTGAGCGACAGCGGCGGGCTCGCCATCGTTCCCACCGCTACCTTCGAGGACTGCCCGCAACTCGATCTGCTGCTGGTGCCGGGCGGCCCCGGCCACCTCCCGGCGATGGAAAACGCCGCCGTGCAATCCTTCCTCAAGCGGCAGGCGCCCGGCTGCCGCTACGTGATGTCGGTCTGCACCGGCGCGCTGGTTCTCGCCGCCGCGGGGCTGCTGCGCGGCTACCGGGCGACGACGCACTGGGCCTCCCATCACAGGCTTGCCGCCTTCGGCGCCTTGCCGGACCCGGCGCGGGTGGTCTTCGACCGCGACCGCATCACCGGCGGCGGCGTCACCGCCGGGATCGACTTCGGGCTGGCCGTCGTCGCGAAGCTGGAAGGCGAGCAGCGGGCGAAGGAAATCCAGTTGCAGCTCGAATACGCGCCGGAGCCGCCTTATCCGGGCCGCCCGGATGCTGCATCTCCCGAAACCATCGCGGCGCTGCGCGCAAGCGGGGCCGGCTACGCCTCCCGGATGGCGGAAGTGGACGCCCGCACCGCGGGCCGCTGAGGCTCCGCGATGATCGTCGTCTTCGGCTCGATCAATCTCGACCTCATCTTCGCCCTACCCGCGATTCCCAAGCCGGGCGAGACGCTGCTCGGTGCGGCGGTCAGGATCGAGCCCGGAGGCAAGG
>JAFEFJ010000232.1 GCA_018240635.1 Pseudomonadota bacterium | reverse complement strand
ACCCAGAGCGTGCCGTCCTTGCGCAGCAGTCGGCGGCATTCGCCGAGCCAGTCGCGCGTGAAGGCGTCATAGGCGGCGAAATCGTCGAACCGGTCCCAGTCGTCGTCCACGCCGTCGACCAAGCTGTCGTCGGGCCGGCGCAGCTCGCCACGCAACTGAAGGTTGTAGGGCGGGTCAGCAAAAACGCAATGGACGGAGGCTGCGGGCAACATGCGCATCAGCTCGACGCAGTCGCCCTTCAGCACCTGGTCGAGCGGCAGGTCGCGCGTTATCTCCACGATGCTCCGGTCGGCGAGATTGCTGCAGCACAGGATTGAACCGCGGCGGCATCGTGGCGGGCGGGCCGTTGCCGCGTCAATCGGCGGCTGAAACCTCGACGAGATGTGCCGCACTGAGCATGCGAACGGTGCCGAAATCGCTGCGGTGATGATGGGTCGGGCCGAGGCGGTGCAACGCGTTCCGGTGCGCCTCGGTGGGATACCCGGCGTTGGCCTCCCAGCCATAGCCTGGGAAGCGGCGTGCCAGGCGCGCCATGGTGCGGTCGCGCAGCACCTTCGCCACGATCGAGGCGGCGGCGATCGAGAGGCATTTGGCATCGCCGCCGACGACGCAGCGCGTGGCGCAGGGCAGATCGGGCGCGCGATTGCCATCGATCAGCGCGAGATCCGGGAGAGTGGGCAGCCGTGCGACGGCGCGGCGCATCGCCAGCATGGCGGCGTGCAGGATGTTCAGCTGGCAGATCTCCGCAACCGAGGCGGCGCCGACGGCGATTTCCGCGCCCGGCCATGCACGCAGGGCGGCGAAGGCCGCCTCGCGCTCGGCTGGTGCGAGCTTCTTGGAGTCGTCGATCAGGCTGGCAAGCCGGCGCGGTACCGGCTGGGCGAACACCACGGCAGCAGCGACCACGGGACCGGCGAGCGGGCCGCGCCCGGCCTCATCCACCCCCGCCACGCGGCCACCCGCCGCCCGTTCGAGATCGAAATTCGGCATAGCGGCTGGCTAGACGGAGCGGGCCGATTCCCGCCAGCGCGGAACGGGGAATGCCGGTATCGGACCTCCATCCGTGGCCCCCGACCGGGGGGAGCGGGATTCATTCCCGTCCCATGTCGGGCTCAGAACAGGGTGAGCTGCGTCTCCGCGAAGCCGCGGGGGCCAGAGGCGGGGACGGCGAAGAGCGAGCAATCGAGCGGTTCGCGCGCCTCATCCAGTCCCCACTGGCGCGCGGCGCGGGCGAAGCGGCGCATCAGCAGATCGGCATATACGCCCTGGCCGGAGAAGCGGTGGTGGAAGCGCTCGTCGCTGAGCGCGCCCGATCGGGTTTCCCGGATCAGGCTCAGCACGTGACGGGCGCGGTCAGGCATATGTGTATGAAGCCAGTCCTCGAACATCTGGCGGAGTTCGTGCGGAAGACGGAGCAGCACATAGCCAGCATAGCGCGCGCCTGCGCGCGCCGCCGCTTCCAGAACCCGCTCCATTTCGGCGTCATTCAAGCCGGGTATCATCGGCGCGCTCATCACGCCGACCGGCACGCCGGCACGCGTCAGTTCGGCGATCGCCTGAAGCCGCCGCTGAGGCGAGGCGGCCCGCGGCTCCATCGTGCGTGCGAGCCGGTCATCGAGCGTGGTAACCGAGAGATAGACCCGTGCAAGGCGGCGCTTCGCCATCGAGGAGAGAATGTCGAGATCACGAAGCACGCCGGCCGACTTCGTCACGATGCCGACCGGATGGTTGAAGCGATCGAGCACTTCCAGCACCGAGCGTGTCAGCTTCAGCGTGCGCTCCACTGGCTGATACGGGTCGGTGTTCGAGCCGAGCGTCATGGTGCGCGGGACGTAGCCGGGCTTTCGCAGCTCCCTTTCGAGCAGTTCGGCGACGTCGGGCTTGAAGACAAGCTTCGTCTCGAAGTCGAGGCCTGGGGAGAAGCCGAGATAGGCGTGAGTCGGCCGTGCGTAGCAGTAGATGCAGCCATGTTCGCAGCCGCGGTAGGGGTTCACGGCCCGATCGAAGCCGATATCTGGCGATGTATTCCAGGAGATTGCCGAACGGGAGGTGTCCCGTGTCAGCGTGGTGGCGAGTTTTGGCAGCGCCTCCACCGCGGTCAGCGTTTGCCAGCCATCGTCGAACGGGGAAGCGGCCCGGGCGTCGAACCGGCTGGCGGGGTTGAGCGTCGCGCCGCGTCCGTGCCGCGCGAGAGGGGGCATGGGCGCGGTGGGTTCCGGCTCCGCCAGACCGGAGGTCGCAAGCAAGGCGATGGCCTCAGCATCGCGTTCGGCCCGGCCGGCCATCTTGTCGCTGTCGGTAGGGCGAGACACGCTTGCAGGCTTGGTCATGGCGACGAATCCTCCGGCATCGCAAAATCAGGCCGAGGTTTGGATCGGTGAGTTCCGCATCCGTTCCTGTCCAACCGTGCCGTGGACCCGCACAGAGGTCAAGAACATTAAGGGAACATGTGTGGCGGTGTGTGCCTTCCGATCCCATGATGAGACCGTCCTGGCGGCGCTGTCGGTTGTGATCCCGACATTGAATGCAGCTACGATGCTGCGCGCGACGCTCGCCTGCCTCGGCGAAGTGGGCGAGGTAATAGTGGCCGATGGCGGCAGTACGGATGCGACGTGCGAGGTCGCCGCGGCGTGTGGTGTGGCGGTCATCGAGGCACAACAGGGGCGGGGCGTGCAACTGGCGGCGGGCATCTCAGCGGCGCGGCACGACTGGCTGCTGCTGTTGCACGCCGATACTCGGCTTGCCCCCGGCTGGCGGTCCGCAGCGGCGGCCCATATGCACGACCCGGGCCGCGCCGCCTATTTCCGCTTCGCTTTGGACGCCTCGCACTGGAAGGCGCGCGCCCTGCGCCGTGCGGTCGCGCTTCGTTGCCGGCTGCTCGCGCTGCCTTACGGGGACCAGGGGTTGCTGATCCACTGTGACCTTTTGGATGCGGCGGGTGGAATGCGGCCTCTGCCGCTGATGGAGGATATCGACCTGGTGCGCCGCCTGGGGCGATGCCGCCTTGCGGCATTGCCGGTCGAGGCCGCCACCAGTGCAATCCGCTGGGAGCGGCAGGGCTGGTTTCGGCGCTCGGCGCGCAACCTGGCGTGCCTGATGCTGTATTTCGTCGGCGTACCGCCCGCTGCGATCCTGCGAATCTACGGATGAAGGACACCGCGATCGTATTCGCCCGCGTTCCGCGCCTTGGTACGGTGAAGCGCCGGCTCGCGCGGGAGATCGGTCCACGCGCCGCGGTACGCTTCCATGCCGCGACGCTGAACCGATTGCTGCGGGCGCTGGCGGCTGACCGGACATTTCGCACCGTGGTTGCCGCGACGCCCGACCGGGCATGGGTCCGCCTGCCGCCGGGAGTGGGACGGATCAGCCAGGGCGGCGGCGATCTTGGCGCGCGCATGAGCCGCGCGCTCGACCGCTTTCAGCGAGGGCGCGCCGTGCTGATCGGTTGCGACATCCCAGAGGCCGGGGCCGCCGATATCCGTGCCGGCTTCGCCGCTCTCAGGCGCGCCGAGGCCGTGTTCGGCCCCGCCGCCGACGGCGGCTACTGGCTGGTTGGAATGGGCCCGTATCGGCCCGCGAGGCCGTTCGCCGGTGTGCGCTGGTCGAGCAGGAATGCGCTCGCCGATACCTTACGCAACTTCACGGGACGGAGATTGCTTTGCCTGCGCCCATTGTCGGACGTGGACACGGCGGAAGATTGGCGTAGCTTGCCGCCACGATGGCGGGGTTGATGAACAAGCGCGGCGCAGCGCGGCTGCGACGGGTTACGCGGTTGCCGTTGGTTTCGCCGCGGCAATGGCTGCGGCGGGTGATGTTCTGGTTCGGCGCGCTGCTTGTCGCAGTGGCTGCCGTCGGATTCGCTCAGGCAGCTGATGCCGCCGGGCATTTGTTCCAGGCCATCACCGGACCGCGTCCCTGGATCGTGTTCCTGCTCGCTCCCGGCGGGTTGGCCTTGTCGGTTGCTCTTACCCGGCGGGTATTTCCCGGCGCGCAGGGCAGCGGCATCCCGCAGGTGATCGCAGCGCTGCACATGACTGATCAGGCGATGGTACGGCGGGTGCTATCGCTGCGCATTGCGACCGGAAAGATCCTGCTGACGCTGCTGGGTCTCGCCTGCGGCGCATCCATCGGCCGCGAGGGCCCGACGGTGCAGGTGGGCGCGGCGATCATGCAGACGCTGGGACAGATGCTGCGGCTGCCGCGCCTCGACCTGCAACGGGCGCTCGTGCTGGCTGGGGGCGCCGCGGGGGTTTCGGCTGCGTTCAACACGCCGCTGGCCGGCGTGGTCTTCGCGATCGAGGAACTCAGCCATTCGTTTGAGTCGCGCACATCGGGCACGGTTTTTAGTGCGGTCATCATCGGTGGTGTGGCGGTGATGGGGCTGGCGGGGAACTACACCTATTTTGGCCACACCAGCGCCGAACTGCCTTTCGGTCCCGGCTGGGCTGCTGTCGCGGTATGCAGCGTGGCGGGCGGGCTGCTGGGCGGCGGCTTCAGCGCCCTGCTTGTGCGGGCCGCCGCCGGCTTGCCCGGTAGGGCGGGCCGCTTCGTGATGAACCATCCGGTACTGTTCGCGGTGGCCTGCGGGCTGGTGCTGGCCGCTCTCGGCATCGCGTCTGGCGGCGATACCTATGGCACCGGGTACGCACAGGCCCGCCAGTTGGTCGAGGGCGCGTCGCTGCCCCTGGCCTTCCCCCTGCTCAAGCTTGCCGCGACGGTCGTTTCCTATGTCAGCGGCATTCCGGGCGGCATATTTGCCCCCTCGCTCGCGGTCGGCGCGGGGTTGGGGTTCTGGGCTTCGCACATCCTGCCCGGCGCTCCCGCCGGCGCGGTCGTGCTGCTCGGGATGGTGGGCTATTTCTCGGGTGTGGTGCAGGCGCCAATCACCGCGACGGTGATCGTGATGGAGATGACCGACAACCAACGCATGACAATCCCGCTGATGGCCACCGCTTTCTTGGCCTTCGCGGTCTCGCGCCTCATATGCCGCCGGCCGCTGTATGGCGCGCTGGCGCGTCGCTTCCTGATGGCGCAGGAGCGCCAGGCCGCACACGGCGAGGGCTGACCTCCGCCAGCGGGCGGTCACATCTCAGGCCGCGGCGCGGCCTTCCCGGGCGCTGGCCGCCGCGTCCAGATCGGTGAGAAATCCACGGCTCCAGGCCCGCGCAGTGCATGTCCCCAGCTGTGCCCAGAGCCGCTGCCACATCCCGCGGCGCGCATCGAGGCTCGCCGAAAGCGCCGTATGCAGCGCGTCCGACATCTCATCAGGATCGTGCGGGTTGACTAGCATCGCATCTGCCAATTGACCGGCTGCGCCAGCGAAGCGTGAGAGCACCAGCACTCCGGGGTGCTCCGGGTCCTGCGCGGCGACGAACTCCTTGGCGACGACGTTCATTCCGTCGCGCACCGGCGTGACCAGGCCAACTCGCGCGATCCGCATGTAGCCTGCGACCGTCTCCCGCCGCACCGCGCGCGTCACGAGCCGGACCGGCGTCCAATGCGGCTCGCTGTAGGCCGCGTTGATTCGACCAGCAATCGACTCGAGCTGACGGCGCAGGGTCCGGTAACTTGCTACGTCCTGCCGGGAGGTCGCGGCGATCTGGAGCATGGAGGCGCGACCGCGCCATTCGGGCTGCGTTTCGAGCAGACGCTCGAACGCCTCCAGCCGCTCGGGCAAGCCCTTGGTCGGATCCAGGCGATCAACGCCCAGCACCAGCGGGGCTTCGGCCAAGCTGGCGGCGAGACGCCGGACTGGGTCGGAGGCGGCCGCTTTCGCGGCGAGGCCGGCAAATGCAGCGGGCTCGATTTCCACCGGATAAGCGCCAATCCGAACCGCACGGCCGTCCGACGTCACGCGGCCCGGCCCGGCGGGCTGCGCCCCCGCGAGCGTGCAGGCCGCGTCGATCAGATTCTTGGCGTCGCGCGGCGTTTGCAGCCCGATCAGGTCGGCGCCAAGGAGGCCGCGCACAAGCGCGTCCGCACCCGGGACGGTCTCCAGCACGTCGAGGGGCGGGAAGGGGATATGCAGGAAGAATCCGATCGGATTGGTCAGTCCACGCGAGCGCAGCGCCGCGGGCAGCAGGAGCAGGTGATAGTCGTGCACCCAGATCCGGTCGGACGGCTGCGCCAGTCCGGCGATCGCATCGGCGAAGCGTTCGTTCACCCTCGCATAGGTTTCAGCCTCGGCGCGCCGGAAGCGCATCAGCCGTGGCATGAGGTGCATGGCGGGCCACAGCACCGCGTTCGCGAAGCCAGCGTAATAGCCGGCATGCTCCTCGGGGCTGAGATCGAGGGTGTGATGCGCAACCCGCCGCGAGACCGCAACCGTGGGGCGGTTCTCCGGATGCGGCACGACGCGTCCGCTCCA
Source organism: Pseudomonadota bacterium (assembly GCA_018240635.1). GTDB lineage: Bacteria > Pseudomonadota > Alphaproteobacteria > Acetobacterales > Acetobacteraceae > JAFEFJ01. The sequence goes on along the minus strand of JAFEFJ010000232.1, from coordinate 293 downwards.
GCCGACCCAGATGCTGCCCCGTTCGAGCCCGTCGCGCAGCACCACCGAGAGGCCTCCGGCCTGTGCGGACGGCTCGCTTCCGGGTCGCGCTGGCGGCGGCACGCGGTTGGAGACCAGGATGGTTCGGCGCATCGTGTTTCTTCCGCTTCATCTGCGGAAGTCCTCCGTGAAAATTGTGATAGCATTGGCAATACGGATTTAGTCCTGGCGGCAAAAGAGAGAAATGTCGCCGTCGGCAGCCAATACCCTTCTCGAAGTCTTGTAGCTGTCTCTAATTAAGGCAGAATCGGGGC
>JAFEFJ010000231.1 GCA_018240635.1 Pseudomonadota bacterium | reverse complement strand
CGGCGCCATCCACCTCACCCTGACCCTCTCCCCCCGCAAGCGCGGGCGGAGAGGGAGCGTTGCCGCGCAAATGCGATAGCCCTGCCCGCGCGGGGAGGGGTAAGGGGAGGGCTCAGTCCCCGGAGCCCGCGCCCATGCCCGACGCCGAAATCCGCGCCATCCGCGCGATCCTCGCCGCCAGTCCGCGCCCGCCGGACCTGCCCAGCCGCCGCGCGCGGCTCGATGCCGTGTTCGGCAACTTCCCCCTCGCCCCGGGCGCGGTCGCCGAGGCCGCGGATGCGGACGGCGTGCCCGCCGAATGGACCAGCGTGCCCGCCGCCGACACCTCCCGGGCGATGCTCTACCTGCACGGCGGCGGCTACGTCTCGGGCTCGATCGCGAGCCACCGCAGCATGGTGAGCCATCTCGGCGCGGCCGCCGGCATCCGCACGCTGGCGCTCGACTACCGCCGCGCGCCGGAAGCCCCGTTCCCCGCCGCATGCGAGGACTCGCTCGCCGGCTACCGTTTCCTGCTGCGCCAGGGCTACACGCCGGACCGCATCGTGATCGCGGGCGACAGCGCGGGCGGGGGCCTGACGATGGCGACGCTGATGGCGCTGCGCGACGCCGGCGAGACGCTGCCGGCGGGCGGGTTCTGCATCTCGCCCTGGGTCGATCTGATGAATTCAGGCGAGTCGATGGCGGGCAAGGCCGAGATCGACCCGATGATCGGCAAGGCCTATCTCGACGAGATCGCCGCGCAGTACCTGAACGGCGCCGACGCGGAGGTGCCGCGCGCCTCGCCGCTCTATGGATCGCTCACGGGCCTGCCGCCGCTGCTGGTGCAGGTCGGCACCGCCGAGACGCTGCTGGACGATTCGACCCGCCTCGCCGCGCGCGCGGCTGCCGCGGATGTGCGCGTCACGCTCTCGGTCTATCCCGAGATGATCCATGTCTGGCACCTGTTCCACGCGAACCTTGCCCCCGCCCGCGCCGCCATCGCGGAGGCAGGGGCGTGGATGCGATGGGTGCTGGGGCTTCCGCCCTACTGATCGCTTTGTCTCCCACCCGTCATGGCCCGCGCAGGCGGGCCATCCCTGTCTTTTCTTTCATCCGCAACAAAGACGGGGATGGCCCGGACAAGCCGGGCCGTGACGGTTGGGGGAGGGCCGCGCCGCAGCCTCAGTCGAACAGCGCCGGCGCCGAGGGCCCTGCCTCGTGCAGGTCGAACAGCGCCTGCAACTGGCCGGGCAGGATGCGCGGCAGCGACAGGTCGGGGATCGCGTCGCGCGCGAAGAACCCGACGCCGTCCGTCTCCTTGCCATCGCCGCCCGAGCCGTCGGTGTGTGTCGCCTCGGCCTCGAAACAGATCTTGTAGACGTAGCGGATATCCGGCGGATGCGGATGGGCGCGCTTGTCCCACACCGCCAGCACGCGGGTGATGCGCACGGCGTAGCCCGACTCCTCCATCGCCTCGCGCGCCGCCGCTTGGCTCGGCGTCTCGCCGGGATCGGCCCAGCCGCCGGGCAGCGTCCATCTGCCGTCGCTCTTCTCGCGCACCAGAAGCACTTCAGGCCCGCCCGCGCCGCGCCGGAACGCCGCCGCGCGCACATCGAGCTTCGGCGTCGCGTGCCCCGTCTCGTGCGCGAACACCGCGCGCACCCGCTCCGCGTCAATACCTCCCCCGGGGCCCGCGCCGTGCGCGATCATCTCGGCGGCGATCTCGATCATCTCGTTGTAGCGCGCGATGTCGTACGGGTCCTGCGCATAGGTCAGGCCGGTCTGCGCCATCGCCTGAAGCCGCTTCGCCCAATGGAGGAACGCGGGATCGCCGCCGTGCTTCATCGTGTCTCTCGCCGCTCGTGTTTGACGCGCGCGCCGGAACGCCGATGCTGTGCGGCGGCGTCGATGCGGCGCGACGGGAAGGGCGGAGGGTAGCCTATGCATATCGGCGCGGTGATGTTTTTCACCGAGGATTCCATGCGGCCCGAGGCGTTGGGCCGCGCGATGGAGGAGCGGGGCTTCGAATCGCTGTGGGTGCCGGAGCACACGCACATCCCGGTGCTCGACCAGCTCGAATCCTCGCCCTACGGCCCGTTCGCCAAGGTCTACTGGGAGATCATGGACCCGTTCCTGGTGCTGACCGCCGCGGCGCTTGCGACCAAGACGCTGAAGGTCGGCACCGGCGTGTGCCTGGTGAACCAGCGCGATCCGATCATCACCGCGAAGATGGTGGCGACGCTCGATGTGCTGTCCGGCGGGCGCTTCCTGTTCGGCGTCGGCAACGGCTGGCTGCGCGAGGAGATCGAGAACCATGGCACCGACTTCGCCAAGCGCCACGCCATCTCGCGCGAGCGGATCGAGGCGATGGTGGCGATCTGGACGCAGGACATGCCCGAGTATCACGGCGAGCACGTCAATTTCGGCAGGATCAACCAGTGGCCGAAGCCGGTGCAGAAGCCGCATCCGCCGATCATCGTGGGCGGCATGATGCCGCACGCCGCGCGCCGCGCGATCCGCTACGGCGACGGCTGGATTCCGCGCGTGGACCGGCTGGACAAGGACGATCTCGGCAAGCAGGTGACGGAGTTCCGCGCCATGGCGCGCGAGGCGGGCCGCGATCCCGCCGCGCTGTCGCTCAACCTGTTCCGAATCCCCGAGGATCTCGACCGGCTGCGCTACTGCCAGGAACTCGGCATCGACCGCGTGGTGTTCAGCCTGCCCGCCGAGCCCGAGGACAGGATCCTGCCGATCCTGGACCGCTGGGCGGAAATTCAGCGCGTGCTGGCCGCGTAGGGCGCTACCGCCGCTTGTACACCACAAACCCGGCGATCGCGTCGATCATCGCCTGCGGCTCGTCAATGCGGATCGAGTGGCTGCTGTCCTCGAAGATGCGCAGGTCCGATCCGGAGATCAGCCGGTGGATCTCCTCGGAGAATTCGGGCGCGCAGATCCAGTCGTGCCGTCCGGCCAGGATCAGCGTGGGCGCGGTGATGCGCGGCAGTTCCGGCCGCAGGTCGAAGCTGGTGAGAAAGCCGCCCGGCCCGAAGGCGCGTGTGATCGCCTCGGGCGAGTAGATCGCGCGCCCGCGCGTGACGCCGGCGGCGTCGTCGTCGTGGCGGCGGGCATACATCGGGCCCATAGCCGCGAAATACCGCTCCATCCGCTCCACGGTGTTCAGCTCGCCCGCTAACACCATGGCGAACATCCGCTGCTGCTCGGGCGTGCCGCGCGCGGCGACGATCTCCTTGGCGCGCGCGATGAAGCCGGAATGCGCGGCGGTGACGATCAGTACGAGATGCGAGACGCTGTCCGGGTAGCGCGCGGCGTGCGCCATCGCGACCATGCCGCCGTAGCTCGTGCCGATGCTGACGATGGGGCCGAGGCCCAGATGGCGGCGCAGCGCCTCCATGTCCTCCACGTTTTCGTCGAGCGTGTAGGTGGCCGGATCGCCGCGCGCCGAGCGGCCGTTGCCGCGATGGTCGAAATAGACGAGCTGCATCCGCGCCGACAGCGGCGAGAAGGCGGGCTTGAACCCGGTGTGGTCGCCGCCCGGCCCGCCATGGATCAGGAACCCCACGGGACGCTCGCGCATCCCCGCGCCGTCCGGCGCCAGGCCCGTGCCCTCGATGTCGAAGTAGATCTCCGTCCCCCGCAGCGCCGCGCGCATCGGCCACTCCCCCATTCTGACGGAGCGATCCTACAGGATGGCGGCGGCGTGCGCGTCACACTCCCGCCGCAAGATCCTCGTGAAACCGGTTGCCCGCGTTGGTGGGCGCGACGATGCCGGTGCGGATGACGAAATCGGCGAAGCGTTCGCCCGCGTGGCGTTCCGCCGCGTAGGCGGCGAACAGCGGGCGCAGCGCCGCCACGATCTCGTCGTGCGCGATCTGCCGGCGGTGCAGCTTGTTCAGCCGCGTGCCGTCATGCGCGCCGCCGAGATAGAGGTTGTAGGTGCCGGGCCCGGTGCCCACCAGCCCGATCTCCGCCAGATAGGGACGTGCGCAACCATTCGGGCAGCCGGTCATGCGGATGGTGATCGCATCCTCCGCCAGCCCCACCGCGTCCAGCTCCGCCTGCAGCGCATCGACCAGCGTGGGCAGGTAGCGTTCGCTTTCGGCCAGCGCCAGCCCGCAGGTCGGCAGCGCGACGCAGGCCATCGCGTTGCCGCGCAGCCCGCCCTTCGGCACGTCCAGCCCGTGCTCGGCGATCAGCGCCTCGATCGCCTTGCGTGCGGCGGCCGGGACGTTGGCGATCACCAGGTTCTGGTTGCCGGTCATGATCAGCGCACCCCCGGGAGCGTTGGCATGGATGCGCGCGATGGCGGCAAGCCCGGTGCGCAGCGCGCGGCCCGGCATGTCGCGCACACGGCCGTTTTCCACGAACACCGTGTAGTGCCACGCGCCGTTATCGCCCTCGGTCCAGCCCAGCGGATCGCCCGTGCTTTCGAATGAAAATTCCCGCGCGGGCGCCAGGGCGAAGCCGAGCCGCTTCTCCACCTCGGCGACGAAGGTGGGCAGGCCGTGCCGCTCGATCGTGTATTTCAGCCGCGCATGCTTGCGCACCGCGCGGTTGCCCCAGTCGCGCTGCACCGTCACCACCGCTTCCGACACCGCAACCGCCTGGTCCGGCGTGCAGAAGCCGATCACGTCGCCGGTGCGCGGGAAGGTGTCGGGCTCGCCATGCGTCATGCCCATCCCGCCGCCCACCACGACGTTGAAGCCCGCCAGCGCGCCGCCCTCGACGATGGCGATGAAGCCCAGGTCGTGCGCGAACACATCCACGTCGTTGTGCGGCGGCACCGCCAGCGCCATCTTGAACTTGCGCGGCAGGTAGGTGCGCCCATAGATCGGCTCGTCCTCCTCCTCCGCCGCCCGCGACCTGTTCGCCGTCGATCCAGATCTCGTGCCAGGCGCGGCTTTTCGGCAGCAGATGCGTGCTGATCGCGCGCCCGATCTCCAGCACCTGCGCATGCACCGGCGAGCGATACAGGTTCGGCGAGCAGATCACGTTGCGGTTCACGTCGCCGCAGGCGGCGATGGTGTCCAGCAGCGCCTGATGCACGCCCTGGATCGCGGGCTTCAGGTTGCTTTTGATCAGGCCGTGGAACTGCACGGTCTGGCGCGTGGTCAGGCGCAGCGTGCCGTTGCCCCGGTCGTCGGCGATCTGCTGCAGCGCGAGCCACTGCGCGGGCGTGACGACGCCGCCCGGGATGCGCAGCCGCGCCATGAACATGAACGCCTTTTCGAGCTTCTTCTTGGCGCGCTCGGGCCGCAGGTCGCGGTCGTCCTGCTGATAGATGCCGTGGAACTTCGTCAGCTGCGTGTCGTCGTCCGCCAGCGCGCCGGTCTCCTGCCGCGCCAGGCCCTCGGCGATGCCGCCGCGCAGGAAGCGGCTTTCCTCCTTGATGAACTCGTTGCGAGAACGGTCGGTCATGCGGCTTCCCTCCGGGACGGCGCCGCAGGCACGGCGTGAATCCCACATTCTGTCTTGGCGAGTCCCGCCCAGCGCCCGGCGCGCACCGGCGCATCGGCGGCGACGGGCGCGGTGCAGACCGCGCAGCCGATCGAGCGGTAGCCGCGCGCCTCCAGCGGATGGCGCGGCAGCGCGTGCGCGGTGAAATAGGCGATGATGTCGGCGGCGGCCCAGCCGGCCAGCGCGTTGATCTTGGTGCGCCCGTCGGCGGCGGTCTCCATCGGCGGCAGCGACGCGCGCGCCGCGCCATGATGGCGCTTGCGCCCGTTGATCCAGGCGTCGAAGCCTTCCAGCGCCTCCTCCAGCGGCTCCACCTTGCGGTGCCAGCAGCAGCGGTCGGGATCGCGCAGCCACAGTTCGCCCTCGGCGTCCGCGCGGCCGATCACGCCCGGATCGGGGCGCACGCTGCGCACGTCCGTCAGGCCCAGATGCTCCGTCAGCCGGTCGCGATAGGCGAGCGTTTCGGCGAACAGCTTGCCGGTTTCGAGGAAGATCACCGGCGCATCGGGCGCGATGGTGGAAACCAGGTGCAGCAGCACCGCGCTTTCCGCGCCGAAGGACGACACCACCGCCGCGCGGCCGTAGCAGCGCCCGGCCAGCGCATCGCGCAGCAGCTCCCGCGTTTCGTCGAGACGCGGCATCAATAAACGTCCCGCTGATAGCGCCGCGCCTGCTGCATCTCGCGCAGCGTGCGCTGCGCCGCCGCCTCGTCCGTGCCGCCCTGATCGGCGAGGATGCGTGCCAGCATGGCGTGCACGTCCTTCGCCATCGCCTTGGCGTCGCCGCACACGTAGATCGCCGCGCCGTCCTGGATCCACGCATACAGATCCCGCCGCGCTTCCCACATCCGCTGCTGCACATGGACGCGCTCGGGCTGATCGCGCGAGAATGCAAGGTCGAGCTTCGTCAGCACGCCGGAGGCCAGCCACTCCTGCCATTCGAGCTGATAGAGGAAGTCGTGCGTGAACTGCCGCGCGCCGAAGAACAGCCAGGCGCGTCCCTGCGCCCCCGTCGCCTCGCGGTGCTGCATGAAGGCGCGGAACGGCGCGACGCCCGTGCCCGGCCCGATCATCACGATCGGCCGTTCCGCTTCGGCGGGCAGGCGGAAATGCGGGTTCGGCTTCACGTACAGGCCCAGCGTGTCGCCCGCGCGCAGCCGCGCCGCGACCTGGCCGGAGGCGACGCCGTGCCGCGCGATGCCGTGGCTTTCCCA
>JAFEFJ010000230.1 GCA_018240635.1 Pseudomonadota bacterium | reverse complement strand
GCTCCCGTCCCCTCTCCGCCCGCTTGCGGGGGGAGAGGGAGGGGCCCACGGCGCAGCCGTGGGAGGGTGAGGTGGGTGTGGCGCCGCCGAGCCCGCCCTTAACCCCCCCTTAACCCCGCCGATGCTCGCCTCCCCGGATGGCGCGCAGCATCCGCATCGGCGTGGTGATCCCGGCCTATGACGCCGCGCCCTGGATCGGCTCCTGCCTGACGCGGTTGATCGCGCAAACCCACCCCGACTGGCGAGCCGTCGTCGTGGACGACGGCTCGCGCGACGGCACCGCAGAGGCCGTCGCCTGCTTCCGCGATCCCCGCATCGCCCTGCTGCGCCAGTCCAACCAAGGCGTCTCCGCCGCCCGCAACCGCGGCCTCGCGGCGCTCGGCGCGGGCTGCGGCGCCGTGCTGTTCCTCGACGCCGATGACTGGCTCGCCCCCGACGCCCTCGCCCGCATGGCCGCCGCCCTCGATGCCCGGCCCGATGCGGCGGCGGCCTGGGGGCGCTTCGCGCTGATGCGGGCCGATGCGATGCCGGGGGATCGTCCCGTCAGGATCGTCCGCCCGCGCCTTCCCGGCGGCGACACGCTGGCGGCACTCGCCGTCGGCAACCGCTTCGCCAATGGCGGCCACGTCCTGATCCGCGCCAAGGCCGCCCACCGCGCCGGCAGCTTCGCGACCGGCCTCTCGTTCGGGGAGGACTGGGAATACTGGGTCCGCCTCGCGCTCACCGGCCCCTTCGTCCCCGTCGCCGGCCGCGCGCCCCTCCTGTATGTCCGCCGCCGGGCCGAGGGCGCCTACGCGAGCCGCGCCGCCGATCCCGCCGCCTTCCTGCCCGCGCTGTCCGCGATCTACGCCAACCCCGTCATGGCCGCCCGCTTCCCCGCCGCCCGTCTCGCCGCGCTCCGCCGCGCGGCAGCGGCCGAGTGCCTGTGGATCGCCGGCCGCGCCCTCGCCGCGGCCGGTGCCACGGACGGCCTCGCGCTGCTGCGCCGCTCGGTCCGGGAGGCGCCGAGCCTTCGCCGCGCCGCTCTCCTCGCCGCGCTCCACGCCCGCGCCGCCGCCGCCGCCCTGGCGGCCTGACGCGGCGCTTGCCCGCCGCCCGGCGGCGGGGCAGCCTTCCGGCATGGACAGGGGAGACGCATGACGCCGCTCGATGCGGCGGCGCCGGCCGGGCTTGCGCCCGGCCCGCTGGAGGCACGCCACCGCCGTTCCGCCGCGTTCCGCCAGGCGTCCGATCCCACCCGCGTCACCCGCGCCCACTGGCACATCGCGATCGCCAACGGCCTCGGCTGGATGTTCGACGGCATGGACGGCGTGATCCTGGTCCTGCTCGCGCCGCTCATCATCAAGGATTTCGCGCTCGACCTGCCCACCTGGCGGACCGGCTCGCAGATCGCGCTGCTTGTCGGCATCAGCGGCATGTATCTCTGGCCCTGGCTTGCCGACCGCTACGGGCGGCGCACGCTGCTTGCCCTCAACATCGCGATGTTCTCCGTCCTGATGCCCGCGCTCGCACTGGCGCCCAGCTTCGCGGTGTTCACCGCGATCCGCTGCGCCGTGCATTTCGCGCTGAACGGCGAATGGGCGCTCGGCACCATGCTGGTCGCCGAGACCTGGCCCGCCCGCCTGCGCGGCCGCGTCATCAGCATCAACCGCGGCACCTGGTGCTTCGGCGCCTCGGCCGCCGGCGGCATCGCCACCGTCGTTGCCGCCCAGTACGGCTGGCGCGCCGCCTGCCTCGTGCCCGCCGTCATCGCGCTGCTCGCGATCTATGTCCGCGCCGGCTGCCCCGAAAGCCCGCTCTGGGTGCGCGTGCAGGACCGCAAGCGGCGCATCGCGGAAGCCCGCGCCGCCGGCGTGCCGCTGCCGCAGGAGGACGCCGACTGGGCCCGCACCGCGAGCCGCCCGCCGCTCTCCCAGGTCTTCGCCGCCGGGATGTGGCGCAACACCCTGATCGCCACCTTCGTCGGCTGCTGCTGCACCATCATCTACGGCACCGTCGCCGGCTGGATGCCGCTGTATCTCGCGCGGGAGAGGCACTGGAGCACCGCCGAATACGGCGCGTTCTACATCTGGTGGGGCCTCGTCGGCGTGATCGGCCTGATCGTCTCGGGCTGGATCTCCGACCGCTTCGGCCGCCGCCCGGCCTTCTTCGTCATGCTGGCGCAGGGCGCGCTGTTCATCACGCTCTGGATCTACGCGCGCAGCGACACCGCGCTCTGGGTGTTCGGCCTCCTGTGGTCGATCGGCTACCTGGGGTTCTGGGGCCCGGCGATGACGCTCAGCGCAGAGATCTTCCCCACCCGCGTCCGCGGCGCCGCGAACGGCGTCGCCTGGTCGATCGCCTGGCTGGTGGGCTTCGTGCTGTGGCCCTTCGTGACGGTGTGGCTGGAGCAGCGCACCGGCTCCTTCACCGCCTCCTTCCTGGTCTGCCCGGTCGCCATGGGCGTGCTCGCCCTGTTCGTCTGGCTGTATGTCCCCGAACACGCAAGGCAGGACCTGGACGAAATCGCGACGTAGCGGACTCCCCCTTCCTTGCACCTGCAACGAAAGACCGTACAGCACGAAGCGGCGGCGCCGCGTGTCGCGGCCCGCTCGGGAAGGCGCAGGAAAAGAGGCGGATCAGCCGGTGTCGTGCGCCGGGGGCGGCGAGGCGAACGGATCGGGGAAAGGGAAGGGGAACGGGAAGGCGGGACCGAAGCCGGGATCGTCACGGGTGAAACGAAATCCGCGCGCCGCGTGCGCCGCCTCGGCTTCGGCCATCTCGGCCAGCACCTCGCGCGCCAGCGCCTCGATCTGCAGCGCGGCCGGCTCGTCGCCGATCTCGCGCGCGGCGTCGGCGAATTCGCGGCTGGCCTGGATCAGCACGGCGCGGTCGGTCTCGCCCTCGATCAAGGAGGCCCAGCCCTCGCGGAACCGGTAGGTGTCGCTGCGGCGCGGCGGCGGCTCCTGTCCCAAGGGCCGCTTCAGCGGCGCGTAGCGCGGATCGAGCCCGGTTTCGCGCGCGAACCGCGCCTTCGCCTCCACCCGCGCGCGCGCCGCCTGCCGCCGCTTCTCGGCCGCCCCCGGCGCGTTCGCCCGCGCGCTGCCCCGCTGGCGCGCGATCCGCATCTCGATCCGCGCCATCAGCCCAATGAGCCGGCGCCACGCATCGCCCACGCGCCTGTCGAGCGCGACCGCATCCAGATTGGGCGCGACGCGCTCCGGCGTCCGTTTCGCAAGCTCGCCGATCCTGACCTGCAACGCGCCCCCGAGATCGCCGAGCCGCACCAGCAGCCGCAACAACCGCCGCGCCGACCACCGCTTCGCGGCGGGTTCGTCAGGCGCGGGGCTGGGGGAGGCGGCGGAGGACATGGCGCGTTTATGCGCCGGATCACAGCGGGAGCGCAAGTATATAGTCCTACGTAGGACTACTTACACTCCCTTCGACCGTTCCCCGGTCCCGAGGTCGATCGATTCAGGTTCCGCGAAGTCCTTTGGCCTGTGTGCGCTATCCTTGCACCGAACGGCGGGGCTCCGGCAGCTTCCGACGCGGCGTTTCCGGGAGGAGACAAATGAAGGCGCACATCGTCGGCGGCGGTTTCGCGGGTTTGGCGGCGGCGGCGTTGCTTACCCGGAACGCCGGAATGTCCGGTCCGGACATTACGATATACGAGGCGGCGGAGGGGCTTGGCGGCGGGTTCTTTTTGGCCGGCGATGCCCAAAGCGGCTACAACCTGCCCGGCTCGATCTTCGACAGGGAATACCGTTGCGCTCTGGACCTGCTCGGAATGATTCCGACGCGCGCCTACCCCAACATCAACGTTGCCGAGCAATTCCTCACCTTCAACAAGGAACACCCGTTCGTCGACCAAACGCATATCGTCGATCGGAACCTCCGCAGCGTGCATGACCAGCGGTACGGGCTGAGCCTTGGCGACGGCCTCCGCCTCGCGAGACTTTCGCTCACCCGCGAAGCGTCGCTGGACGGCCGGATCATCAGTGACTGGTTCTCCCCGCCATTCTTCGAAACGGAATTCTGGTTGCTTTGGTCGACGTTGATGGGTTCGCTGCCGCAGCACTCCATCATCGAGTTCCGGCGATACCTGAACCGTTTCGTCTATCTGTTTCCCGATCTTTCGATCATGACGAACGTTCTGCGGTCGCAATTCAACCAGCATGAAGCCTTCGTCGTACCGCTGGTCGCCTGGCTTGAACGCCAGCAGGTGAACTTCGTGAAGGGCGCGTATGTCAGCGACATCGCCTTCACCGGTTCGCCGGGCCGCATGACGGTCAATCAACTCGGATACGAACGCGGAGGCGCTTCGATATTGGTCGATATCGCCTCCCACGACATTGTCCTCGTAACCACCGGCTCCCAGGCCGCCGATCTCTCGGCTGGAACGATGCACGAGCCGCCGGGGCCGCCGCGCAATCCCGGCCAGTCATGGGCGCTATGGAAGAAGTTGGCCGCGAAGTACGAAGGCTTCGGCAATCCGGATGCATTCTTTGGCGACGACCGGATCGCCGATTCGCGCTGGGTGACGTTCACCGTCACGACGACGGGAACGGAATTCCTTGACGAGATCACCAGCCTGACCCACAGCGGCACGGGGAGCGGCGGACTGCTGACGCTGAAGGATTCGAACTGGGTCATCTCGCTGTCGATCTTCGAACAGCCCGAAGTTCTCAGTCAGCCACCAGGCACATCCGTCTGGTGGGGCTATGGGCTCTTTCCAGAGAGAGAAGGCAAGCTCTATCCGAAGCCCATGCATCAATGCACGGGCGAGGAGATATTGAGGGAATTGCTGCACCATCTCGGTCTGCGGAAAGGGGAGACGAAAACGGAAGAGATCGTACGGACGTCGATCTGCATCCCCTGCAACATGCCCTACGTGAACAACATCTGGCTGCGCCGCAAGCGCGGCGACAGGCCGCCCGTGGTCCCGGAGGGCATGACCAATCTGGGGCTCCTGGGTCAGTACGTGGAGCTTGAACGGGACATCGCGTTCACCTTCGAATACTCCACGCGCACGGCCTGGGAAGCGGTCCATCGCCTGCTCAAGCGCGGTCCCGCCCCTCCGGCTGTATATCAGGGTCAGTTCGATCCGAAGGGCGTATGGGCGGCTACGAAAGTGTTTCTTGGTCTGACGAAGACGTAGAGTCTGTTAGGTGGGCGTCGAACCGGGAAAGTGCCCGGTCCCGATGGCTTCATTGCGAGGCGTGCCTTCACCTCCCTTCCCCTCGCAGGGGGGCGGGGGGGCGGGGCGGCGGAACCCTTCCCCTCAGGCTTGACGCCTTTTTCGCAGGCGCCCTCGCCTCCGCTGATCGCCGTCATCACGAACACCTGCGCCCCCGTTGCAGCCTCGTCCTCAGTGGGGGGCAGTCGGTTCGGCAGTCAGCCGCAAGCCGGTCCGGTCGTCAGGCGCACGCGGCTACGGGGCGGCCGCTCCGGCGGGCATTGCCGCGCCGTTCGACGGCACTTCCGATTGGCTGCTCCGCGTCGTCATGGCGCCATACCAGTTGGTGAACGGAAGATGTCCGGGGGCTTCGCGTATTTCGTCCCACACGCGGCGCGACAGCTCCAGGAATGCCGGGTAGCCGTCGCGCTTCCACCGCGACGCCTGGGCCCGGAAGCCGCCTCGACCGAGATGCGCTATCGCGTGCCGCCTGCCGAAGCCATGCTGGACCGGGACGATCCAGCCATCCTCCTGAAGCACCAGCGGTGAGACGAGCGAGGCGAGGGGAGCCGCTTCGGCCGCGGTCGGGTCGGGCGTCGGGATGGCGAACGCCCGGCAAGGCTCGCGCTCGATCAACGTCCGATCGGCTGCATCGAACTGGAGCGTCAGGCGGCCCCGGTACTGCGCCTGCAGACGGGCGACCTCAAGGAAGCCGCAGGCAAGTTCGAGATCGTCGGGCGGATTTAGCACGCCGTCCCTGGCGCGCCCTACCCGCTCCAGAGGATGCACCTGGACCAGACTCGCCCCTTCCTCGGCCGCGAACGCGGTCACCCAGGCAAGTTCATTCAGGTTTTCCAGAGTCAAAGTGAATATCACGCCGAACGGAATTCCGCAGTCCCGGACGTTGGACAGCTTGCGGCGCATTCGGCCGAAGGCGCCGCTGGAAGCCCGCAGCCGGTCGTGGCTTTCAGGCATCCCGTCCACGCTGACGGCCAGCAACGACAGGTGCGGCGCCAGGGCCTGCAGCCGGCGCGGGTCGAGAAGCAGCCCGTTGGTCGTAACAGAGGTGAACAGGCCGACCGCGCGTGCGGATTCCAGCAGCCGCGGCAACGGCCGCCACATGAACGGCTCACCGCCCGAAATAGCAATCGCGTTGAAGCCCTCGCCGACAAGATCGCCGAGCAGCGCCTCGACCGCCGCCAGTGGCAACTCGCCGTCCATGTCGGGGCCGGACGCGGAATAGCAGTGCTCGCAGCGAAGATTGCACCGCCGCGTCGGATGGATCTGCACGACGTTGACGATGTCTCCCGTCGGACCCACGGAAGCCCCTCATTCGTCCGCGGCCGGCACCCTGCGTTCAGACGCGGCTATTGACCGTAAATTCCACCCGATAGCGGTCCGGAACCACGATCCCGTACGGAAAGCACTCAGCGGTCACCTGCATTGCGGCGCCGTTCTGCTGCATGAACTTGCTGATCGTGCTGCCGAAGTTCTTGCCGTCGACTTCGATGGTGAGCCGTATCAGATCGATCT
>JAFEFJ010000022.1 GCA_018240635.1 Pseudomonadota bacterium | reverse complement strand
AGCTTGCCCCAGACGCATTCGCCGCCCTCGCCGTCCAGCGTTTCGCCCGCCTTCAGGTCGCGCTTGGCGGTGGCGACGACGTCGGCGCGGAAGGCATCGGGCGCGCCCGTCGCTTCGCCGCGCAGCGCGGCCGACAGCACCGAGACGTTCAGTTCGAGACCGATCAGATGGAACGGGCGGTACAGCGCGGAGATGCGGCCCGTGGGATCGGTGACGACGCCGTATTCGCGGAAGCAGCGCATGGCGTATTCGTTCGGCGCCTCGAACACGACATAGACGCCCCAGCGCAGATCGTCGGCGACCTGGCTGCCGTCGCGGTGGACGCTGGAGACCACCTCCACCTGTCCGGCGTGATGCAGCACGCCGTCCTGGTTCGACGGGCGCAGCGCGCGGGCCAGTTCGTGCGTGCCGACCGGCGGGAAGGCGAGGCCGTCGGGCGGTGGGGTGAGGCCGGTCGCGTTGGCGACGGCGGCCATCTCGATGCCGGACTTCGTCCCATCAAGGAACGAGTTGAACATCTGCGGATTCATACCGCCCTCGCGCGCCGCCTCGGGCGAGAGGCCGTAGAAGCCCCACACCGTCGCAGGCGTGGAAGCGTGGTATTCGGGAAGATACTTCGTCCCCTTCCCCGCCGCGATCACGCGGAAGCCGCAGCTGCGCGCCCAATCGACCATCTCGCAGATCAGCGCGGGCTGATCGCCGTAGGCGAGGCTGTAGACGACGCCGGCCGCGGCGGCCTCGCGCGCCAATGCGACGCCCGCGAGAACATCCGCTTCGACGTTCACCATGACGATGTGCCGGCCGTTGCGGATCGCGGCGCGGGCGTGCGCGATGCCGGCGGGTGCATGGCCGGTCGCTTCGATCACCACCTCGATACCCGGCAGTTCGATCATCGCCATCGCATCGTCCGTGAAGCGCGTGGTGGCGATGCGGGCCTCGTCCCATCCGACGTTGCGGCAGGCGGCGCGGGCGCGGTCGGGCGAGAGGTCGGCGATGGCCGCGACCTCGATCCCCGGCGTGGTGGGCACCTGCGAGAGGAACATCGAGCCGAACTTGCCCGCGCCGATCAGGCCGACGCGCACGGGCTTGCCCTGTTCGAGGCGCTTCGCCAGCAGCCGGTGCAGGTTCATGCGCTATCTCCCCTCGCTTCGCCTTCACGGCGATCCTTCGCTAGGGTTGCCGATCACGCAAGGGATGCAAGGGAAACGTCATGGCGCATCTGTCGGGCAAGGCCGCCTTTCTGGCGCTGCTGAAGCAGGAGGGCGTGCGCTACCTGTTCGGCAATCCCGGCACCACGGAACTCGCGCTGATGGATCAGCTCGCGGGCGAGACGGAGCTTCGCTACGTGCTGGCGCTCGCGGAATCGGCGGTCATGGGCATGGCGGACGGATACGCCCAGGCATCGGGCCAACTCGCCGCCTGCAACCTGCATGTCGCGCCCGGGCTCGGGAACGCGATGGGGATGCTGTATGACGCCAAGAAGGCAGGCGCGCCGATCCTGGTGACGGCGGGGCAGCACGAGCAGGGTTTCGCGCTGAAGGAGCCGCTGCTGTGGGGCGACCTGGTGGAGATGGCGCGGCCGCTCGTGAAATGGTCGGCGGAGGTGCGGTCGATCGGCGACCTGCCGCAGATGATCCACCGCGCGGCGAAGGTCGCGCTGACCGCGCCGACGGGGCCGGTGTTCCTGTCGCTGCCGGGCGACATCATGAACGCCGAGGCGGAGATCGACCTCGGCAAGCCGACGCGCATCGGCGGCGGCCTGCGCGGCGATGCGGCTGCGATCGCGGCGGCGGCAGCGATGATCGCGAAGGCGGAGCGGCCGATCATCGTGGCGGGCGATGCGGTGGCGCAGAGCGGCGCGCACGCCGAGCTTGCGGCGTTCGCGGAACTGCTCGGCGCGCCCGTCCATGACGAGACGGTGCCGAGCCGGACCAATTTTCCCTCCACGCACCCGCTGTACGCGGGGCCGCTTACCCGGCTTGCGGCTGT
The DNA here is from genome assembly GCA_018240635.1 of Pseudomonadota bacterium. GTDB lineage: Bacteria > Pseudomonadota > Alphaproteobacteria > Acetobacterales > Acetobacteraceae > JAFEFJ01. Next base: position 26,430 of record JAFEFJ010000022.1, on the reverse strand, counting down.
GGTGAACGAGGTGGTCGGCGCGCACGACCTGGTGGTGTCGGTCGGCGGCGACATCTTCACGCTGTCGGTGCCGGGGAAGGTGGAGCCGCTGCCGGACGGCATGAAGGTGGTTCATCTGGACACCGATCCGTGGGAGCTGGCGAAGAACTATCCCGCCGACGTGGCGATTCAGGGTGACCCGAAGGCGACGCTGCCCGACCTGACGGCGGCGCTGCGCGCGGCGCTGGGCGAAGCTGGTGCGGCGCGGGCGGCCGCGCGCAGCGCGGAGGTGAAGGCGGCGAACGCGGCGAGTCTCGCGAAGCTGCGCGCCGATGCCGAGGCGCTGGCGCTGCGCCAGCCGATCCATGCGCTGGCGCTGATGCAGGCGATCGCCGACACGCTGCCCGACGATGCGGTGGTTGTGGAGGAAACCATCTCCTCCGGCGCGGGGCTGAAGCGGCTGCTGCGCAGCACCGATCCGCAGAGTTTCTACGGCATGCGCGGCGGCGGCATCGGCTGGGGTTTGCCGGCCGCCATCGGCGTGAAGCTGGCGCAGCCGGACCGGCCCGTGGTGGCTTTGGTGGGCGATGGCAGCGCGATGTACACGATCCAGGCGCTATGGACCGCGGCGCACGAGAAGCTCGGCGTGGTCTACGTGATCCTGAACAATGCGTCGTACCGCATTCTGAAGCAGCGGGTGAACGCGATGCAGCAACTGGCGGCGCAGACGGATATCTACGTGGGCATGGAGCTGACCGATCCGCGCATCGACTACGTGGGCGTCGCGCGCGGGATGGGGCTCGCTGCGCATCGCGCGACATCCTTGGAGCAGGTGCGGCACCTGCTGCGCGAGGGCATCGCGTCCAACGGGCCGACGCTGATCGACGTGGAGATGGATCGGGGGTGGAAGCCGGTTTGAGGGGCTTTGCCCTCACCCTCCCACGGCTTTCGCCGTGGGCCCCTCCGTCTCCCGCGTTGCGGGAGAGGGGCTGAAACTGCACGGCGCCTCACCGAGCCCGATCCTGCCTCGCAGCAATGCGAGGGTCAGGACAGCGCCCGGCGCCAGCAGGCGATGAGGCCCTGGGTCATACGGGTCCAGGTGTAGCGCGAGGCGTGGATCAGGCCACGGGCGCGCAGATCGGCAGCAAGCGCCTCGTCTTCCAGAACTTGGCGGAGCGCGCTGGAGAGCGCGGCGGTGTCGAACGGATCAACCTTCAGCGCGGCGTCGCCCGCGGTGCCCGCCAGCGCGCTGGTTGCGGATGTCACCAAGGGTGTATCGCAGGCCATCGCTTCCAGGGCGGGCAGGCCGAAGCCTTCGTAGAGGCTCGGGTAGGCGCAGGCGGCGGCGCGGCCGTAGAGGGCGATCAGGTCGGCATCCGGCAGGAAGCCCGGCAGGCGGAGCGTGCCGGCGGCGATGGCGCGCTCGGCGTCCGCGCCTTCCAGCACGTTGCCCCAGCCGCGCCCGCCGGCGATCACCAGCGGGAAGCGCGCGCGCAGCGGCGCGGGCAGGCGCAGATGCGCGGCGAGCAGGCGGTCGAAGTTCTTGCGCGGCTCCAGCGTGGAGACGGCGAGCACGTAGGCCCGGTCGGCGAGCCCGAAGCGCGCAAGGACGGGCGCGGCGGCCGCTTCCTCGGTGGGGCGGAACTCGGCGGCAAGGCCGGGCTCCACCACGTCGATCCTGTCGGGCGCGATGCCGAGCCGGGCGACCATCTCGGCCTTGGTGAAGGCGGAGACGGCCGCGAAGCGGCTGGCCTGGCGGAGCGTCGCGGGCAGGCGGCGTTCCATCCAGGCAACGCGCGCCGGCGGGTGGAGCGCCGGGTCGGCGCGGAACGAGAGGTCGTGGACTGTCACGACCGTAGGGCCCGAGAAGGGCCGGGCAATGGTGTTCATCTCGTGGTACAGCACCGGGCGGCCGGTGCGCACGGCCATGTCGGCGGCGACGCGGTCGAGCCGGCGGCGCAGGCCGAGGCTGCGCAGCCGGGCGAGGCCCGGCACGGCCGAGAGCGCGACGCGCAGCGGCGAAAGTCCGCGATCCGGCGCGGGCGGGATGGCGTCGAGCCGATCGACCAGATCGGGCGGCTCGGCGGCCGCGCCGATCAGCAGGCGCAGCTCGGCCACCGCCGGATCGGCGCGCAGCAGCCGCGCGGCCTCCAGGATTACCCGCCCGACCCCCGAGCGGCGCACGGTGAGCCCATCGGCGCCGAGCAGGAGGCCGAAGGCAGGCAGATTTGGCTCGGCGCTGGTCACCAACGCGCAATAAGGTTCGGGAATCGCTGCGGCAAGGGTTTACCCTTCCCGGCTCTCCGCCGATGTTTGTACGCAAATGCTGATCATCCGTCGCGACCGCGCCATGACCGCCGTCTCCCTGATGCTGGACATCGCGTTCCACGCCGGCCGCTCGGGCACGGTGAGCGCGGCGGAGATCGCCGAGCGGCTGGGCTTGGCGCGACGCGGCATGGAGCCGCTGCTGCAGGCGCTGTCGCGCGCCGGGTTGCTCGACAGCGTGCGCGGACCGCGCGGCGGCTACCGGCTGGGCCGGCCGCAGCGCGACATAAGGCTGGCCGAGATCGTCGCGGTGGCGCTGACCGACGACGACGAGGCGGCGCACGGCCCGGGTGGGCGGTTGCAGAGCGCGGTGATCGACCGGCTGTGGCGCGAACTGGACGACGGGGTGCGCGAGAAGCTGCAGGGCCTGACGCTTGACGACCTGCTGCGCCGCGCCGCAGCGGCCGGGCTGCGGCGGCCGGCCGCCGAGCCGATCACCTTTGCGATCTGATTAACCTTTTCCACGCGTGGTTCGGTCGGAGGACCCGCTGCGATCGGCGGTGTGGTGTCCTGCCGCTTGGCGTTGGCGGCCGGTCGGACGCTGCATCGCCCTGCCAAGGGCACGGGTCTGTGCAGGGGCGATCACACGATGAGGTGAGCGGAACCTAACAAAGGGGTTTCAAATTCTACACGTTGATATGGTATCGGGAGAGGCATGAGGCAAAGCCACTCCCTTTCCCGGTTTCTCCTCGCCTGCCGATCTGCCTTCGTCGTGCGTTTTAATTTAATTTAGCGAATTAAGTGTCGTCATTTAATCCGTTGTATTCGTTGTCCGGCTTCGTGGTCGGCATCCTTGTTGGCCAGACCGGCGTCGGCGGCGGATCGCTGATGACGCCGCTGCTCGTGCTGCTGTTCGGCGTCCATCCCGCGACCGCGGTGGGGACCGATCTGCTGTATGCGTCAGCCACCAAAACCATCGGCACCCTGGTGCATGGCTATAACGGCACCGTCGATTGGAAGGTGACACGGCGGCTGGCCTACGGGAGCCTGCCCGCGACGGTGGCCACCATCCTGCTGATCTCGCGCTTCGACCTGGCCGGCTCCGGTGCCGGGCGTGCGATCTCTTTCGTGCTGGGCATCGCGCTGCTGCTGACTGCCATCGCACTGGTGTTCCGGCCCAAGCTGATCGCGCTTGCAGGCGACCGCCTGCACCTGCCCGACCGGAAGATCGCCGCGCTGACGGTGGTGACGGGCGCAGTGCTGGGCGCGCTGGTGACGCTGTCCTCGGTCGGCGCCGGGGCGGTCGGTGTGACCGCGCTGCTGCTGCTCTACCCGCTGCTACCGACGAAGCGGATCGTCGGTTCCGACATCGCGCACGCGGTTCCACTCACGCTGGTGGCCGGCATCGGGCACTGGATGCTGGGCTCGGTGGACTGGTCGCTGCTGGCGGCGCTGCTCACCGGCTCGATCCCCGGCATCATCCTGGGCAGCTATCTCTCCTCCCGCGTGCCCGACATGTATCTGCGGCCGATCCTGGCCGCCGTTCTGGCGCTGGTCGGGGGCCGCTTGGTCTTTTGACCACCTTGAACCGGCGCGGCCCGCGGGTGGCGGGAGCGGGACTAAACGACGGACCGATTGTGTGATACCGAGGGAGCGATGGCCTATCCAGCCGTGCATCCCGCGATTCCACAAACCGTCCCCGCGCAAACCGCTGGCGGCGTCGACGCGCGTGCAACGGCGCTGCCCCCGCCGCGCGGCCGTATGTTCGGCAGCGTGCTGGAAACCGTCGGCGCAACCCCGCTGGTGCTGCTGCCGAAGCTTGCCGAGGCCGAGCGGCTGGAGGCGCGGCTGGCGCTGAAGCTGGAGTTCTTCAACCCGCTGGGCTCGGTGAAGGACCGCATCGGGCTGGCGATGGTGGAGGCCGCGGAGCGCGCGGGCGAGATCCGGCCTGGCGTGACGACGCTGGTGGAGCCTACTTCGGGCAATACCGGCATCGCGCTGGCGATGGTGGCGGCCGCGAAAGGCTATGCGCTGATCGTGGTGATGCCCGACGGCGCGTCGGTCGAGCGGCGGAAGATGCTGCGGCTGATGGGCGCCACGGTGGAGCAGACGCCCGCGCGGCAGGGCATGGCCGGGGCGATCGCGCGCGCCAATGCGATCGTGGCGAAGACGCCGGACGCCTGGATGGCGCGGCAGTTCGACAACCCCGCCAATCCCGACGCGCACGAGGCGGGCACCGCCGAGGAGATCTGGTCGGATACCGGCGGCGCGGTCGATATCGTGGTCGGCGGCGTCGGCACTGGCGGCACGCTGACCGGCATCGCGCGCGCGCTGAAGCCGCGGCGCCCGGGCTTGCGGATCGTGGGCGTGGAGCCCGCCGAGAGCGCGGTGCTGTCCGGGGACGAGCCGGGACCGCATGCGATCCAGGGGATCGGCGCGGGGTTCCGGCCAGCGGTGCTGGGGGACGATGCGCTGGATGCGGTGCATCGCGTGACCGAGCGCGAAGCGATGGCGACGGCGCGGCGATGCGCCGCGACCGAGGGGCTTCCGATCGGGATCTCCTCAGGCGCGGTGCTGCACGCGATGCTCGATCTGGCGCGTGCGCCGGCGGGACGCGGCAAGCTGATGGTCGGCATCGCGGCATCCTTCGCCGAGCGCTACCTCTCGACGCCGCTGTTCGCCGGCATGTGACGTGCTGCGCGGTCAGCGCGCGGGGGCGGATTTCAGCGCGTTGGCAATGGCCCAGAAGGCGGGCTTCGGGCGCAGCGCATCGTCGAACGGCAACGGGCGCGTGGGCAGCCCGTCCGCGCGTGCGAATTTCGGCGAGAAACGCGGGGTGTACCAGGTGTAGCGGTCGGTCAGGCCCCAGACGACGACGGCCTTCACTGCCGTTTCGTCGAGCGCGACGCGCAGGAAGTGCGCGTAGATATCGGCAACTTCCTGATCGCGCCTGGCGAAGTCGCCGGGCGCGCTGACATCCAGCACATCAAGCTCGGTGAGCAGGATCTTGAGCTTGCGGTCGGCGATTTCCTTGAGGAAGGCGCGGTAACGCTTTTCGTCGAAGCTGCCGAAGGTGGCGGTCTTGAGATGCGATTGCAGGCCGACCGCATCAATCGGCGCGCCCTTGGAAAGCAGGTAATCGACGAGCCGGAGCAGCGCCTTGCGCCGCGCCTCCTGCTCGGACGTGTCGAGTTCGAGATCGTATTCGTTGTAGGCGAGGATCGCCTTCGGATCGGCCGCGCGGGCGGCGTGAAAGGCGGGAATCATGTAGTCCTGGCCGAAGATCTTCACGTAGGGGCTTTCGTTGCGCAGCCCGTCGGCCCGGCCCTCGCGGGTGTTGATCGCCTCGTTCGTCACGTTCCAGGAATAGACATTGCCGCGGTACTCGGCCGAGGCGCGCGTGATCCATTCGGTGATCGCGCGCTCGGCCTCGGGCCGGGAGAGCTTGAGCAGCCAGTCGGGCGCGGTCTGGTGCCAGAGGAAGTGGCAGCCTGTCAGCTTGAGCCCCGCCTTGAACGCCATGTCGATCGAGGCGCGGTTGTGGGAGAAGTCGAACACGTTGGGCTCGGGGCTGATGCGCTTCCAGACGAAGGGCGGCGCGTAGAGCGCGGACTGGCGGACGAAGAGCGCGAAGTATTCCGGCGGCGCGACGTTGAAGGCGACGTCGCTGTCGGAGCCGAAAACGATGCCGCGCGCAGCGGCGAGGCTGCGCAAGGCGGGGATTTCCGCATCGGCGGCGAAGGCAGGCCGGCCGGCGAAGCCGGGCAGCAGCGTAGCGGTGCCTGCGATCGCGCCCAGGGTTGCGAGGGAACGCCGCCGTGTGATCAGCCTATGCATGGTCCATTCCGACGAATTGACGGCGGGACCTTACAAACCGCCGATGCACGACCCAACCAATAAAGTGTGAGGCGATGCGGCCGAACGCGCGGCCTCAGGGGCAGATGTAGCCGGCGCCGCCCGGTGCGCGGAAGCATCCTACAGAATCCGGGAAGACCTGCCTGGGCAGCCTCAGCACGACCTCGGGAAAGAAGATCGTGAAGGCGATGGTGATGAGCTGAAGCGTGTAGATCAGTCCGGCATGCACGAGGCCGCGCTGCAGTTTGCATGGATGCGCCGGGTTTAGGAGCGGGATGACGACCGCCAGATACAGGCGATCGCAATATCGGCGGCCTCGGTCGGCGTGAACCAGCCGGTCATGATGCCGCCGAGCAGGATGGCCGGGATCATCAGCGGCAGCGCGGCATCGCGCGCGGCACCCGCTTGCTGCGGCAGCATGGCGCGCTTGCGGTGGAACCCGGCGGAGCCGAAGAAGTCGCAGTAGATCATCAGCCCGAGGCCGACCACCAGGCCCGGAACGGTCCCCGCCAGCAACGGCCCGGCAATCGAGACGTTGCCGATCGCCCCTTGCGCCACCGCCATGATGGAAGGCGGCACGAACGCCACGATGGTGGAGGCAGCAGCGATCAGCGAGGCGACGAATTGCGGGCTGTGGCCTTCCTGCGCCATCGGCCGCGTCGCGTCCATCCTCCCGCCGCTCGGCGGGCGCCGGCTTGCCGCGTTCGCGGGCGCGGGGTAGCGGACGGTGAGCGAGGGGAGAGACGCCGATGACCGACATGCCGGTGAGCCACACGACGGACGCGCGTGGCGTCGCGACGGTGCTGATCGACCGCGCCGACAAGCTGAACGCGATGAGTGGCGCCGTTGCGCGCGGGCTCGCGGCGGCGGCTGAGGCGCTGGGTCGCGCGCCAAGGCTGCGGGCGGTTGTGCTGCGCGGGGCGGGCACGCGCGCCTTCGTGGGCGGGGCCGACATCAATGAACTCGCGGCGCTGGACCGCGACACCGCCGAGGCTTTCATCACCAGCGTGCACCGCGCCTGCGACGGGTTCCGCCGGCTGCCGGTCCCCGTGATCGCGCGCATTCAAGGTCACGCGCTGGGCGCAGGGCTGGAACTGGCGGCGGCGTGCGACCTGAGGGTGGCCAGCACCAATTCCTCCTTCGGCATGCCGGAGGTGCGCATCGGGGTCCCCTCGGTTGTGGAGGCGGCGCTGCTGCCGCATCTGATCGGCTGGGGACGGACGCGCCTGCTGCTGCTGACCGGCGAGCCGATCGACGCGCGGACGGCGGCGGAATGGGGGCTGATCGACAGCCTGGCCGCGCCCGAGGAGCTGGACGCGGCGGTGGAGCGGCTGCTTGAGCCTATCCTTGCTTCCGGACGCGAGGCGCTGCGCTTGCAGAAGGCGCTGATGCAGTCGTGGGAGGAACTGCCGACCAGTGCCGCGGTGCAGGCGGGCATCGCCAGCTTCCGCGCGAGCTTCGAGACGGACGAGCCGCGCCGGATGATCGGCGAGGCGGTCGCGCGGCTGCGCAGCCGCCGCCGCTGAGCGCAGGCGGCGCATCACCCTGCGATTAGCGGCACAAGGGGAAAGCTGCAACGATGGCGCGAATGCGGCTTCGTTGCCGATCGCGCGCGCAGGTTTCACGCAGCGGTAAGAGCGCCGCGCTGGGCAATCGCCGCGGGCTGGTCTAGCGAACGGAAGGTCCTGCAGGCGAGGTTCCCGTGCATCTCCGGCTCCTGATCACCATCGCCATCGCGACCGCCTTGACCGCTACCCTCGCTTCGGCACGCGCGCAGACCGGTCCGGATTCGGAAGAATCGCTGCCACCCTCGTGGAACCAGGGCATCGTCGCGAGGCCCGGCGCCGTGCAGAGCGCGAATAACGCCAACAATTCCGCCGCCGCTCTCGGCAAGCCCGGCAAGGCCAATCCGGTGCCCGGCAGCATCGTGGTGAACGTCAATGCCCGTGTCGTGTTCTACGGCGCGGTGCAGGGATCGAGCCTCGATCAGACGGCCGGCGTGGGTACCGCCAATGCCGGCGCGGCGAAGCTCAACCCGTACACCACACTCGGCTTCATGCGGCTCTATCTCGGCATGGACGGGATGATGACGAACGGCATGCGCTACGGCGCGGCCGTCGAGGTGCGGCAGAACTACGGCCCGGCGACGGGTTCCGCGGCGAACAACCAGTCCTCGGCCTCGACCACCGGAAGCACGCTTTATGTGCGGCGAGCCTTCGCCTATCTGGCGGGCGACCAGTGGGGGATCGTGCGGCTCGGGCAGGCCGACAGTCCGCTTGGCATTTTTGATAACGGAATAACCACTTTCCAGAACTTCGACGACGGCGCCTGGAACGGCGACGTGCAGGGCGCGATCCCGGGCAACGCGCAGGTGACGTTTCCCTTCCTGTCTCTGGCGGGCGCGGACTACGGCAGCTCCAAGATCGTCTATCTGACGCCGCAGTTCGGCGGCCTGGATTTCGGGTTTTCCTGGGCACCGAACAACGCCGCGCTACAGGACGGCAACTGCGCCTTCGCCAACTCCGGCTGCTACAATCTGTCGTCTTCGGCGGTAGGATCGGACGCCACGCGCTTGACTAACATGTACGTTGTGGCGGCGCGCTATCAGCAAGTCTTCGGCGCGGTCGGGGTGTACGGCATGGCCGCGTACTACGGCAGCGGCAGCGTGAGCTACACGGGCCCGACGCCGGCGAGCGGGTTCGACAACCGATTCAACGGGCTGAGCGTGGGCGATGCGGGTCTTGCGATCTCCTATGCGGGGATCACGGTGGGCGGCCATATCACGGCGGGCAGCACGAACGGACAGGGCGCGTTGCAGCCCGCGGGCGGCGTGCATGCGATCGCCTGGCTGGCGGGCATCCAATACACCAACGGGCCGCTGGTGATCGGTAATTCCTTCTACAACTATCAATCCCAGGGCTCCCCGGCGCTGGTCGGGCTGACGCAGCGGAACGAGAACGCCTACGCGGCGGGCCTGACCTGGACGATCGCGCCCGGCCTCGCGATCTGGGCATCCTATGTCTACGGCACGCGCCACCAGGGAGGATTCAACTTCCAGACCGGTGCGCAGGGCGTGGCTTTCAACAACGTGCAGAGCCAGGCGTTCGGGGTGGGGCCGGTAGTCCGGTGGTAGGGGGCTGGGCTGAGACCCTCACCCTCCCATCGCTGCGCGATGGGCCCCTCCCTCTCCCGCAATGCGGGAGAAGGGCCGGAAGGCAGCGGCGGGCTTGAGCCCCTCTCCCGCTCCGCGGGAGAGGGAGGGGCCTGTGGCGAAGCCGTGGCAGGGTAAGGTTTCAGGTCGCCTGGGTGGAGGCTTGCAGCAGAAGGGTGATGGGCTCCCACAGGAACGCCGTCTGGGGGATGGCGCGGCCGCCGACCGCGACGGTTCCTTCGGCGACGGGGCGGCCGCCGAGGCGGCGGTAGAACCAGCGGCTGGGATTGTCGCGCAGCACCCAGAGGAAGGCCGAGCCGCAACCGCCTTCGGCAAGCGCGGTGCCGAGGGCGCGAATCAGAGCGCGGCCGAGCCCCCTCTCCCGGAAATCGTCCAGGACGTAAAGCGTCTCGATCTCGCCCTCGGCAAGCCGCGGGGCGGCGCCGGGCCGCAGCGGGCGGCCGGTGGCGAAGCCGACCACGCGGGGACCGCCGGGACGGGCGTCCGATTCAGTCGCGATGGCGACGAATACCGCGCATCCGCCCGAGCGGATCGCGTCGGCGTAGTAGGCGGTCTGGCGCGCGACGGAGAGACGCGCGAGGAACTGATCCGGAAGGATGCCGGGATAGGTGCTGCGCCAGACGGCGACATGCACGGCGGCGATGGCCCCCGCATCGGCGAGGCGCGCGCGCCGGATCGCGATCATTCGGTGCGTTCCAGAACGGCGGCGAAGAACCCGTCGGTGCCGTGCGAGCGCGGGGTGAGCGACAGGTAGGGGCCGCCGCCCAGCGCCTCGGGCGTGGGCAGCCCGTCGGGCAGCGTTCCGGGCTCGGCGAGCGGGCGGATGCGGAAGTCCGTGTGGCGTTCCAGGAAGCCGGTCACCTGCGTCTCGTTCTCCTCGGGCAGAAGAGAACAGGTAGCGTAGACGAGCCGCCCGGATTTGCGAACCAGATCGGCGGCCTGATCGAGAATGGCGGCCTGCTTGGCGACCAGATCGGAAAGATCGGAGGGCAGCAGCCGGCGGCGCGCGTCCGGGTTGCGCCGCCAGGTGCCGGTGCCGGTGCAGGGCGCATCGACCAGCACGCGGTCGAAGCTGCGCGCGCGGCGCTTGGCCCATTTGTCGCCCGCCACGGTGACGTGCCGCTCGGCGTTGTGCACGCCCGCGCGGCGCAGGCGCTTGGCGGCACCATCCAGGCGGTGGGCGGAGACGTCGCAGGCGACGATCTGGCCGCGGTTCTGCATCGTCATCGCGATGGCGAGCGTCTTGCCCCCTGCCCCGGCGCACCAATCCGCGACACGCATTCCCGGCCGCGCATCCACGAGTGCGGCGACAAGCTGGCTGCCCTCGTCCTGGATCTCCACGAGCCCCTCGCGGAAGGCGGGGCCGGTCGTGACCTGGTGACGGCCATGGAGGCGCAGGCCCCAGGGCGAGTGCGGCGTGGGCTGGGCGTCCAGCCCCTCGGCGGCGAGCGCCGCCTGCGCGTCCGCGCGCGAGGCTTTCAGCAGATTGACGCGCAGGTCGAGCGTGGGCTTATCCAGCATCGCCGCCATCTCGGCGCGCAGCCGGTCGCCGAAGCGGGCGCGCAGCGACGGCATGATCCATTCCGGCGCCTCGGCGAGCACGAAGTCCGGCATCGCCGGGTGTTCCAGCGTGTGGCCGGCGAGCCCCGCGATCGCGGCCGCTTCCTCCCGCCCGAGGCGCGCGGGGGCGAAGCGGCCGCCGGAGAAGGCCTGGATGACGCTGTCGGGCGTCCAGCCGTCGAACACGAGGGAAGCGGCCGCGAGCAGGCGCGGCGAGGGCGCGCCGCCGGTGCGTTCCAGCCACCATGAGAGGCGGGAGCGGGCGCGAAGCACCGACCAGACCCGCTCGGACAGCGCGCGGCGGTCGCCCGAGCCGATGTAGCGGCGGTCGCGGAAGAAGGCGTTGGCGACGGCGTCGGCGGGCTTGCGGGGGGCGGCGTCGATGTATTCGAGCAGCTCGATCGCGCCTTCCAGGCGCGCGGCCGGAGTCACTTGCCGGTCAGTCTGCGCGGTAGTTCGGCGCTTCCCGGTCGATCGCGACGTCGTGGACGTGGCTTTCGCGCAGGCCCGCGCCGGTGACGCGGCGGAAGACGGCGTTGCGCTGCAACTCGGCGATGTTGGCGCTGCCGGTGTAGCCCATCCCGGCGCGCAGGCCGCCGACGAGCTGATGCAGCACGGAGGCGACCGGCCCCTTGTAACCGACGCGGCCTTCGATGCCTTCGGGCACCAGCTTCAGCGTGTCGCGGATCTCCTGCTGGAAATAGCGGTCGGCCGAGCCCCGCGCCATCGCGCCGAGGCTGCCCATGCCGCGATAGGATTTGTAGGACCGGCCCTGGTAGAGGAACACCTCGCCCGGCGCCTCGTCGGTGCCGGCGAGCAGGCTGCCGATCATGACCGCGTCGGCCCCGGCCGCGATAGCCTTCACCACGTCGCCCGAGGTGCGGACGCCGCCATCGGCGATGGCGGGCACGCCGCGTTCGCGGCAGGCGGCGGCGGTTTCGAACACGGCGGTGAACTGCGGCACGCCGACGCCCGCGACGATGCGCGTCGTGCAGATGCTGCCTGGGCCGATGCCGATCTTGACCGCATCCGCCCCGGCCTCGATCAGTGCGAGCGCGCCTTCGGGGGTGGCGACGTTGCCGGCGATGACCTGCACGGCATTCGAGTATTTCTTGATCTCGTTCACCGCCTCCATCACGCCGGCAGAGTGGCCGTGTGCGGTATCGACCACGATGACGTCCGCCTCGGCCTCGATCAGCGCGCGGGCGCGGGCATGGCCGTCCGGGCCGACGCCAGTGGCGGCGGCGACGCGAAGGCGGCCGAGTTCGTCCTTGTTGGCGAGCGGATGCGCCTCGGCCTTGTCCATGTCCTTGACGGTGATCAGGCCTACGCAGCGGAACGAATCATCCACCACCAGCAGTTTCTCGATGCGGTGGCGGTGGAGCAGACGGCGGGCCTCATCCGGCTTCACGCCCGCCGAGACCGTGACGAGGTTTTCCCGCGTCATCAGCTCGTAGACCTTCACCAGCGGGTCGGTGGCGAAACGGACGTCGCGGTTGGTGAGTATGCCGACGAGACGGCCGGTTTCGCGCTCCACCACCGGCACGCCGCTGATGTGATGCTGGCTCATCAGCGCGCGCGCATCGGCAAGCGACTGGTCTGGGTGGATGGTGAGCGGGTTCACCACCATGCCGGATTCGTATTTCTTCACGCGCCGCACCTGCGCGGCCTGTTCGTCGGGCGTGAGGTTCTTGTGGATGACGCCGATGCCGCCGTGCTGCGCCATGGCGATCGCCATGGGCGCTTCGGTGACGGTATCCATCGCCGCGGCGATCAGCGGGACCTTGAGCGAGATCTGCCGCGTGAGCTGCGTGGTGGTGTCGGTGCCGCTCGGCAGGACCTGGGAATAGGCCGGAACGACCAGCACGTCGTCGAAGGCCAGCGCTTCCATGATGCGGGAAGCGCGGGCATCGCCAGCGCCCGAGGTGGGATGCAGATCGCTGGGACTGTCGAACGCCATGGCGGGAGGAGCCTTTCCGCAACCTTGGCGCGCTCACATAGGCTTATAGGGAGGGCAGCGCAAGCGCGCGCATGGGACGTCTGCGCGGCGCGGGGCGGCCCTGCGCGGGCAGGATGCCGCTACGCCGGCGGGCCCGCAAGCCGGAAATACAGCGCCGCCAGTTCCCTGGCCTGTTCCTCCACGCGGCGGGGCGCGCCCTGCGCGGGGATCGGCGCACGGTAGCGCGCTGGGTTGCGGTCGATCTCCCTGAGCGCGTCGCGCAGCCCGTCGGGGGTGGAGACGTCGATGACGAAGCCCGACTCGGGCGTGACGTCGCCGCCCACACCGCCGCGGTCGGACGCGACGACCCAGCAGCCCGCCTGCCGCGCCTCCCGCGCCACGAGGCCGTAGCTTTCCGGCCAGACCGAGGGCGCGAGCAGCACGTCGATCTCCGCGTAGAGCGTAGGCATCTGGTGCTGCGCGACCTTGCCCTTCACCAAGACGCGCGTGGTGCCCCAGCGGTCCTCGTGCGCGGCGCCCGCGTCGATGCGGTCGTCGATCACGGTGAGGGACAGGTTGGGGAAGTCGGTTTCCTCGAATACCGAGCGCACGAGGTAGAAGCCCTTGTGGACACTGACGCCGCCGAAGAAGCCGACGCGGACCTTGCCGTCGGGCGAGGGTTTGCGCGGCGTCACCGGCATGTCGGTGACGCCGTTTTCGATGGTCACGACGTTGGCGAAGCCGCGGCCGCGATAGATCGCCGCGAACTGCTCCGAGACCGAGAGGATGCGCGCGGCACCCGCGAGATTGGTCTGCAGTTCCCGCATCCGCTTGAGCCGGTCCCAGCCATGCGCGCCGACCTCGGCGGCCGGGTTGTCGAAGTCGTAGAGATCGAGATCGCCACACGAATCCACGAGGAACTGGCGTTCGGAAATCCACCAGCCGTCGTGCACCGTGACGAGATAGGGGATGCCGCGCGCCCGCGCCGCGCCGCAGACCGAGGCGGAGAGGCGCTGGATGCAGTGGAAATGGATCAGGTCCGGCTTGAAGCGGTCGAGATGCTCGGCGAAGGCGCGCTCCATCCGCCCATCGACCACCACGCGGTCGATATCGGGATTGAGCGGCGTGGTGATACCGACGACCTTCGCGCCCATCCAGTCGTGGACCGAGAGCTGATAGGGCTCAAGCCCGCCTTCGATGGTGGTGAAGACTTCCACTTCGATGCGGTCGGCGTAGAGGCGTTGCAGGTCGCGCACGTTGTCCGCGACGATGCGCGTTGCGCCGCCATAGGCCTGCGGCGGGAAGAAGACGTTGACCACCAGAAGGCGGAGCCGCGCGGGCCCCTTGGCGGCGGGGGCAGTCACCGCGTCCATGATCCCGGCGATGCCTTTCGCCATTTCCGGCACCGCGTAGCGCGCCTGCACGGCAGCGCGCGCGGCATCGCCAATGCGGCGGCGAAGCGCGGCATCGGACACGAGCGCGTCGAGAGCGGCGAACCACTCGTCCGGCCCGCCGGCGATCATGCCCGTGACGCCGTTCTCCACCACCTCCCGGTAGGTGGCGGTGGCCGAGACCACCGAGGGAACCGCGGCGGCGGCGGCTTCCATCCACTTTATCTCGCTCTTGCAGTCGGCGAGCACCGACGGCGAGAGCACGGCGATGTTGATGTCCATGCCCGAGAGGAACTGCCAGTAGCGGTCCACGTCCCAGATCGGCTCCAGCATGGTGATGCGGTCGGCGAAGCCGTTGAGCGCGGGCGGCATCGTGAGATAGCCGACGACGACGAGATGCACGTCCCGCCCGTGCTTTTCGAACAATCGCACAAGCGCGGGCGCGGCGATGTCGGTGAAGTCCTGGTTATGCGCCTTCGTGCCGGTGCCGTAGAAGATACGGACCGGCCCCGGTTCGCGTGCCTCCGGCTTCGTGTCTAGAAGGCGGCGATGCGCCGCCGAGAGCGCGTTGCGGTGGACGAATCCGCGGCGGGCGACGACGTGCTTCTCCATCGCCTCAAGCAGCGGCGTGGTGGAGGCGATGGCGTAGTCGCAGAGCCGCATCGCGGCGGCGAACAGCTCGGTGCCGGTGACGAGGCCCGCGTACATGTCGTGCGGGATCTGCCCGCCGTAGCTTTCGAAACTATCGGGGAAATGGTCGGGATCGAACAGCAGGTCGTCCACTTCGTAGAACGAGGGGAGGCCCGCCGTGCGCACCGCCTCGATCGCTTTGACCACCGGCACGACGGCGGGGACGCGGTAGAAGATGACGGCATCGAGATCGACGAGGGCGGCAGCGAAAGTGTCGAGGTCCTGCGCCTGATCGAACAACCGAACGGCGAAGCCCGCCGCCTGCAGCTGCTCGCGCTTCTGATCGACGCGGTAGAAGACGCATTGCGGCAGGAACATGTCGGCGACGATGCCGACGGTGCGGATGCGCGCGCGCGCCAGATGCGGGGTCAGAGGCGCGGAGCGCAGCGCGGCGGACAGCAGATCGGCTGCGTCCGCCACATGGGCACGGCCGACGGCGTAGAAGCGGCGGTCGGCATACCACGAGCCGAGGCCGCTGAGCGTGTCGAATCCCTCCGCCGCAAGGTCCCAGTAGCGGCGGACGATATTGGCGTCCTCCGGATGGTTTCGGCGGGCGTCCGCCAGGACTTCGACGGCGTCCCGCCAGCGGCCGAGATTCTGGTAGCAGTTGGAAAGGTTCAGGAAGGTCCAGACGTTTTCCTGACCGACTTTCAGGCGGCGGCGGTACAACTCCGCCGCGCCGAACCATTCCTGCATCCGGAACAGGCAATCGCCCCCGTGCTGCAGGGCGCGAAGATCGGCGCGGCGCTCCAGCAGCACCTGCTCGTAGAGGCCGCGGGCGGCGGGCAGGTCGTCGGCGCGGGCCAGCCGGTCGGCGGCGGCGCAATACAGATCGGGCGCTCGGCCGACCGGCGGGGCGCCCGGCCGGCGCTCGGCGAGGCCGAATTCGATCAGATGGCGCAGCGCGAGCCAGCGGGACGAGCAGGCGGACCGCAGATCGGGATTGGCGGCGAGATAGAGGTCGGCATCGAAGGCGGCGGGAAAGCCGCCGGTGTCGGACAGGCCGAGCTGCGCGAGCATGACGGAGGCGTTGGGCGCCTCGCCGCGCTTCGCGCCTTCGTTGAGCCAATGGCGATAGGCGGCGGCAGGCGCGAGGCCGGCGGCAGCCGGCGTGATGGAGCCATAGAAGGCCGGATCGAAGCGGTATCGCGGCGAGATGGGCGCGATCCGGGCCACCCCCGTCTCCGCGAAGTGGCGGATGCACTGGGTGCGGTTGCGCAGGCTTTCCGCCCGGTGGCGGAAGGCGTACCAGGCATCGTCGAAATGGCGGAGGAAGTCCTGCGCGTGGATGCCGTTGTCGGCCAGCATCCCGGCGAGCGTCAGGTAGCGTGCGCCGGCATCCTGGAGCGTGCCGGGCGTGCCATAGAGGTCCGAAAGGAACTGCGCGCGCTCGGCGGGCAGGTCCTTGATGCGGTAGGGCCGCCCTTCCCGGCTGCCCGAGCGGAGATAGTGGAGCGTCGGCTTCCAGGGCGGATCGTCCGGGCCTGCGATGTCCGGGTTGAGCAGGCGGTACAGTGCGGGGTCGAAATCGCCGGGCAAGGGCTGCCCGCGCGCGGCGAAGGCGCGGATCGCCGCATCGAGGCTGGGATGGCGGCCTTCGGACTGCCCCTCGCGCAGCCAGTGGGTAACCACCTGCTCGTCCGTGAGAGGGCGCAGGTCCTCGTAGAACTCCCGGTAGAAGGCGAGTTCGAGCTCGGGCGGCGCGTCCCGCTTCGCGCCGGGCGCGGGTTCGGCGGAGGCGCGCTGGGGGGCCGGGGCGGCCGGCGCAGGCTTCGTGGCCCGCTTCGGGCGCGGCGCGGCGGTCCGGGGAGCGGCTTCCCCGGCGGAATCGGGCGTGGGAATATCGTCATTCATGGCGGAGAAGGACCCGCCGCGGCCTGCCTGCCTGGGATGGCGGCGTCAGGGCCGCGAATGCCGGGGAGCGGACCCGCCATCCGGCAGGCACCCGCGCGGGACGGCCGGGACGGCGGACCGGCGATCGCCGCGCCGGCGGATGGGCATTCGTGGCCATAGAACCCAACGCCGCTCCCTGCCATCACGATGAAGCGGCGGAATTCCGCTACTTCGCGCATTGTCCGTATCTTGTCCGAGAAGACGTGGCAACGGTTCCGTGCGCCGACCGGTGCCGCGCCCCCGCGGCCCGGCGCACCATGCGGCGCCTGCTCCGGCCGCCATTCCAGGGACGATCCTGTTTGCAGCGGATTTCCGATTGCTTAATGTTGGTTCACCTAAGGCATATCGTCCTAGAAGCGGCATCGGGGCGAGCGGCATGCGCGACCGTGCTTGAGCGTTCGGGGGCCGCTGCCGTCTGATGGCCCATCGACTGGGGAGGGCGAATCCGATGGCCGACACCAACCGGCCAACCCGCGCACGAGCGGGGTCCATGCGGTCCGCCGCATCGCGCGCAGCGGCGGAGCGACCGTCGGCGGAGCGACCGGCGCCGTTGCCCCCGGCCGCCTCGCCTGAGGCCGAGCCGCCCGAGGCCATGCTGCCGGATGGGCCGTGGCTGGATTACCTGGACCCCGGCTTCCTCAAGCGCGCCTATCCGCACTGGGCCGCGGATGTCGCATCGTTCGAGGACGCGGCGGCGGCGTTCAAGCGGTTCGGCTTTCCCGAACTCGCGGCGCTGAGCGAGGCACACGCCTTCGACCCCGAGTATTTCGCCGAGGCGAACCCCGCTTGGCAGGGCGCGCAGCCGCTGGAGGCCTTTCGCACTTGGCTGATGGAGGGCATTGGCGCGGGGCGTCCAGGCTCGCCAACGGCGCATCTGCGGCGGCTCGGCCTCGCGCTCGACGCCTATCCGGCCTGCTTTCCGTGGAAACTGTATGCCGCGCTGCGGCCCTCGGGCGGGGCGCACCGCTGGGCGGCGCTCGACGATCTGTGCGAGGGCGGGTTCGGGCAGGTGCTCGACCGGCTGCCCTTCGGCGCCGACGCCGCGCCGTTCCTTGCCGCGCTGGGGCGCCTCTTCTCGCAGAAGGACGACGGGCTCGCGATCCACGCCTACGAGATCGCGCTGCGCCTGGGCACGCTTCCGCCGGCCGACCGGCAGCATCTGGCGGATGCGTATCTGCGCCTGGACATGTGCCGCCCAGCCTTCGACCTGTACCGCGAGGTGGTGGCCTCGCCGGACGCGAACGCCTGGACGATCCGGAACCTGTCGCGCTGCGCGACGCGGCTGGGACGGCAAGCGGAGCTGCGCACGGCCGTGGAGACGGCGCATGCGCGGCTGGCGGATGCGCCGATGTGGTTCGAGGCGGTGACCGATGCGACCGATGCGATCTTCCGCTGCCTGGAGAACCGCGCGCGCGCCCTGATCGCCGAGCACCGCTACGAGGAGGCCGAGCGGCTTCTGGTCGCGGAATGCACGCGGATGGCCGGCTGGGCGGAGGGGCTGCTGCCCCCGCCGGCGTTTCCGCGGGAGGGAGGCGAGGCGGGCGGGACGGTGCTGGTGCTGGCCAACTTGGACGATCCGGTCAGCGCCGAGCGGCAGATCACACGCAAGCTGCCGCTTCTTGACGCGCTGGGCGTACGGCACCGCGTGGTTTCGTATCAGACGACCGACGGGTTCCTGGATGCGCTGCCGGAGGCAGCGTATGCGGTGTTCTTCCGCGTGCCCGCCCTGCCCCTGGTGCTGCGCTGCATCACCGCGGCGCGGCGGCGCGGGCTGCCGACCTACTATGCGACCGACACCGGCCTGCATGCCGCCGCGCACGCGGAGCCGGCCGCGGCGTTCCGCGGCTACATCACGGGCGCGGACTACGACGGGCTGCGCTTCGCCATGCCGCTGTACCGCGCCGCCGCGCAGCTGTGCGATTTCGGGCTGGCGCCGACCGGCCGCCTTGCCGAGGGCCTGCGGCCGCTGGTCGCGCAGCGCCACGCCTTCGCGGTGAGCGACCTGCCGGACGCGCCGGAGCGGCCCGCGCCGCAGGCGGACGGAGAACGGCCGCGCATCTTCTTCTCGAGCCGCGCGCTGATGTTCCTCGACAACGTGACGGGCACGCCGGGCGGGGCGCTGCTGCGGCTGATGGACGAAAACCCGGCGCCCGAGCTGTGCATTTCGGGTCCGGTGCATCTCGATCCCGCGTTCGACCGCTTCGCCGCGCGGCTGCGCCATCTGGGACAGCCGCGCGAGCCGCGGGCCCACCGGACCGAGCTGGCGCGCGCCGCCGTCGCGCTGCTGGCCCTGCCCGCGACGGCGGAGGGCGAATACGAGGCCGAGGCGGCATGGTTCGAGGCGTCGGCGGCGGGCGTGCCGGCAGCGGCCCTGCTGCCTGACGGCGCGCTGCCCCGGCTGCGCAGCGGAGAGAACGTGCTGCGGGCGGCCCGCGCCCCGGACTGGCGCGAGTGCATCGGGCGGCTGCTGGCCGATGCCACGCTGCGCGGGCGGATCGCGGCGGGCGCGCAGCGGAGCATCGCGGACGACGCGATCGCGGAGACGGCGCGGCGGGCGCTGGCGCAGGCGCTGGCGGCCGGCAAAAGCCTGACCGGAGCCAAAACGACATGACGGACGACAACCGCCTGCGGCAGATGCTCGAATCCCTTCTCTCCGCCATCTGCAGGAAAGCGACAACGCTGCAGCTGGACGGATCGTACGCGCAGGAAATCGGCCCGATCATCGACGCGAGCAGCTACGACGCGCCGTCCGCCGAGGACCTGCTGGCGCAGGCCTTCTCCCCCGCGAGGCGCGAGCTGCTGGATTTCGGCTGCGGCGCGATGCACCACCGCCCCTTCGTCGAAAGCCTGGGCTACCGCTGGCGCGGCGTTGACTATCTGGGCGGCGTGTCGCCGTCGGTGCTGAACAACGTGCAGGGGCTGGGCTCCGACATCTCCTTCTACGACGGGCGGATGCTGCCCTACCCGTCGGAGGAGTTCGACGCGATCTGGGCGCTGCTCGTGCTGCAGCACGTGCAGCATATCGACATCACCTTCTCGGAACTCGCGCGCGTGCTGCGCAGGGGCGGCAAGGTGATCGGCCAGGTTTCCTACCTGGAGCAGATCCAGGACTACGGCACGTTCAACTACACGCCGTACGGGATGAAGGTGGCGGCGCAGCGCAACGGGCTGACGCTGACGCGGATCTATCCGAAGCACGACGCCTTCTCGTTCCTGCTGCGCCGGCTGCTGATCACGCTGGGCTCGTCCGACGACACGCCGTTCAACGAACATTTCAATCCGGACGGGTTCTTCCACCGGAAGATCATCGAGACCGGCGAGCGGATCGGCATGAGCGTGGCGGAGATCAATCTGGTGCGGCTGATGTTCTGCACGCATTTCGTCTTCGAGCTGACCAAGCCGTGACCGACTTCGCGAACTTGCTGGATTCGGAGGTCTACGATCCGGCCGCGCCCCCGAGCGTTTCGCCCGGGGAGATCGACAGCGCCCATGCCGACGATCCGGAGCATCTCGCGCGGGTCGGTATCTCGTTGCGCGACCGCGGGGACGCGGCCCGCGCGGAGGCGATCTTCCAGACGATCATCGACCGGTTTCCCAGCGTGGTCTTCGGCTGGCAGGAAATGGCGGTGCTGCGCATGCAGCAGGGCCGCGACGACGAAGCGCTGGCGCTGCGCCGCCGCGCAGTGGAGGCGGCGCCCTACGATCTGCTGCCGCGGAAGAACCTTGCGTTTCAGTTGCTGGATCGCGAAGAGCCGGAGGAGGCGGTCGCGGTGCTGCGGGCGCACCCCGACCGGACGCCGGAGGCGGCGGCCACCGTGCGCGCGCTGGCGGAGTTCGTGGACTTCCTGACCGAATATCCCCGCCTTGCAATGATCGCGCTGGTGGAGCGGTTCGAGCGCAGCGGACGCTACCTGATCGGCGATACCCTCTGCGCGCGGATCGTCTCCGCGGTGGAGAGGGCCGAGCCGTTCTCGCTGATCCGGCTGGGCGACGGCGAAGGCGCGTGGCTGAGCGCGGGCAAGGAGGACGAGGCGCGCTTCGCGGCGCTGTACGAGTCGAACCGGCGCACGATCCTGCGCGTGTGGTTCGGATCCGAGGCGCTTTACGGGTCGCGCTCCTTCGCCGCCCTGAGCATGCGGATGCGCGAGGCGATGGTACGCTGCGACGTGCTGGGGCTGCCGTCCGGGCTGCGTCTGTCCAACGAGTACGACCAGCTGAGCATCCGCAGCATCCCGCCCTGCGTGAACATCCTGCGCACGCTGGCGCCGCGGCTGGATCGCGCGGACGATGGCCAGTATTGCGGCCAGGACGCGCATCTGGATCTGCATCTGAACAGGTTCTGGCCGAAACTTCTGGCGATGCCGGTGACGTTCGGCGTGATCACCTGCCACCCCCAGCTCGGCTACCGGCTGGCCGAACGCTACGGCTCGCGCGTAACCGCCGCGCTGCTGGTGCCGGAGGAGAAGGGATTTTCGCAGATCGCCGGGATCAGCGGCATGAGCGAGCCGCATTACCCCGGCGCCTTCCTGCGCATCCTGCGCCGCATCGAGGAGGAGGCACGGCACGCGCGGGTGTGGCTGGTGGCCGCCGGGTATCTGGGCAAGCTCTACTGCGACGCGATCAAGCAGCAGGGCGGCGTAGCGCTGGACGTGGGGTCCATCGTCGATGGCTGGTGCGGACGGATCACGCGCCCCACCATGCGCCGGATCGAGCAGTTTCAGCTATGACGAAACCGGCGGAACGAAGCCCGTCGGAGGTGCAGGCCGCGCTGCTGCGCGAGCTGGCCGCGCAGGGGCCGATCAGGATGCCGGTGGCGCTGGTGGTGGCGCATCAGGACGACGAGATGATCGCCGCCGGCGGCACGATGGCGCGCTTCCTGGACCTGACGCTGATCCACGTGACGGACGGCGCGACCGAGGACGGCGAGGAGGCGCGCGCGATGGGCTTCGCGGACCGCGGCGCCTATGCGGCGGCGCGGCGGCGGGAGGTGGACGCGGCGCTGCGCGCGGCCTGCGCGCAGCCGACGCGGCGCGTCTGCTACGGCATCCCCGATCAGCGCGTGGCGGCGCGGATGGAGGCGGTGGTGGAGCGGCTGACCGCCGATTTCATGACCGTGGACGCGGTGATCACGCACGCCTACGAGGGCGGCCACATGGATCACGACGCCTGCGCGCTGGCCTGCGAACGCGCCATGGCGCGGCTGGCCGCGATGACCGGGCGCCGGCTCGGCTGCCTGGAATTCGCGGGCTATTACCACGTGGGCGGCTATGTGCGCACCGCCGCGTTCTGGGCCGATCCAGCGCATCCGGCGGTGACGATCGACCTGTCCGAAACCGCGGTGCGGCGGCGCGACGCTGCGCTGCGCTGCTTCGCGACGCAGGCTGGAAACATGGGGTTTTTCGGCACCCTGCGCGAAGCATTCCGCGCACGGCCCGCGTACGACTTCGCGTTGCCCTCACCCCCGATGCGGGAGGGCGCGATCGCACCCGGAGCCTGAGCCATCGGGCGGGGCGGCGAAGTTTGACAACGTCCTGCCCCTGGATTACGCCGCTGGCTTTGCGGAGGGGTGCCCGAGTGGCTAAAGGGGACGGACTGTAAATCCGTTGGCGCACGCCTACGTTGGTTCGAATCCAACCCCCTCCACCAAGACGCTCGTGCGATCGGCGCCCTCCCTTCCAGAATTCCGCGTCCGGCCTGCGATGGGATGCCATCGCTTTTGCGCCCATCTCCGTTGCGGTGCTGCACCTATCTTCCGCCCGACCGTAAGGTCGGCGTAAGGGGCGGCGGGCATCCAGGGGGCAGTTCAAACCTGCCGAGGAGTAGCCTTATGTCCCGTCGTGCCGTTGCCGCCGCCGCCATTGCCGTTCTGCTCGCCGCCGCGCCGAGCGTCGCGTCGGTCGCGTATGCCGAGGAGTCGTGCTCCCTGAGCGGGCCGATGATGTCGAAGGAGGCGATCACCAAGAGCCTGCACGAGCGCGGCTACACGCAGATCCGCGGCCTTTCCACCCATAACGGCTGCTACGAAGCCAAGGGCATCGACAGCAAGGGCAAGCGCTTCGAGCTGGAGCTGAACGGCGCCACCGGAGCCATCGTCAACGCGGAGTAAGCACGGTGGCCCGATCAACCGCCGCGGGCGAAGTGCGTGTCTGGGATCCGTTCGTCCGCATCTTCCATTGGACCGTGGCGGCCTGCGTGGCCACCGCAGGCGTGACGACGGAGCCGCGCTGGCTGCACGAAGGGGCAGGATACATCGTCCTGCCTCTCGTGCTCGCCCGCATCGCCTGGGGCTTCGTGGGCCCCCGGCATGCGCGCTTCACGGACTTCGTGCGCGGACCGTCGTCGATCGCGGGCTATCTCCGCGCCCTGCGGGGCGGCAGGGCGCCGCGCTACATCGGCCATAATCCGGCCGGCGGCGTGATGGTGGTGGCGCTGCTCGCGATGCTGGTGCTGGTCGCGAGCACCGGTGCCCTATCGGAGACCGACCGCTTCTTCGGGGTGCAGTGGGTTTCAGACCTGCACGCGGCGGCCGGCAACCTGCTGCTGTGGCTGGTGGGCTTCCACATCGCCGGCGCCGTAATCAGCAGCGTGCTGCACGGCGAAAATCTCGTCCGCGCCATGGTGACGGGGCGCAAGCCCGCAGTGCTGCCCGGCAAGGTCCAGCAGGAAGCTGGCGCCGCCGCTGGGCCGGGACTCAACCCGCGCTGAACCGCCATGCGCGGCGGCGACGCCGGCCACGATCGCAAGACCGAGGCCGGCGCCGCCGCTGCGGCCGCTGTGGAAGCGGTCGAACAGCTTCGCCGCCTGCCCCGGCGGCACGCCCGGCCCGCGGTCCATCACCCGCACCGAAGCCGGCGCGGCCAGTTCCACCTCCACGGTGCTGCCGGGAGGCGCATGGGCGATGGCGTTGTCGATCAGGTTGAGCAGCGCCGTCTCCACCGCCGCGGCATTGCCGCGGAGCGGCGGCGGCGCCTCGCCGGTCAGCGCCAGCTCGACGCCGCGGGCGATGGCGAGCGGCGCGAGCGCGGAGACGGCCGATGCCGCGACAACGCGCAGGTCGAGCGGGCCGGAGACATCGAGCGGCAGGCCATCGAGCCGCGCGATGGCCAGCATCTGATCGACGAGGCGCGAGAGGCGTTCGGCATCCTGACGCAGCGCCGCCATGTCGGCAGCGGATTCGGCCGAGTCGAGCCGCGCGACGAGGACAGCAAGCGGGGTGCGCAGGGCATGCGCGGCGTCCCCGGCGAAGCGACGCTGGGCATCGAGGGCGCGCTCCAGCCGTTCCAGCGCCTGGTTGACCGCGCGCACGAGCGGCAGCGCCTCGGCCGGCAGGCGCCGTTCGGGCAGGCGGACGCCGGCGGTGCCCGGTCCGATCTCGGCCGCCGCCCGAGACGCCTCGCGCAGCGGCGCGAGGCCGCGGCGCAGCGTCCAGACGCCGATCAGCACAGTGGCGCCGGCGATCGGCACCAGCAGCCAGACGGTGCTGAAGGCGAAGTCGCTGACGAGGCTGGTGACCAGCGCCTCCTGCTGCTCGTGCGCCTGCGCGACCACCACCCGCCACTTGCCGTAGGGCACCAGCACGCCGAGCAGCCCATCGGGAAAGCCAGCCATGGGCGGGACGCGGAAGAAGCCGCCTTCCGGCGGCGGCGGCAGGTAGGGCGCGAGAAGATCGGCGGCGCGGAGATCGGAGGCGAGCAGCACGGCGTTGTCGGCATCGGCGATGACGAACAGGCTTCCGCTGTCCGCTCCAGCGAAGGCGTCGGACAGCTCGCTCGGCATGTGCAGCACGGGCCCTCCATCCGGCCCGTCGCGGACATTCTGGGCGACGAGCCGCGCCTGGCTTTGCAGCGCGGCGTCGTCGAGCGATTTGATGGTGGCGATGGTGCGCCACGCGACCACGCTGGCGGCCAGCGCGATCCCGGCGGTGAGCAGGACGGCGAGATGGACGCCGAGCCGGACCGTGAGACGACCGGGACGCCGCGCGGCGGCGCTCATGCCGCGGCCAGCAGGTAGCCGACGCCGCGCACGGTGTGGATCGTGACCGTCGCGCCGGCGTCCTGCAGGCGCTTGCGGAGGCGGTGGATCGCGACCTCCACCGCGTTCGGACCGGCGGGCGCGTCGAGGCCATAGAGACTCTGCTCGATGCCCTCGCGCGCCACGACGCGCCCCGCGCGGCGCAGCAGCATCTCCAGCAGCGCCGTCTCCCGCGCCCCCACGGCGACGGTCTGTCCGCCCACCGACACCGTCCGCTCGATCGTATCAAGCGCAAGGTTCCCGGCCTCCAGCACGACGCCGAGCGCGGCGTTGGGACGGCGCAGCAGGGCGCGGATGCGGGAGACGAGTTCCGGCAGGTGGAACGGTTTGATCAGATAGTCGTCCGCGCCGGCATCGAGGCCGGAGACCCGGTCCTCCGGCGCATCGCGCGCCGTCAGGATCAGCACCGGCAACCCGTCGCGGCGCTGGCGCAGGCGGCGGAGCAGCGTCATGCCGTCGCCGTCGCGCAGCCCGAGATCGAGCACCAGCGCGTCGTAGCGCGCGACCGCGAGATAGTCGTCCGCCTCCGCGACGGCATCGACGCCATCGACGCCGAAGCCGGCCCTTTCCAGCGCCCCCCGCACGAGCCCGGCGAGCGCGGGCTCGTCCTCCACGACCAGCAGCCGCATCGCCCTCCCTCCCACGCATCCCGCATGGCAAGACGCGCGGAAGCTTACCGCAGCCTTTCGCCGCCGCAGAGAATGCCGCGTTCAGAACGCGAGCGGCACCGCCTGGACCACGAGCGGCAGCGAGCGGACGCCGGCCAGCACGCGGTCGGGTACCGGCTCGTCGAGCGAGACGAGGCAGATCGCATCGCCCCCCGGCGCGGAGCGGCCGAGGTTGAAGGTGGCGATGTTGATGCGGTTGTCGGCCAGCAGGCCGCCGAACGCGCCGATGAAGCCCGGCTTGTCCTCGTTCGTGACATACAGCATGTGGCGGCCGAAATCGGCTTCCACCTTGATGTCCTTGATCTCCACGATGCGCGGCTTCGATCCGGCGAACAGCGTGCCGGAGACCGAGCGCTTCAACTCGTCCGATTCGACCGTGATCCGCACGAGCGTCTGATACTCGCTGTCGCGCTCGTGCACGGTTTCGGAGACGTCGATGCCATGCTCGCGCGCGACCACCGGGGCGTTGACCATGTTCACGCCCTCCATCGCGGGGGACATGAGGCCCGCGAGCGCGGCGGCGGTGAGCGGCTTCTGGTTCAGGGCCGCGACCTGGCCTTCGTATTCGACGACGACGCGGCGGATCACGCCCTCCCGCGCCTGCGTGAGCTGGCCCGCCAGCGCGCCGAGCAGGCGGCATAGCTCCATGTATGGCTTGAGGCGGGGCGCGTCCTCGGCCGAGACCGAGGGCATGTTGATCGCGTTCGACACCGCGCCCGTGAGCAGGAAGTCGCTCATCTGCTCGGCGACCTGAAGCGCGACGTTCTCCTGCGCCTCGGTCGTGGCGGCGCCGAGATGCGGGGTGCAGACCACGTTCTCCAGCCCGAACAGGCGGCTTTCGGTCGCGGGCTCGGTCACGAACACGTCGAGCGCGGCGCCGGCGACGTGGCCCGCCTCGATCGCATCGGCCAGCGCGTCCTCGTCCACCAGGCCGCCGCGCGCGCAGTTGATGATGCGCACGCCCTTCTTCGTCTTCGCCAGCGCCTC
>JAFEFJ010000229.1 GCA_018240635.1 Pseudomonadota bacterium | reverse complement strand
GAAGTCAGCGTCATCGGCTTCGCCGACGAGATCGCCGCCGCCGCCTCCCTGCTGATGGGCCAGGCGGACGAGGCGCGGCCCGTGGTGCTGGTGCGCGGCCTGCGCTGGACCGCGCCCGACGCGCCCGCCGCCGAACTGGTGCGCCCGCCCGCCGAGGACCTGTTCCGGTGAGCAGCCCGGGCCTCGTCGTCGCGCTGTCGGGCGGCATCGGCGGCGCCAAGCTGGTGCTCGGCCTCTCGCGCGTGCTGCCGCCCGAGGATCTGCTGGTGGTGGCGAACACCGGCGACGACTTCGAGCATCTCGGCCTGTCGATCTCGCCGGATATCGACACCGTCGCCTACACGCTCTCCGGCCTCGCCAACCCGGAGCTGGGATGGGGGCGGCGGGACGAGACGTGGTCATTCATGGAAACGCTTGGCGCGCTCGGTGGCGAGACGTGGTTCCGCCTCGGCGACCGCGACCTTGCGCTGCATGTGGAGCGCACGCGCCGCCTGCGCGCGGGCGACAGCCTGACCGCCATCACCGCGGACGTCTGCGCGCGCCTCGGCATCGCCTGCCGCGTCGTGCCGATGAGCGACGATCCGGTGCGCACGCGCGTGCGCAGCGAAACCGGCTGGATCGACTTCCAGGATTATTTCGTCCGGCAGCAATGCGCGCCCGTGGTGCGGGAGCTTGCCTTCGCGGGCGCCGAAGCCGCGCGCCCGCAGCCCGCCCTGATGGCGGCGCTTTCCGATCCACGGCTCGCGGCCGTGGTGATCTGCCCGTCGAACCCCTTCATCAGCGTGGAGCCGATCCTCGCCATCCCCGGCGTTCGTGCCGCGCTGCTGGCCTGCGCCGCGCCCGTCATCGGCGTCTCGCCCATCATCGGCGGGCGCGCGGTGAAGGGACCCACCGCGAAGATGCTGGCCGAGCTTGGGCTGGAAGTCAGCGCCGCCTCGGTCGCATGGCGCTACGGCGATCTGCTGGACGGCTACATCGTCGATCACGCGGACGCTGATGCGCCGGCGCAGGGGCCGCGTGTGTTCGCCGCAGAGACGCTGATGACCACGCTCGCCGACCGCGAGGCGCTGGCGCGCGCGGTGCTGGACGCCGCCGCGACGCTCCGGGAATGACTCCGCCACGCGACGTCTGGGCGGTGGTGCCGGTGAAGGAGCAGGGCGGCGCCAAGCAGCGGCTAGCGGAATTCCTGCCGCCCGACCAGCGCCGCGCGCTGGCGGCGGCGATGTTGCAGGACGTGCTGGCCGCGCTCGCCGAAGCGCCGCTCGCCGGCATCTGCGTCGTCACGCTCGATCCGTTCGCAACCGATCTGGCCCGGCGCATCGGCGCCCGCGTGCTGACCGACGGCGCGCGCGACGGCCACACCGGCGCGGTGACGGCAGCGGGCCGCGCGCTGATCGCCGAAGGACGCGCGACGATGCTGACCGTGCCGGGTGACATCCCGCGCATCACCGCCGCCGAGGTCGCCGCGCTGATCGAGGCCCATCGCGACGCGCCCGCCTTCACCATCGCGCCCGCGCACGACGAGCTTGGGTCGAACGCGATCCTGCTGTCGCCGCCCGACGCGGTGACGCTGCGCTTCGGGGAGGACAGCTACTTCCCGCACCTCGCCGCCGCGCGCGCGGCGGGGATCGAGCCCACGGTGGTGCCGCTGCCCGGCATCGGCATGGATATCGACCACCCCGCCGATCTGCGCCGCTTCCTCTCGATGCCGCCGCTGCGCACGCGCACTCTGGACTATCTGCGGGAGTCCGGGATCGCGGCGCTCGTGACCGCGCTGCCGGAGGTGGTAGTCTCCAGGCAATAATCTGCGGGGGAACGGCGGCATGAGCACCACGGCGGCTTCGGCCCGGATACCGGGCTTCTGCGGCCTGTGCATCGCCCGGTGCGGCTGCATCGCAACCGTGGAGGACGGCCGCCTGACGCGACTCGATCCCGATCCCACGCATCCGACCGGACAGGCGCTGTGCGCCAAGGGCCGCGCGGCGCCGGACCTGGTGAACAGCACGCTACGCCTGACCCGGCCGTTGCGCCGTACCCGGCCCAAGGGCGATCCCGATCCGGGCTGGGAGGAAATCTCCTGGGACGAGGCGCTGGACGCGACGGCGGCGGCGCTCAGGCGGCTGGCGGCGGAGCATGGGCCGCAGACGGTGGCGTTCAGCCAGTCCTCCCCCTCCACGACCGCCATCGGCGAGTCCGCCCCGTTCCAGCGGCGGCTGATGAACGCCTTCGGCACGCCGAACCTGGTCTGGTCGCTCGACATGTGCGGCTGGGGACGCGGATTCGCCACGCGCTACGCGTTCGGCGCCGCGAGCGTGGCGACCGGCAGCGGCGGCGGCGCGATGGCGGATATCGCCAACAGCGGCTGCCTGATCCTGTGGGGCTACAACCCGTCCTACACGCGCCTGACGCACGCGACCGCGACGGTCGAGGCGCTGAAGCGCGGCATGAAGCTGATCGTCGTCGATCCGCGCCGCGTCGGGCTTGCCGGCAAGGCCGATATCTGGATGCGCGTGCGCCCCGGCACCGACGGCGCGCTGGCGCTCGGTCTTGCCCACGCGATGATCGCCAACGGCTGGTACGACCGCGACTTCGTGCGGCGCTGGACGAACGCGCCGCATCTCGTCCGGTCCGATACCGGCAGGCTTCTGCGCGCCGCCGACCTCGCGGCGGGCGGCGATGCGGCGCATTTCGTCGCCTGGGACGCGGCGGCGGGCCAGCCTGCCGCCTACGACCCGAACACAGGCCGCTATGCAGCGCTTGCGGAGAACCTTGCGCTGGACGGCGAGTTCCAGGTGGCGACCGCGCAAGGCGCGGTGTCCTGCCGCCCGGTGTTCGCGCACTACGCCGAATTGTGCGCTGGCTACACGCCGGCGCGCGTCGCGGAGATCTGCTGGATCGACGCGGCGCAGGTGACGGCGGCGGCGCGCATGATCTGGGAGGCGCGCCCGGCTTCCTACTACGCCTGGAGCGGCCACGAGCATCACGCCAACACCACCGAAACGGCGCGCGCGATGGCGCTGCTGTACGCGCTGACCGGATCGTTCGACCAGCGCGGCGGCAACGTGCTGTTCCCCGCCGTTCCGAGCCCCGCGGTGACCGGCGAGGATCTGCCGGGTGCGCGCGGGATGGCGCCGGCCATCGGCATGGAGCGGCGTCCGCTCGGGCCGGCGAAGTGGAACAACGTCGCCGTTCAGGATTTCTACCGCGCGGTGATCGAGGGCGAGCCGTACCGGATGCGCGGCCTGGTCGGGTTCGGCTCCAACCTGCTGCTCGCCTTCTCCGATCCGCTGCGCGGACGGCAGGCGCTGGCCGCGCTCGATTTCTATGTCCACGCCGACATGTTCATGAATCCCACTGCGGAGCTGGCCGACATCGTGCTGCCGGTCGCATCCTGCTTCGAGCGGGAGGCGCTGCGCTTCGGCTTCGAGATCAGCGAGGACGCGCAATCACTGGTCCAGCTGCGGCCGCGCATTGTGCCGCCACGCGGCGATTCACGTTCCGATATCGACATCATATTCGATCTCGCGGTGCGCCTCGGGCTCGGCGGGCACTTCTGGAACGGCGACGTCGAAGCGGCCTATCGCCATCAGCTCGCGCCGAGCGGGCTGAGCCTGGAGCAACTGCGTGCGGAGCCGCGCGGCATCCGCGTGCCGCTGGTGACGCACCACGCCAAATACGCCGCACCCGACGGCTCGGGAAACCCGCCGGGATTCCCCACGCCGTCGCGGAAGGTGGAGTTCTGGTCGGAGACTTTCCAGGCCGGCGGCCATGCGCCGATGCCCGGCTTCGTTCCCCCGCCCGAGACGGAGGCGGATCGCTATCCGCTGGTGCTGACCTGCGCGAAGCCCACGCTGTTCTGCCAGACCCAGCACCGTGCGCTGCCCAGCCTGCGGCGCCGCGCGATGGACCCGGAGGTGATGCTGCATCCCGAGACCGCCGCGCGGCGCGGTATCGCCGCCGGCGAATGGATCAGCGTGGAGACGCGCGCGGGCGCGATGCGGGCGCGGGCGCTGCTGAACGCCGAGATCGATCCGCGGGTCGTGGTGGGCGAGCATGGCTGGTGGCAGGCCGCGCCCGAACTCGGCGCACCGGGCTACGATCCGTTCAGCCGGGAAGGATCAAACTTCAACCTGACCGTCGATCCCGCGGCGCGCGATCCGATCAGCGGAACCACGGCGCACCGGTCCGGACGCTGCGAGGTGTCGCGCGTTCCGTAGGCGCTACGCGGCGTGTTCGGGGGCGGCGTGCATGTCCTTGCGCGCTTCCCCCATCAGTCGCTTCTCGTTCCGCCGGACGAAGAGGAACGCGCCGATCAGCGCGGCCGCTCCGGCGATGCCGAGCACGATGCCGAGCGGGCCGCTGATCTTCGTCGCGGCCTCGCCGAGCACGTAGGCGCCGATTCCGTAGAGCGCGGTCCAGCAGATGCCGCCAAGCCCGTTCCAGATCAGGAAGGAATGCCACGGCATCCGGTTGGCGCCGGCCAGCAGGGCGACGAAGGTGCGCAGGAAGGCAACGAAACGGCCCAGGAAGACGATGCGCCCGCCGTAGCGGTGGAACAGATAGCGCCCGAGTTCCAGCCGCTCCTCGCCGATGCCGATCTTCCGCCCCCAGTGCTTCAGCACGCGGAAGCCCACCCACCGCCCGATGACGTAGCCGATCTGGTCGCCCAGGATCGCGCCGGTTGCGGCGGCAGGGATCAGCACGGCGATATTGAGCTGATGCGTCGTGGCCGCGAAGATCGCCGCGGCGATCATCAGGCTTTCGCCCGGCAGCGGAAGGCCGAGCGATTCCAGCATCAGCATCACCAGGACGGCGGCGTAGCCGTATGTCTCCAGCAGGTGATCGAGCGCGTGCAGCGGGATCAGCGGCGCGGTCCTTTTCCTCGGCGCGACCGCAACGCCGCTCGTGCCGTTGTGGTTACGCCACGGATATGGACGCAGCGGCCAGCGCCTCGGGCGCGGTGGGCGGCGTCATGACCTTGGGCGCCAGCGCCGCCGCCGCGAAGGACGCGGCGCGGCGTTCCGCGGACGCGGGACGGTACAGCGTGTCGCGCTGCTGCGGCTCGCGCCCGATGGAGCGGATCAGCGCCTCCATCGCGGCGGGCGGGAATTCCTGCCCGTGCAGCGTGCCGGCGGCGCGGGAGATGCTCTCGTCCATCAGCGTGCCGCCCAGGTCGTTCGCGCCCGCCTGCAGGCAGCGCGCGACGCCTTCCGGCCCCATCTTCACCCAGGAAGTCTGGATGTTCGGGATCAGCGGATGCAGCGCCAGCCGCGCGACGGCGTGCATCAACACGGCTTCCCGCATCGTCGGGCCGCGTCGCGACAGGCCGCGCAGATACATCGGCGCTTCCATGTGCACGAAGGGCAGCGGCACGAACTCGGTGAAGCCGCCGGTCTCCGCCTGCAGGTCGCGCAGCGCCAGCAGATGCCGCGCCCAGGACAGCGGGCGTTCCACATGGCCGTACATGATCGTGGACGTCGTGCGCAGCCCAAGCCGGTGCGCCGCGCGGATCGCCGCGAGCCATTGCGCGGTGTTCACCTTGTCGGGCGAGATGACCGCGCGCACCTCGTCGTCCAGGATTTCCGCAGCCGTGCCAGGCAGGGTGCCGAGACCTGCCTCGGCCAGCCGCGCGAGGAAATCGCTGACGGAAAGCCCCAGCGTCGCCGCGCCCTGCGTCACTTCCAGCGGCGAAAAAGCATGGATGTGGATGCCCGGTACCGCCGCCTTGATGGCGCGGCAGACGCGCAGATAGGTCTCGCCCGTGTAGTCCGGGTGGATGCCGCCCTGCAGGCACACCTCGGTGGCGCCGCGGTCCCACGCCTCGGCCGCGCGGCGCACGATTTCGTCGAGCGACAGGTCGTAAGGAGCGCCGCGCAGGGCCTCGTGCGTCTTTCCCTTCGAGAACGCGCAGAACTTGCAGTGATAGTAACAGATGTTCGTATAGTTGATGTTGCGGGTGACGACATAGCGCACCACGTCGCCGCTGACCGCGCGGCGCAGTTCGTCCGCCGCCTTCGTCACCGCCTCGTAATCGGCATCGCGCGCGCCGAACAGCGTGACGATCTCCGGCTCGTGCAGCCGCGCGCCGTCGCGCGCGCGGGCAATGGCGTTCGCGACGGCGGGATCGACCGACGAAAGCCGCGCGGGCCGCACGGGCGGCGTTTCGGTCAGGCCCGGCGCCCAGCCGTCCTCCCGCGCCAGCCCCTCGGCGTCGATCGCGCGGCGCACCAGCGGCGCGATCCCGGGCGCGAGCCAGCGGCCCGCATCCAGCGCGTAGGACGGATAGACCGGCAGGCGCTGCACCAGCACCTTGCCGACCGAGGCGGTGCGCTGGGCAAGCGTCTCGATCTCGGGCCAGGGCGCTTCGGGATTCACATGATCGGGCGTCACCGGCGACACGCCGCCCCAGTCGTTGATGCCGGCGGCGACGATGCGCTCGTACACGCCGGGCGAGAGGTTGGGCGGCGCCTGCACCGCCATCTCCGGCCCCAGGATCAGCCGCGCGGCGGCGACGGTCCACAGCAGGTCGTCCAGGTCCGGCTCCGGCGCATCAGCGCGCTTGGTGCCGAGCTTGGCGCGGAAGTTCTGCACGATCACTTCCTGGATGTGGCCGTGCTCGCGGTGCAGGTCGCGGATCGCCAGCAGCGACTCCAGCCGCTCCTCGCGCGTCTCGCCGATGCCGATCAGGATGCCGG
>JAFEFJ010000228.1 GCA_018240635.1 Pseudomonadota bacterium | reverse complement strand
CGAGGGCGGCCGGCTCGAGGATTGCGACCAGATCGTTTCCGCCGCGACGCCGCCGCTGACGCTGCAGGCCTACAAATCCGTCACGAAGCGGATGGTGCAGCTCGACAAGGAGATGATCGAGGGGCTGAAGGCGATCGGCTTCAAGCACGACGTGGGCGAGGACGAAGCCGGTCATCAGATGAAGTATTTCCGCCGCGGCGGCGGATACAACCTCGATGCCGGCAGCTCGGCGCTGATGATCAAGGGCGAGATCGGCCTGCTGCAATACGACCGCATCGAGCGCTTCTGCGCCGAGGGCGCGCTGCTGAAGGACGGCACGATCGTTCCGGCCGACATCATCGTGCTGGCGACCGGCTACTTCCCGCAGGCCGAGCTGGTGCGCCGCGCGCTGGGGGATGAAATGGCCGCGCGCATCGGCCCGGTCTGGGGCATCGGGCCGGATGGCGACCTGAACAACATGTACAAGCGCACGCCGCAGCAGGGCGTTTGGTTCATCGCCGGCGGGCTGGCGCAGTGCCGGATCTATTCGAAGTATCTGGCGTTGCAGATCAAGGCGATGGAGCTGGGGAAACTGGGGCCGTTGTAGGTCCCCCACTCCGGCTCTCGCCAGCTCCCCCTCCCCGGCCCTCCGCACGAGAGGCAGGGCTATCTGAGGGGGCGGAGATCGTCGTCTCTCCATCCGGGCCGTTTCGCCGCCAAGCCCGCCGTGCCGGACAGGACGGATGCGAAGGCAGCCGTGAAACGTCGAACTGCCGCCTCGAAGGCCACCGGATCGAGCAGCCGGAAAACCCGGCCGAACGGGTCATGGCTTGGCGTGCCCCGCAGCACCTTTCCCAGTGCCGTGCGTTGCCCGTCCGAGGGGCCGGGATTCTCCCCCGAAAAACATCCCCACCAACGGCATCCGAGGCATCCTGGAGCGTTCGGAAGACCCTTGAAGAAGCGATCTCTTACCGCGCCGGAACGCCCCTCGACGCCATATGCCAGTCCCCTGACCGCAAGTGGGGGAGAGCGTCGCCCCCCGTGGGACGGGACGGCCGCCTAGGATGGGTGGATCTGCGTGATCTTCGAGCCCTCCAGTCCGAGGCCGGCCATCAGGCCCTGCTGGCCGAACGGGACCGCGTAGACGTCCTCGCTGAGCGTGGTGGAGGTGATGCTTGCGGCAGCGCCTTTGTCCATCACCACCACGTTGGGGCCCGAGCCGATCGCCCAGCCGTCGCTCTTGCGCAGATAGTCCAGTGCCTTGGCGTTCATGAAGAACAGCGCATAGCTGAAGGTCTGCCCGCCCGCCTGCAGCCCGAAGGAAGCAGCGGAGAGGTTGTAATAGGCCTCGACCTTGCCGCCGGTCAGCAGCGCGCCGTCGCCGGACTGGCCTCCGATGATCAGGCCGCCCTTGATGATCTTCGGGAACACCAGGATCGCCAGCGCCTTAGAGCCGAGCTGGCGCGCCTTGGGCTGAGCTGCATACAGGCGATTGAGAGCGGCGCGCGCGTCGCCTGCGATCTGGGCGGCGGAAGCGGCGTAGGCCGGTTCGGCGCCGGGCAACGCCGCGCCGGCAAGTGCCGCGGCGCCCGCCAGCAGAAGGGTGCGTCGGTTGTGGGTCATGCGAAATCCTTCCCAAGATAGCCAGATCAGCGTGTCACGCGGGGTGGTCTGCGGCGCCCGAATCCGGGCCGCTTTTACCCGGCCGGGCCGACGGCCGGAAACGTTCGCGCACGGACTGAAATGTGACGTAGAGCGCGGGGATCGCAAAGATGCCGATGAAGGACGCGGTCAGCATGCCGCCGAACACCGGCGTGCCGACATTGCGCCGGGCAAGCTGCGAGGGGCCGACCGCGATCACCAGCGGCAGCAGGCCCAGGATGAAGGCGAAGGAGGTCATCATCACGGGGCGGAAACGCAGACGCGCGCCTTCGGTTGCAGCCTCAAGCAACGGAACCCCCGCGGCGCGGCGCTCCTTGGCGAATTCCACGATCAGGATGCCGTTCTTCGCGGCAAGCCCGATCAGCACCACCATGCCGATCTGCGCGTAAAGATCGAGCGTGAGGCCGGCGACAACGATGGCGGCGAACGAGCCGAGGACGCCGATGGCGACCGACAGCAGCACCGGCACCGGGATCGTCCAGCTTTCGTAGAGCGCGACCAGGAACAGGTAGGCGAACAGCACCGCGAAGGCGAGGATGATCGCGGTCTTGCCCTCCGCCCGTTTCTCCTGGAACGACACGTCCGTCCATTGCCCCGCATAGCCGCGCGGCAGGGTCTTGGCCGCCACCTCCTGCATCGCGGCAAGTGCCTGGCCCGAGGAGTAGCCGGGCGCCGGGCTGCCCTGCACCGTGACCGCGAGGCGGTTGTTGTAGCGGATCAGCGCCTGCGGGCCGATCACCGGGCGGACCTCCACCAGGCTGCGCAGCGGGATCATCTTGCCGTCGTTGCTGCGCACGTTGATGCGCCCGATGTCGTCGACGTTGTTGCGGTCCTCCGCGTCGCCCTGCACCTGCACCTGCCAGGTGCGGCCGAACAGGTTGATGTCGTTGACGTAGTAGCCGCCGAGCGTGGCCTGCAGCGCCTGGAAGATGTTCGCCAGATCGACGTTCAGGATCTGCGCCTTGTCGCGGTCGATATCGAGATAGATCGACGGCGTGGAGGCCGAGAAGGTGCTGAACACGCGCGCGAGCCGCGGGTCCTGGTTCGCGGCGACAAGCAGCCCGCGCAGCACGCCCGCCAGCGCCTGCGGGTTGCCTCCGCCGGTGTCCTGCAGCACGTAGGAGAAGCCGCCGCCGGTGCCGAGGCCGATGATCGGCGGCGGCGCCAGCGGCACCGCGCGTCCGCCCCGCACCTGCCGCAGCTTCTGGCCGAGGCTGCCGATCAGCGCGGATGCCGAATCGCCCGGCGCCGTGCGCTCCTCGAACGGCTTGAGCGTGACGATGATGAAGGCCGCATTGGGCTGCGAGTAGTTGTCGATGAAGTTCAGGCCGATGGTGGACGTGTAGTCGGCGACCGCGTGCTCCTTCTTCAGCACGTCCTCCACGCCGCGCACGAAGTCGGTGGTGCGGCCGACCGAGGCGCCGTCCGGAAGCTGCACGACAATGAAGAACGCGCCCTGGTCGTCCTCCGGCAGAAAGCCCGTGGGCGTGACCTTGCCGAGCCCCCACACCCCGGCCATCGAGGCGGCCACCATCACGAGGCCGATCACCGAAATGCGCACGAGCCGTGCCACGATGGCGCCGTAGCGGTCACGCACCCAGTCGATGCCGCGCATCAGCGCGCCGATCGGACCGCGGCGCGGGCCATGATGCGGGCGCAGCAGGATGGCGCACAACGCCGGCGAGAGCGTCAGCGCGTTGATCGCCGAGAGGAACATCGACACGGCAACGGTGACGGCGAATTGGCGGAACAGCTCGCCCGAGATGCCGGGGATAAACGCCACCGGAACGAACACCGACAGCAGCACCAGCGTGATCGCGATGATGGGCGCGAAGATCTGGCTCATCGCCAGCTTCG
Source organism: Pseudomonadota bacterium (assembly GCA_018240635.1). Taxonomy (GTDB): domain Bacteria; phylum Pseudomonadota; class Alphaproteobacteria; order Acetobacterales; family Acetobacteraceae; genus JAFEFJ01. The sequence goes on along the minus strand of JAFEFJ010000228.1, from coordinate 3,201 downwards.
TCGCCTGCGCGGGCGACAGCTCGGGATGGCTCTCCATCACCTGCTCGACTGCCTCCACCACCACGATCGCGTCGTCCACCACGATGCCGATGGCGAGCACGATCGCGAGCAGGGAGACGGTGTTCGCCGAGTAGCCGATGGCGTTCAGCACGATGAAGGTGCCGATCAGGCTGACCGGCACGGCGATGGTGGGAATCAGCGTCGCGCGCAGGTTGCCGAGGAACAGGAACACCACCAGCACCACCAGCACGAACGCCTCGATCAGCGTCTTCTGCACTTCGTGGATCGTGTCGGTGACGAAGGTGGTGGGGTCGTAGGTGACCTTCCAATCCAGGTCCTCGGGGAAGTTCGCCTGGGCGCCGGCCATCAGCGCCTTGACCGCGCCGAGCGCGGTCAGCGCGTTGGCGCCGGGCGCCTGATAGATCGCGATCAGCGCGGCGGGCGCCCCGTTGAAGCGGGTCGAACGGTCGAGATTCGCGGCCCCCAGCTCCAGCCGCGCCACATCGCCCAGGCGCAGGATCGAACCGTCGGGGTTGGTGCGGATGACGATCTTCTCGAAATCCGAGACCGAGGACAGCCGTCCCTTGGTCTGGATGTTCAGCTGAAGCTGCTGGTCGTCCGTGGTGGGCCGCGCGCCGATCCGGCCCACCGCCGCCTGCACGTTCTGCGAGCGGATCGCGTTGATCACGTCGGCCGTGGTGAGCCCGAGGCCGGTCAGCCGGTCGGTGCGCACCCAGGCCCGCATCGAATAGTCCTGCGGTCCGAACAGCGTGGCATCGCCCACGCCGGGCGTGCTGCGGATCTGGTCGAGCAGGTTGATGGTGACGTAATTCGATATGTACAGCTCGTCATGCGTCTGCTTCGGCGCATAGACCGCGATCACGCCAAGCAGCGCCGAGGACTGCTTCTTCACCGTCACGCCCTGCTTGCGCACGTCCTCCGGCAGCTTCGACAGCGCCACCTGCACGCGGTTGTTGACGTTGACAGTGTTGATGTCGGGATCGGTGCCGAGCTCGAACGAGACCTTCAGCGAATAGCTGCCGTCGTTGCCGCTGACGCTCTTGAAGTAAATCGCCTTGTCGACGCCGACGACCTGGCTCTCGATGGGTTGCGCGACGGTGGCCTCGACGATGGCGGCGGAGGCGCCGGGATAGGTGGTGGTGACCGAGACCTGCGGCGGCACGATGTCGGGATATTGCGCGATCGGGATCGCGAGCAGCGACAGGATGCCGGCGATGGTCGTGACGATGGCAATGACGGCCGCAAGCCGCGGCCGCTCGATGAAGATCGCCGAGAACACGGGTCAGGTCCCGCCGGCGGCGGGCGGCGGGACGGGACTCGCCTGCACGGCGGCGCCGGGGCGAAGGCTTTCCATGCCCTGCACCACGACCTGCTCGCCGCCCTTGAGGCCGCTGGCGATGACGGCGTAGGGACCGTACTCGCCGCCGATGGTCACGCGCTGCACGGCGGCCTTGCCGTCGGCGACGACGAACACGTAGGGCCCCTGCTGGTCCACGATCAGCGCGGTCTGCGGCACGAGAACCTTATCGACAGGCTTTTCGGCCTCAACCGCCACCTTCACCAACTGGCCGTCGATCAGCCGGTCGTCGGGATTGGGGAAGGTCGCCCGCACCAGGACCGTGTCGGTTGCACGGTCCACCTTCACGTCCACGAAGTCGATCTTGCCCGTCTGCGGATAGGCGGTATCGTCGGAGAAGCGGATGCGGACGGTCAGCGGCGCGTTCTTGTCGTTGCTAGGGCTGCGTTTCTCGATCGAGAGGAACTCGCGCTGGCTGACCGGGAAGGTGACATACATCGGATCGACGCTGACGATGGTGGTCAAAATTCCCGTGTTCGGGCCGACGACATTGCCCTTGGTCACGCTGCTGCGGCCGATCTTGCCGCTGATCGGCGCGGTGATCGTGGTGTAGCCCAGGTTCACGGTCGCGGTCTTCAGGTTGGCGTCGGCGATCACCACGTCGCCCTGCGCCGCCTTCTCGGCCGCGATCCGCTGATCGAGCAGGGCGCGGGATGCGGCGTCGGTCTTGGTCAGTTCCTCGGTGCGGGCGCGCTGAGCCGTGGCGTTGGCGAAGTTGCCCTGCGCCTGCAGCAGCGCGCCGCGGGCCTGCTGGACCGCAGCCTCGAACGTGTCGCGCTCGATCCGGTACAGCACGTCGCCGGCCTTCACGAAATCGCCTTCGTGGAAGTCCACTTCCTGCAGGAATCCGGTCACGCGGGCGATGATGTCCACCCGCTCGACCGCATCGACCCGCCCGACGAATTCCTTGGCCTGCGTGATCGGGCGCAGTTCCGCGGCGACCGTCCCCACGGGGATCGCCGCGGGCTGCTGCGCGGCGAGGCGCGGCGAGCCGCAGAACAGGCCGAGTGCCAGCGCGGCGCCGGCAAGCAGAGGCCGCAGGCGAGACAGGCCCGGGCGTGCGGCAGGGGGAGGTAGTTCGGTCATCGGCTGCTCTCGGTCGCTTGAGAAGCGGCGAAACTAGCAGCAGGTGGGCCGCGCGGCCATCGCGCAGGGCACGGATCGTATCAGTTCAAACGCATCCTTAGGTCGTCGATGGCCGCGCGGATGCGGTCCGCCCCCTCGCCTTCCGGCGTCAGCTCCAGGCAGCGCTCGAAGCAGGACAGCGCGGCGCCGACGCGGTCCAGCCGCTGGTTCATCACCGCGGCGCGGCGCCACAGATCGGCCTGCTTGGGGGCGATCCGCAGCATGTTCTCGCACGCCGCCAAGGCGCCCTTGAGATCGTCGGAGCCGGCGCGGCGGGTGAGGATATTGTTCTGCAGCCGCAGCAGGACGGAGCGGGTGCTCATCGGGCGCAACAGGCCGGGGCGGAGTTCGGCCTTCTCGCCCTCCACCCGCTTGATCAGGCCGCGCAGGTCGCGCGCCTCCATCGGCCGGCCGCCGGAGAAGACGTCGATCGTCAGCTTGCTGCCGCCACCTTCCAGCGCGACCAGGAAATGGCCGGGAAAATCGACCCCGTGCACCGCCCACCCGGCGGCGCGGGCGGCGTGCAGCCACAGGATGCCCAGCGCCACCGGCAGGCCTTTCCGGCGCTCGATCACCCGGATCAGGTTGGCGTTCGCCAGGTCGTCGTAGGTCTCGGCATCGCCGCCATAGCCGAAATCGCGGTGCAGCAGGGCGGCGAGCGCCTGCGCGCGCGCGTCCAGCGTATCGGGAGCCAAGCC
>JAFEFJ010000227.1 GCA_018240635.1 Pseudomonadota bacterium | reverse complement strand
GGCTTCCGACAGGCTCGCGCCGTCGCGCACGCGCTCCAGCGTCGCGCGCACCACGGGTGCTGCGCGCTTGCCCGCGATGGCGGCCAGGATTTCCAGCGCGCGATCCAGCGGCAGCCCCGCCTTCAGCAGCCGCGCGAGCTGCTGGCTGAACAGCGCGAGGTCCTTTCCCGGCAGCGCCGCGCCCGCGCGACGGCGCGCAAGCCGCGCCGCGATGCCCTCGCCCGCGCCCGCGCGCCGCTCCACGGCGTGGATCGGCAGCAGCGCGCGCTCGTGAAGCTGCGCAATCACCGCCTCGGCGTTCGGCGCCTCCAGCTCGCCCGAAACCAGGCCGCCGGTGTCCGAGAGCGCGCTGTACTCGAAGCGCGGCACGCGCTCAGGCGTCCTGGATCACGCGCGCCACCTCCTCGACGGAGGTGATCCCGGCCAGCGCCTTGCGCAGCCCGTGCGCGAACATGGTCTGCATCCCCTCGGAAACCGCCGCCGCCTGGATGTCGCGCGCATCGGCGTGCCGGCGCACCATCGGGCGCAGCGCGTCCGTCATCTGCAGCACTTCCAGGATCATGGTCCGCCCGCTGTAGCCGGTGCCCGCGCAGGCCGGGCATCCGGCCGGCCGGAACAGCGCCACGCCATCGGGCGCATCCAGCCCCGCGGCGCGCATCCGCTCGGCAAGCTGCGGCGGCGCGGCATAAGGCTCGCGGCAGGACGGGCACAGGCAGCGCACCAGCCGCTGCCCCACCACGCCGGTCACGGTGGAGGTCAGCAGGTAGTCCTCGATCCCCATGTCCATCAGCCGCGTCATCGCGCTCGCGGCGTCGTTGGTGTGCACGGTGGACAGCACCAGATGCCCGGTCAGCGCCGCCTGCACCGCGATCTGCGCGGTCTCCAGGTCGCGGATTTCGCCGATCATGATGATGTCGGGGTCCTGCCGCAGGAAGGACCGCAGCGCGGAGGCGAAGGTCAGCCCGATCTGCGGCTGCACCTGCACCTGGTTCACGCGGTCCAGCGTGTATTCGACCGGGTCCTCCACCGTCAGGATCTTGCGGTCCGGCAGGTTGAGTTCCTTGAGCGCGGTGTACAGCGTCGTGGTCTTGCCGCTGCCGGTCGGGCCGGTCACCAGCACGATGCCGTGCGGCTTTGCGAGCACCGCGCGGAAGCGCGCGAGGTCGCCCGGATCGAAGCCCAGCGCATCGAACTCCAGCGCCAGCGAGCCGCGGTCCAGGATGCGCAGCACCACGCTCTCGCCGTGGATCGAGGGCGTGGTGGAGACGCGGAAATCCACGTCCCGCCCGCGCACCGTCAGGCGGATGCGCCCGTCCTGCGCCAGCCGCCGCTCGGCGATGTTGAGCTTGGCCATGATCTTCACGCGCGAAACCACCGCGCTTTTCAGCCGCGCGGGCGGCGGCTCCATCTCGCGCAGCGCGCCGTCGATGCGGTAGCGCAGCCGCAGCCGCGCATCCGCCGCCTCGATGTGGATGTCGGAGGCGCCCATCTCGACCGCGCGGGTGATCAGCCCGTTCACCAGCCGGATCACCGGCGCCTCGCTCGCAAGATCCTTGAGCCGCGCGAGGTCGGCGTCGTGGTCCTCGTCGCCGCGCTCGTCGGCGTGCTCGTCCATCTCCGGCGCGGCCTGGCCCTGCGCGCCGTACAGGCGCGCATGCGCCGCCTCGATGTCGGCGGGCACCGCGGCGCGGCGCAGGATGCGCTTGCCCATCGCGAAGCCGAGCGCGTTCACCGTCCGCTCCTCGAACGGATCGGCCATCGCCACCGTCAGCGCGTCGTCGGTTTCGGCCAGCGGCAGCAGCCGGTGCTGCGCCAGGAAAGGCGCGCGCAGCCGGTCGGCGGCGACGGGGGCAGGGGGGAACTCGTCGGACGCGACGACGGCCGAGCCCAGCACCGCCGCATAGGCCAGCGCCAGGTCGCGCTCGGTAACCAGGCCGAGCTTGGCGGCGATGCGGTCGGCGCGCTCGCCCGGCACGCCCGCCGGCGCCTTGCCGCCCTGGGCCGGGGCGGCCTGCAGGCGGCGCACCCGTTCCAGCTGTTCGCCCGAGATCAGGCCGCGCGCCGCCAGCACGGCCTCGATCCGGGCCGCCGCCGTCTCGATCTGCCAGTCGATCGCCTGGCCGTCCGGCATAAACGTGTCGGTCTCCAAACGTGCCGCGCGGCCGAGATTACCGGCCCGCCGCATCCGGCGAAAGGCGAAGTCGCGAACGTTGCCGGCCCGTGCTGCGACTTTGGCGGCTTCTAGCCCGCCGCCGCGGAATCAAAGTTCAGAATTTCGAATACCGTCGCGAATATTGGATCGCGTTGCCCGGATTACTGATAGCATTTTACTGATTGCATTCCACCAGGATCGACTTGGCGGTGAAGCCCGACAGGTCGGCGTCCACCGCCTGCTCCATGGCGTTGAACGTCACCTTCTGGCCCTGCCAGTTGCGCAGCCCGTAGCCGCGGTCGGTGCACAGGCTCGCGGCCTTCTGGTAGCACTGCGCCAGCCCGTTCGTGCCCCAGGGGCAGTTGATCGCGTAGCCCGGCCGTCCGTTCGCGAAATGCACCTGATCGGAGGTGGCGCAGCCGCCCAGCGGCAGGATCAGGACCAGAAGCAGGGGCATGGCCAGCGCCGCGGCGCGGCGCGGCCCTCCCCGGTTCTGCGTGACGGTCCTCACCAGCCGCCGAACCACACCCCGATGCCGTGCACGATGCCGACCGGGAAGAACGCCGCCGAGGCCACCAGCAGCGGCCCGCGTCCGCTCGCGGCGCAGAACACGATCGAGGTCAGCCAGGCCGAATAGCAGAACGCCACCACCAGCAGGAGGCCGAGCGCCGTCCACAGGTCCATCGCTCCCAGTCGCCGCCGTATGGCAAGCTGCCGCATGACCAGTCCCCCACGCCGACCCGCGCATTGGAACGCGATTATATTAACCGATACTTTGGATCGGCGGGTGCGGCAAATCGCCGGCGTCAGACGTTGCGCCGGTTCGGCAGCGTCTCGGGGTTCACCACGAAGCCCGGATCGAGCGTGCCGTCGATGCGGTCCAGGATGTTGCGCGCCGCCCGGATCGACATCTTCTCGAACGTCTCGATCGGCGCCGCCGCGTTGTGCGGGCTCAGCACCACGTTGTTCATCGTCAGCAGCGGGTTCGAGGTGTCGGGCGGCTCCTGCACCAGCACATCAAGCCCCGCCGCCTCCAGCCGCCCGGATTTCAGGGCGTCGATCAGCGCCGCCTCGTCCACCAGCGCGCCGCGCGCGGCGTTGATCAGCCAGGCCGTCGGCTTCATCAGCGACAGCATCTCGGCATTGATCATCCGCCGCGTGGTCTCGCTCGCCGGGCAATGCAGCGTCAGCACGTCGATCCTGGGCAGCGCCTCGGCGATGTCGGCGACCGGCTCGTAGCCGTCGGCGGCGATGCGGGGCAGGGGCCAGGCGGGATCGTGCACCATCACCCGCATCCCGAACGCCGCGCACAGCCGCGCGACGCGCGTGCCGATGCGCCCGTAGCCCACCACCAGCACGGTCCGCCCCGCCAGCTCGCCCATCGGGCGGCCCTCGCGGCGCATCCAGGTGCCGGCGCGCACATTGGCGTCGTGCTCGATGGCGCGCCGCGCCACCGCCAGCATCAGCATCATCGTGTGCTCGGCGACCGCCAGGTCGTTGCCGCCGTTGGTCACGCCCACGGGGATGCCGCGCCGCGTGCAGGCGGGGATGTCCACGAGGTCGTACCCCACGCCGAAGCGCGAGACGATGGACAGCTTGGGGGCGGCGGCCAGCAGCGCCTCGTCCACCGTCTCCAGCGCCACCATCACCGCCGTCGCCTCGCCGATCGCGGCGCGCAGCGCCTCGGGGGAGGGGGCGGGCATGTGCCGAACCGTCACGTCCGGGCGGGCATCCAGCAGCGCCTGGCCGCTCGGATGCAGCGGCAGGCAGGTGATCACGGTGTGCATCGGCGGCGCGTTCCCCCTACGGTTGCCGCATGCTGCGGCGGCCGCCGCCGCCCGGCAAGCCCGGCATGGCTGCGCCCCGCCCAGGGCGCGCGTCGTAGCACTTGAGAAGCGCCGGGCATCGGTATCACATTCTGCGTGACCGATGCGTTTCACCCCAACCCATAGCGCCGCGCCGCGTCCCGGCAACGTGGAGCCGGAGGATTTCCCGCCGCTTCCCGGCGGCTTCGCCTCCGGGCGGGCCGAGCCCGCCTCGCCGGCCATCCCGCGCGGCGCCCGCCTGCGCGTGGTGGGCGACGTGCACGGCGACGCCACCGCCTTCGCCTACGCCGCCGCGACCGACCGCTTCGTCATCCAGCTCGGCGACCTCGTGGACTACGGCCCGGACAGCGCGCGGGCGCTGCGCATCATGTTCGAGCTGATGGACCAGGGCCGCGGCCTGTTCCTGCTCGGCAACCACGACCTCAAGCTCGCCCGCTACCTCGCCGGCCGCCCGGTTCGGGTGGACGTGGAGCTGGAGCGCACCATCGCCCAGCTTGACGAGGATCTCCGCGACAGGGTGCAGGTCGCCGCCACCGCCGCGCCCGCGTGGCTGCAGCACGGCGACATCCTGTTCGTGCATGGCGGGTTCCACTCGCAGATGCTGGAGCAGAAGGCGCCCGCCATCGGCCCCGACCGGGTGGAAGGCGCGGTCGCCCGCGCTCTCTACGGCCAGCCGACCGGCCGCACCCAGCCCGACGGCTACCCCGAGCGCAGCCTGCGCTGGGTGGACCGCATCCCGGCGGGCCTGACGGTCTATTGCGGCCACGACCGCCGCTCGCGCGACGGCAGGCCCTATGTGCGGCGCGGCGATTCCGGCGGCCGCGCGATCTTCCTGGACACCGGCGCCGGCAAGGGCGGCCACCTGTCCTGGATCGACCTCGACTGAAGGCTGCGGCGCCTCAATGCGCCGTCGCGTGGTCCTCGTGCGCCACCGCCCCCGCCGACCCTGACGGAATGGTCCGCGGCCGCGGCGAGTAGCGCGCGGTGTAATAGGCCAACGCCACCATGAACAACCCGAAGCTGCCCACCACCAGCAGCAGATAAAGCACTTCCCCGCGCGACATGGCCGGTTCCCTCCGATTCCGCATCGGAGCATCCGTCCCGCCGCCCATCGGCGGCATTGATGCAGGTCAACCCTCACCCTCGGCCCTCTCCCGCACCGCGGGAGAGGGAGGCGAACACCGCCGCCCGAGCGTCCAGCCCCTCTCCCGCATTGCCGGGTTGGGCCGCGAAGCGGACCAACGAGGGGCCCAGCCCGCAGGGCTGGGAGGGTGAGTGCCTAACTCGCGTAATGCGGAAACCCGCTGCTCCGCCCGCGCTTGCGGGGGGAGAGGGGGTATCCGTCCGATTGCGATTGCCCTGCCCTCGTTGGGGGGCGGGTGCGGGGAAATTGGTTCGTTTATCTCGTCAGCCGAGGCGGACCTTGTCCTGCCGGCCAGCACGGCGGCATCGGAGGCCATTGTTCCCTCACCGTGGCCCCCCTCGGGTTCGGCTGGAGCTTGCCGGTTACGTCATCGAAGTAGCAACGAGGTGCCCTGCCGGATGGCTTTGCCCACGCTGACAAATGGCCGCATGCGGTTCCATTCCGCGTCAGGTTGTAGGGACACGGGCAAGGCCGACCGACAGACATGTATTCACTGATATCGCGCCGGATCTGCTCGCACATTTGCTCTTGAGAGAGCGAATTCTGACCGTGAGCGCGGACCACCGATGAGAGGATAATCACAAGCGACAAGCTGCAGAGCCACCTACATCTGCGCGGCATGCCTCTTCTCGTTCCGCCCGCAAGGCGAACGGGTTCAACTCGCGTAATGCGGAAACCCGCTGCTCCGCCCCGTGGCTTCCAGCAGCCGCAGCATCGCCGGCCATTCCAGGATGCCGTAGGGGCGCCGCGTGCCCGGCTGGTACAGGTGCGCCGTCCGCTGCAGCACCGCCTCGGACGGCACGATCAGCTCGCTCCCGCCCGCCATCGCATCGACCTGCGCGCGGCACGCCATCTCAAGCTGGTACATCGTGTTGAACGCCTGCTGCACCGTCGCGCCGCAGGTCAGCAGCCCGTGCGAGCGCAGCACCAGCGCGTCGTGCGGGCCGAGGCTTTCCACCAGCCGCTCGCGCTCGCCCTTGTCGATCGCCGGGCCCTCGTAGTCGTGATAGCCGATATGGTTGTGGAACCGGATCGAGGTCTGGTTCAGCGGCAGCAGCCCGCAGGTCATGCAGGACACCGCGATGCCCGCGCGCGTGTGCGTGTGGATCACGCTCGCCACGTCGGGCCGCGCCTTGTGGATCGCGCCGTGGATCACGTAGCCCGCCGTGTTGATCCCGTAATCGGTGTCGGGCTTCCAGACGATGTTGCCCTCGGCGTCGATCTTCACCAGGCTGGAGGCGGTGATTTCCTTGTAAAGCAAACCATACAGGTTGATCAGCATGTGCTCGGTGCCGGGCACGCGCAGCGTGATGTGGTTGTAGATCATGTCGGTCATGCCGTACAGATCCATCAGCCGGTAGCACGCCGCCAGATCGACCCGCGCCTGCCACTCCTCGCGGCTGACCTCGTCCTGCACCGACCGGAAATTCGTCGCGTAGTTCATGGCGTTTCCCCTTCGCTCGTCTTTCCCCCTCCGCCCTCGGGGGCGGAGAGGGCGGGGTGAGGTGGGGGACCCGGCGGCGCCCACCTCACCCCAACCCTCTCCCCCCGCAAGCGGGCGGAGAGGGGGCGTACCGCCTCACCCCGCCGCCGCCGGCT
>JAFEFJ010000226.1 GCA_018240635.1 Pseudomonadota bacterium | reverse complement strand
ATTACCTCGTGGGCTTCACCCTCTCGCCGGTGCTGTGGCGCAAGCTGCCGGGCAGCCGCTCGGCGGGGCGCGTGCAGTCGGTCGCGCTGCGCCTGATCTGCGAGCGCGAAGCCGAGATCGAGGCGTTCCGCGCCCGCGAATACTGGACGGTGGAGGCCGCCTTCGCCACGCCGGCGGGTGCGCCCTTCACGGCGCGGCTCACGCATCTGGATGGCCGCAAGCTCGACCAGTTCGACCTAAGCAACGCCGAAACCGCCGGGCGCGCGCGGCGCGCCGTGGAAGCGGGCGCCTTCACCGTCGGCTCGGTCGAGCGCAAGCGCGTCAAGCGCCACCCGCCGCCGCCCTTCACCACCTCCACGCTGCAGCAGGAATCCTCCCGCAAGCTCGGCTTCGGCGCGCAGGCCACGATGCGGCTCGCGCAGCAGCTCTACGAAGGCGTCGATATCGGCGGCGAGACCACCGGCCTCATCACCTATATGCGGACCGACGGCGTGCAGATGGCGCGCGAGGCGATGCTGTCGATCCGCGATCATGTGAAGGGCGCCTACGGGCCGGACTACATCCCCGCCGCACCGCGCGAATACACGAGCAAGATCAAGAACGCGCAGGAAGCGCACGAGGCCATCCGCCCCACCGACGTCTCGCGCACGCCCGACAGCGTCGCCCGCTATCTGAACGCCGAGCAGCGGCGGCTCTACGAACTCGTCTGGAAGCGCGCCGTCGCCTCGCAGATGCAGTCCGCCGAACTCGATCAGGTCAGCGTCGAGATCACCGACGGCAAGGGCATCCGCCTGCGCGCGACAGGCTCCATCGTCGCCTTCGACGGCTTCCTGAAGCTATACCGCGAAGACACCGACGACGCCGCCGAGGAGGACGAGAACCGGATGCTGCCGCCGATGCGCGAGCGCGATCCGCTCTCGCTCGGAACCGTCATGGCGACGCAGCACTTCACCCAGCCGCCGCCGCGCTATTCGGAAGCGAGCCTCGTGAAGAAGATGGAGGAACTCGGCATCGGCCGTCCCTCCACCTACGCCTCGATCCTGTCTGTACTCCAGGACCGCAACTATGTGCGGCTGGAGAAGCGCCGCTTCATCCCTGAGGATCGCGGCCGCCTGGTCACCGCCTTCCTGGTCAGCTTCTTCAACCGCTACGTCGATACCGGGTTCACCGCGAACCTGGAGGAGAAGCTCGACGACATCTCGGGCGGCGTCGCCGACTGGCGGCAGGTGATGCACGCCTTCTGGGACGAGTTTTCGAAAGCGGTCGGCGAGACTAAGGACCTGAAGATCTCCGACGTCATCGCGGCGCTGGACCAGGATCTCGGCCCGCATTTCTTCCCCGCGCGCGAGGACGGATCGGACCCGCGCGTCTGCGCCGCCTGCGGCACCGGGCGCCTCGGCCTCAAGCTTGGGCGCTACGGCAGCTTCATCGGCTGCTCGAACTATCCGGCCTGCCAATACACGCGGAAGCTCGCGGTCGATGCGGCGGAGGACGGCGGCGACACGCTGAAGGACGGGATGCGCGTGCTCGGCACGCATCCCGAGACGGGCGAGGAAATCACCGTCCGGCGCGGTCCGTACGGCCTCTATGTCCAGCAGGGCGACGCGCCCCCGCCGGAGGAGACCAAGGGCAAGAAGGCCGCGAAGGCGCCGAAGCCGCGCCGCACCTCCCTGCCGCGCGGCATCGACGGCGACAGCATCACGCTCGATCAGGCGGTCGCGCTGCTGTCCCTGCCGCGGATCGTCGGCATCCACCCCGAGACGCAGGAGCCGATGGAAGCCGGCATCGGCCGCTTCGGCCCCTATGTGCGGATGGGCGCGGTGTTCGCCTCGCTCGACCGCGACGACGACGTGCTGGCGCTCGGCGCCAACCGCGCGGTCGATCTGCTCGCGAAGAAGCTCGCCAGCGTGCGCACGCTCGGGGAGCATCCGGGCGACAAGGAGCTGGTCTCGGTCCGCAGGGGCCGCTTCGGCCCCTATGTGCAGCACGGCAAGACGGTGGCGAACCTGCCGCGCAATGTCGCGATGGAGGACATCACGCTGGCCGAGGCGGTCGCGCTGCTGGCCGAGAAGGGCAAGACGCTGAAACCGAAGGGCGCGGCCGGACGGAAGGGCGCGCGCGGCGGGACGAAGGCCGCCTCGGCCGAGGCGGAGGCGCCTGCCAAGGTCGTCAAGCTGACGCCCAAGGCCAAGAAGCCTGCGCCGAAGAAGAAAGCGAAGAAGGCCGCCAAGCCGGCCGCAAAACGCCGCGCCGCCGGCTAGGCGTGGGACCACCCTTCAGCCCCCCACCCCGTCCCTCCCCACAAGGCGGAGGGAGCGCCGTTTCTTCTGCCTCTCCTCCTGGGGAGGGCCGGGGTGGGGAAGAGCGCGGGGAACACTGACATGCCTCCCCCGTTCCGCCCCCGCCGCCATCGCGCCAAGGACGAAGGCCCCCCGCCCGACGGGGGACGCCGCCCCAAAATCCCCTCGCGCCTGCCCGAAACCCTAGTCGTCCAGATCACCGGCACCGACACCGAGGGCGACGCGATCGCGCGCCCCGCCGACTGGGCGGGCAATGGCCCGCCGCCGCCCATCGTGATGGCGCCCGAGCCGCGCGGACGCCCGGCGCTCGCGCCTGGCGAACGCGTGCTCGCCCGCCTCAAGCCGATCGGACGCGGCCGCTACGAAGGCCGCACCATCCGCCGCATCGACGCCGCGCCGGGCAAGGTGCTGGGCGTGTTCCGCCCCGCCCCTGCCCCGCCGCTCGCAGCCGCGCGAACCATGCGCGCCGCGCCGCGCCGCCTGCTGCCGGCCCATGCGGGCGGCGGGCGCATCCAGCCCACCGACCGCCGCTCGCGCGCCGAATGGCTGGTGCCGCCCGGCCAGGACGGCGGCGCGCAGGAGGGCGAGATCGTGCTCGCCGAACCGCTGCCGCATGACGGGCTCGGCCTGAAGCCCGCGCGCGTCATCGAGCGCCTGGGCCGGCTGGGCGATGCCCGCTCGGTCAGCCTCATCGCCATTGTCACCAACGGCATCCCGCAGGACTTCTCCGCCGAGGCGCTGGCCCAAGCCCGCGCCGCGCGCGGCCTCGCGCTCGGCACGCGCGAGGACCTGCGCGACATCCCCCTCATCACCATCGACGGCGAGGACGCGCGCGATTTCGACGACGCGGTGTACGCCGAGCCCATCGGCACCGGCTTCCGCCTGATCGTCGCCATCGCCGACGTGGCGCACTACGTGGCCCCCGGCAGCGCGCTCGACCGCGCGGCGCGGGAACGCGGCAACTCCTGCTACTTCCCCGACCGCGTCGTGCCGATGCTGCCGGAGGAACTTTCGAACGGCTGGTGCAGCCTGCGCCCGGCCGAGGAACGCGGCTGCCTGTTCGTGGAGATGTTCGTCGGCCCCGACGGCAAGAAGACGCGCCACCGTTTCGGCCGCGGCCTGATGCGCAGCGCCGCACGGCTGACCTACGAACAGGTGCAGCGCGCCGAGGACGAGCTGGATCACCACTTCCTGCCCTGGACGCTGCCGCCCGGCCTGCTCGCCACGCTCTACGGCGCGTTCCGCGCCCTGCTCGCCGCCCGCGTCGCGCGCGGCACGCTCGATCTCGATCTGCCGGAGCGCAAGGTGGTGCTCGACGCCCACGGCCACGTCCTGCAGGTGGCGCCGCGCCCGCGCCTCGACAGCCACCGGCTGATCGAGGAATTCATGGTGCTCGCCAACGTCGCGGCGGCGGAGGAGCTGGAACGCCACCGCCAGCCCTGCATGTACCGCGTCCACGCGCCGCCCAGCGAGGAGAAGCTGGAGGCGCTGCGCGCCTTCCTGCATGGGCTCGGCATCTCGCTGCCGCCCGGCAACCAGCTGCATCCGCGCGACCTCGACCGCGTGCTGCGCTCCGTCGCCGGCACCGACGAGGCGCTGCTGGTCAACGAGGTGACGCTGCGCAGCCAGTCGCAGGCCGCCTACGCGCCCGAGAATATCGGCCATTTCGGCCTCGGACTATCGCGCTACGCCCATTTCACCAGCCCGATCCGCCGCTACGCCGATCTTCTGGTGCATCGCGCGCTGATCCGCGGCCTGCGCCTCGGCGGCGACGGGATCACCGATACCGAAGCCGGGCGCATGGCCGAGACGGGCGAGCACATCACCGCCACCGAGCGCCGCGCCGCGATGGCGGAGCGCGACGCAGTCGACCGTTACCTCGCTGCATACATGGCGGAAAAAATGGGCGCGGTGTTCGCCGCGCGTATTTCCGGGGTGACCCGTTCGGCGCTATTCGTCACAGTCGTCGACAACGGCGCGAACGGAATCGTTCCGATCGGTACCCTGCCCGATGATTTCTGGTTTCACGATGAACGGGAGCAGACGCTGACCGGACGCCGTACCGGGCTGACCTTCCGTCTGGCGCAGCCCGTGGAGGTGCGGCTCGCGGAGGCGAATCGCGTCACGGGCGGCCTGCTGTTCCACATCCTGCAAGGCGCTCCCGACACCGTCAGGGCCCGGCCCGCCGCAGCGTCTCCCGCGAAGGCGGCGAAGCGCCCTCGCGCACCCGCGCGGCGCAAACGATGACATTGCCCCGGTGCCCCGCCTCGCGGTCCTGATCCTGCTGCTGCTCCTGCTGCTCGCCGCCGAGACGCATGCGGAGCCCGTCGCCGCCGGGCCGACCTTCGATCAGAGCCTGGCCACCGCCGTCACCACCGCCGCCCTCGCCTTCATGGCGCCGCGCATCCTGGAGCCGGTGCCGGTGTCGCAGCTCACGCTGTGGGGCCTGCGCGGCCTGACCGCCCTCGATCCGCAGCTGACGGCCGAACTGCGCGACGGCAGCCTGCGCCTGTCCGGCCCCGACCGCATCCTGGTCGCGCAACCGGCGCCGAAGACCGAGGAACCCGCCGACTGGGCCTCCGCCGCCATCTCGCTCGCCGCCGTCGCCTGGATGGAATCGGCGGCCGTCCACCGCGCCGGGACCGGCGGTATCCTGCAAAGCTTCTTCGACGAGTTGTTCAACCATCTCGATCCCTATTCCCGCTACGTCCCGCCCGGCGAGGCCGCCGAGGACCGGGAGCGCCGCTCCGGCACTGCCGGCCTCGGCCTCGTGCTGGCGACGCGCGGCGGTGCGGTGGTGGTGGAGCAGTCGATCGAGGACGGCCCCGGCGCGCTCGGCGGAATCGTCCGCGGCGACCGCATCGTGACGGTGGACGGGCGCGTGACGCGCGGCCGCGATGCGGCGACGGTGTCGGACTGGATCGACGGGCCGGAGGACACCTCCGTCACCATCGGCTGGCGCGGGCGCGACGGGAAAGTGCGCAACGCCGATCTGGTGCGCGCGATGGTGCCGCCCGAAACCGTCTTCGCGCAGACCGTGGCCGATCTGCTGATCGTGCGCATCACCGGCTTCAACCGCCGCACCGGCGAGCGCGTGGCGCACGAGCTGGATGTCGCGCTCAACGGTCCCCGCCCGCCCGGCGCCATCGTGCTGGACCTGCGAGGCAACCGCGGCGGGCTGCTGCGCGAGGCGGCTGCGGTGGCGGATGCCTTCCTCTCGCCCGGCGTGATCGCGATGACGGCGGGGCGCGACCCGCAGGCCACCCGTGTCTGGCGCAGCGGCAACGACGAACTCGCGCCCAACGTGCCGGTCACGGTGCTGGTCGATGGCCGTTCTGCGAGCGCCGCCGAAGTGCTGGCCGCGGCGCTCGCCGATCGCGGGCGGGCGGTGGTGATCGGCAGTGCGACACTTGGCAAGGGGCTGGTGCAGACCATCGCGCCGATGCCCGATGGCGGGGAGTTGTTCGTCACCTGGAGCCGCATCCTCGCCCCCGGCGGCTGGCCGATCCAGGGCCTGGGCGTGCTGCCACAGGTCTGCACCAGCAAGGGGCAGGAAGCGCTGGCCCGCCAGCTCGCGGCGCTGGCGCGCGGCGTGCAGCCGATGGCCGACGCCATTGCGCGCCACCGCGCCGCCCGCGCCCCGGTGCCGCCGGTGCAGGTTCTGGCGCTGCGCAGCGCCTGCCCCGCCGCCGAGGGGAGCGACGCCGACCTGTCCGCCGCCCGCGCCGTGATCGCCAATCCGGCGGTCTACGCCGCCGCCCTGCTGCCGGTGACGACGGGGCGCTGACCCTCCGCCGGCCGCCGGCCCCCGACCAGCGTGCATGGCGGCACGGCGGGATCGGGCTTGACCCGGGGCGGCTTGATGCGCATTTTCCGCCGCTCGCGAGGATCAAGCCATGGCCAAGACGAACACCATCCAGATCAGGCTCGTGTCGAGTGCCGACACCGGGTATTTCTACGTGACGAAGAAGAACGCGCGCACGCACACCGCGAAGATGGAAGTGCGGAAGTACGACCCCGTCGCGCGCAAGCACGTCACGTTCAAGGAAGCCAAGATCAAGTAAGCCCCGCGCCGGATTGGTCGGCGGCGCCCGCTGCCGCCTTCCGGTCGCCGCTTCCTACGCCGACGCCAGGTTGACGACGCGGTTCCGGCCGCGTCGTTTTGCGTCGTACAGCGCCTCGTCCGCCTTCGCGAGCAGCGCCTCGGCGGCGCAGCCGGCCGTGCCGCTGCACACCGTTCCCACGCTGACGGTCAGGCTGAAGCTCTCGCCCGAATCGGCGCTGAACCGTAGCCCCTCGACCGCGGCGCGTAGCCGCTCGCCCGCGGCGGCAGCGCTGTCGGCATCGGTCGCCGGCATCACCACCGCGAACTCCTCGCCGCCGTAGCGCGCCACCGAATCGAAGACGCGCGTGTTGGCGCGAAGCGCG
>JAFEFJ010000225.1 GCA_018240635.1 Pseudomonadota bacterium | reverse complement strand
GACCGTCGAGAACCGCCCCGAGCGCACGGTCTCCCGGTAGCCTTCGCTCCCGGCCGGCCACCCGCCTTTCGGGCATCGCCGCATCACGCTGGCCGCCGCCGGTCACCGCCCGGACGTGCCCAATTCGGAGACGCGCGGAACGGGCCGGCGGGCCGCGCGGCGGTTCCGTAGGTCGGGGATCGCCGCGTGAGCGGGCGCTACCTCCTGCAATCGGGCATGCGGATCGGTCCGGCGGACGGCGCGGCCGCATTCCCGCCGGTCATCCCACGCGTTCGTGGCAATCGTCCTCTGTTCCACGGGCGATCAATCGAACTGTCGCGCAACCTCGCGCTGGAACAATATTCGACGTTTTTCTATGTTCATCGTCCTGATGGGACGGGACTGGTGGGAATGACGGGCGACAAATCTGAATTGATGGCCCATGTCCTGCTGACGCTGTTCGGCGCAGATGCGAGGGGTTGCGCAAGAAAACTTGGAAATTTGGCAATCGCAGACGGTCGCGTGCAAGAGGCGGCGACGTGGCAGCGTGCCGAGTGGGCGCTCGCGAAACTGATCGAAGCCGATCGGGTTCCCGAGAAAATTCCGTATCCGGGATGTCAGGGCGCGCGAGGGTCAAGCATCATTGGCGTGCGGGCCGGGGGGCGGGCTGCCGCCAGCACACTGCCGGTGCTTCGAGCGGAGAGTTCCGAAGGACAACGCTCGTGAGAACGGGCCGAGTGGCGGATGGGGTGGGATTCGAACCCACGGAACGCTTGCACGTTCGGCGGTTTTCAAGACCGCTGCCTTAAACCGCTCGGCCACCCATCCTGGCGATCCGGCGCTTATCACGCCGGGACGACGCCGCAAACCGTCCGGCAAGGCGGGATTGCAGGCATCGGGCCGCTCCGCATTACGATGCCGCGGCCCCAGCAGGATGCGCCCGATGAGCCCGCCCTACGCCGCCTTCCCCGACAGCGAACACCGCGGGCGGATGACGCGCGCGTGCGCGATCATGCGGCGGAAGGGGCTGACAGGCTGCGTCAGCATGGCGCCGGAACACCTCTATTATTTCGGCGGCTATGACTCGTGGGTCAGCGTGAACAGCCCGCAGGCGCTGATCTTCGCCACCGACGGCAGCCCGGCCACACTCGTTGTGCGGGACGTCGATCTGGCGCTGCCGCGCGAAACCTCCTGGGTGAGCGACATCAGGACCTATCACCTGCTCAGCGACGACATCCCGGCGCTGATCGCCTCCGTCGCGCGCGAAAAGGGCCTCGGCTCGGGCAGGGTCGGGATCGAGATGCAGTCCTACGCCCTGCCCTTCGCACTTGGCGCCGCCATCCGCGAGGCACTCGCGCCAGCCCACCTCGTGGATGCGACCGATCTGCTGGGCGCAGCGCGGCTGCTCAAGTCGCCGCGCGAGATGGACTATCTGCGCCAGGCGGCCCGCTACGCGCAGGCTGGGCTGGATGCGGCGCGGCACGCGCTGCGGCCGGGCATGACCGAAATCGCCCTGGCTGCCGCCGTTGAAGGCGCGATGCGCGGCGCGGGGAGCGATTACTGGTCGATCCCGACCGAACTCGCGAGCGGTCCGCGCACGCCGGGCGGGCACGCAACGCCGCGCGAGCGCGTGATCGAAAGCGGCGATCTGGTGCATCTCGAATTCGCGGGCGTGCATCGGCGCTACCACGCGACCGCGATCCACACGCTGGCCGCCGGCGAACCGACCCCGCGCGCGCGAGACGTCTACGATTTCGCCCGCGCCTCGCTCGCCGCCGGCATCGCCGCAATCCGGCCCGGCGTGCCGGTGGCGGTTGTGGAAGAAGCCTCGCTGGAACCGCTGCGCCGGGCCGGGCTGGAAGGCGCCGCCGTGATGCGCTTCGGCTACGGCATCGGCATCGCCTATCCGCCGATCTGGCTGGAGCCGCTGCAGATATCGCGTGGCGTCGATCAGCGGCTGGAGCCGGGCATGGTCTTCGTGCTGCACGCCTATCTGCAACTGCCGGACGAAGGGCTGGGCGTGATCCAGGGCGGCACCTACATGCTCGGCCAGGACGGGATCGAGATGCTCGTGGGCGGCGGGGACGTGGCGCTGGAAGTGGTCTGAGGATCTGCCGAGGGCCGCGTCAGGCGGCCTTCGCCTGCGACGACAGGCGCACGAGGTTGCCCAG
Organism: Pseudomonadota bacterium; assembly: GCA_018240635.1. Classification (GTDB taxonomy): domain Bacteria; phylum Pseudomonadota; class Alphaproteobacteria; order Acetobacterales; family Acetobacteraceae; genus JAFEFJ01. Next base: position 4,582 of record JAFEFJ010000225.1, on the reverse strand, counting down.
GATGTCGCGCGCCGCCTGCAGCCGCGCCGCAAGGTTCATGTCGCGCGAGACCGCGAGCTTGTGGTCGGGCCGCAGCCGCACCTGCCCGCCCTTGGACGAGAGCCAGCGCACCAGCCCGGCGGGATTGCCGAAGGCATTGCCCCGGAAGGTCAGCACCATGCCTTTCGGCCCGGCCTCCAGCTTTTCCACGCCGGCCTCGCGGCAGGCGCGCTTCAGCGCCATGACGGACAGCAGGTTCTCGACCTCCTCGGGCAACTTGCCAAAGCGGTCCACGAGTTCGGCCGCCATCGCCTCGGTCTCGGCATCCGACGCCAGCGCGCCGATGCGGCGATACAGGCCAAGGCGCACCGGCAGGTCGCGCACGTAGTCCTCGGGGATCAGCACCGGCAGGCCGAGCGAGATGTTCGGCGTCCAGTCGCGCGCGGCGGCGGCGCTGCGCGGACCGCCGCGCTCCGCGCGTAGCTCGATCACCGCGTCTTCCAGCATCTGCTGGTACAGCTCGATGCCGACCTCGCGGATATGGCCGGACTGCTCGTCGCCCAGCAGGTTGCCCGCGCCCCTGATGTCCAGGTCATGGGAGGCGAGCGTGAACCCGGCACCCAGCGCATCGAGCGTCTGCATCACCGTCAGCCGCTTCTCGGCGGCGGCGGAGAGGCGGTGCGCTTGCGGCCAGGTCAGGTAGGCGTAGCCGCGCTGCTTGCCGCGGCCCACCCGCCCGCGCAGCTGATAGAGCTGCCCCAGGCCGAACATGTCGGCGCGATGGATGATCAACGTGTTGACGGCGGGCATATCCAGCCCGCTTTCGACGATGTTGGTGGACAGCAGGATGTCGAATTTCCGGTCGCCGAACTCCGTCATCACGCGCTCGAGTTCGGTGGGCGCGAGCCGTCCGTGCGCCTGCACCGTGCGCGCCTCGGGCACGATCTCGGCCAGTCGCTCGGCCATGCGGCCGAGATCCTCGATGCGTGGGACGACGCAGAACACCTGCCCGCCGCGGAACCGCTCGCGCTGGATCGCCTCTCGCACCACGAGCTGATCGAACGGCATGATGAAGGTGCGCACCGCCAGCCGGTCGATCGGCGGCGTGGCGATGAGGCTCATCTCGCGCACGCCCGCGAGCGAGAGCTGCAGCGTGCGCGGGATCGGCGTCGCGGTCAGCGTGAGGACGTGCACGTCCTCCTTCAGTTGTTTCAGGCGTTCCTTGTGGGCGACGCCGAAATGCTGCTCCTCGTCCACGATCAGCAGGCCGAGATCGGCGAAGGCGATCGATTTCGCGAGCAGCGCGTGCGTGCCGATGACGATGTTGACGGTGCCGTCGGCGAGGCCCTTGCGCACCTCGGCGGCTTCCTTGGCGGGCACCATGCGCGAGAGCTGCGCGACGCGCACGGGCAGACCGGCGAAGCGGGTGGAGAATGTGCGGTGGTGCTGCCGCGCGAGCAGCGTGGTGGGCACGACGACCGCGACCTGCGCGCCGGTCATCGCGGCAACGAAGGCGGCGCGCAGCGCGACCTCGGTCTTGCCGAAGCCAACATCGCCGCAGATCAGCCGGTCCATCGGACGGCCGGAGGCCAGATCCTCCAGCACATCGGCGATGGCGCGCGCCTGATCCTCAGTTTCGGCGAAGGGGAAGCGGGCGCAGAACTCGTCCCAGCTTCCTTCGGCGGGCGCCATCATGGGCGCTTCCTGCACCTTGCGCGCGGCGGCGATGCGGATGAGGCCCGCCGCCATGTCGCGGATGCGGCTCTTCATCCGCGCCTTGCGGGTCTGCCAGCCCGCGCCGCCCAGCTTGTCGAGCGCGACGCCCTGCGCCTCGCTGCCGAAGCGCGAGAGCATCTCGATGTTCTCGACCGGCAGGTAGAGCTTCTCGTTGCCGTCGTACATCAGGCGCAGGCAGTCGTGCGGCGCGCCCGAGACGGTGAGCGTCTCCAGCCCGTCGTAGCGGCCGATGCCGTATTCCTGATGCACCACTAGATCGCCCTCGGCGATCTCGGTGGCTTCGGCGATGAATTGATCGGCCCGCTTGCGCGTTCGCGCCGGGCGGCTGATGCGCTCGCCCAGAAGATCCTGCTCGCCCACCAGCGCGATGCGGTCGGCAACGAAGCCGCGCTCCACGCCCAGCGTGACGAGAGAAACCGATCCGGCGGGCTTGCGCCGTACCGAAGCGTAGTCGTCCTCCTGCTCCGCGCCCTTGATGCCGTGCTCGCGCAGCAGGTGATCCAGCCGTTCGCGCGAGCCGCGCGTCCAGGCGGCGACGACGATGCGCTTGCCTTCGGCGGTCCAGCGTTCCGCCTGCGCGCGAAGTTGATCGAACACCGAGATGCCGGGTCCCCCGCCGCCCCCGGCGGGTGCGCCGCTCACCTTGTTGCCCTGAGCGAAGACGGGGCCGGGACGCCCGCCGCCGTCGATCCCCTCGGCGCCGTCGGGCCGCGAAAAGGGGCTGAACGCCAGCGCCGGGCCGCGCGCCAGCATGGCGTCCCAGCCCGCCCGGTCCAGATACAGCCGGTCCGGCGGCAGCGGCCGGTACGGCACCTCGCCATCGCGCGCCACCGAGCGGCGGGCCGCATAGTGATCGGCGATCATCTCCAGCCGCGCTGTCAGCACCGCCTCGGCCTGATGGTCCAGGCTGACGGAGGCCGCCGGCCCGCCATCGGTCAGATGGTCGATCAGCGTCTCCATCCCCGGATGGAAAAGCGGCGTCCAGTGCTCGACGCCAGGATGCCGCCGGCCGTCGGACACCGCCTGGTAGATCGGGTCGCTGGCAGCGTCCTCGCCGAAGGTTTCGCGCCAGCCGGCTCGGAAGCGGCTGACTGCTTCCTTGTTCAGAGGCACCTCGGACACCGGCCGCAGCACGAGCCGCGTCCGCTTGCCAGCACTGCGCTGGGTGGCCGGGTCGAAGGTGCGGACGCTCTCGATCGTGTCGCCGAACAGGTCGAGACGCACGGGCTCGGCCTCGCCGGCGGCGAAGATATCGATGATGCCGCCGCGGATCGCGTATTCGCCGGGCTCCATCACCGTGCCCGCTCGCCCGTAGCCGTTGGCGTCCAGGAAGCGGGCCAGCGCGTCGGGCGGGGCGTCGCGGCCGGTTTCCAGAACCATACTGGTGTGGCGGAAGGCATCGCGCGGCGGCACGCGCTGCACGAGCGCGTTCACGGTGGTGAGAACGATGCGCGGGCCGGTGGGCTTCTCGCCCAGCCGGGCCAGCGTCGCGATCCGTTCGGACACGAGCGCCGGGTTCGGGGAGACGCGGTCGTAGGGCAGGCAGTCCCAGGCCGGGAAGCGCAGAACCTCGATCTCGGGCGCGAAGAAGGCCAGGGCCTCGGCCACCCGCGCCATCCGGGCGTCGTCGCGGGTTACGTGCAGGATCGGGCCGGGGTATTCCGCACGGCGCCGGGCCAGCAGCAGCGCATCCCAGCCCTCCGGCACGCCATAGACCGGCGCGACCCGGCCCGCGGCGGCCGGAGCGTGAGAGGCGGGGAGCGGTGCGTCGTTCATCGGTGAATGGAATCCAGCAAGCGCAACAGCATCGGCGAGGCCATTTCGGGCGGCAGCGGCGCCCGTCCGGTCAGCCAGTCCGCCAGATCGGGGTCTGGCAGTTCCATGATCTCGTCCAGCGCATCCAGATCGGCCTCGGTGAAGTCGTGGATACGGGCAGCGACGAAGCCGCCGACCAGAAGGTCGGTTTCGTGCGTCCCACGGTGCGTGGCGCGGAACAGCAAACGGCGACGCCGCGCATCCAATGCGGCGGGTTCTGGCTGCGTCATTGCTGCGCTGTCATATAGCCCGCTCACCACCACGTGTCAGCCGTGCACCCGGACCTTCTGGCCCCGCTTTTCGCGCCCCTGACCAGCCTGCGCGGCGTCGGCCCCGCGCTGGGCGCGCTGCTGGCGCGCGCAACCGGCGGCGAGCGCGTGCTGGACCTGCTGTTCCACCTGCCCGAGTCGTATCTGGACCGGCGGGAACGCCCCACGATCGCCCGCGCGCGGGCCGGCGAGGTGGCGACGCTGGCGGTGGAGGTGGTGCGGACGGAACCGCCCGCCAACCCGCGCCAGCCGTGGAAGGTCATCGTGACCGACGGAACGGGTTTCGCGGAGCTCGTGTTTTTCCGCTTCACCCGCGAGGCGCGGATGGCGCCCGGCGCGCAGATCGTCGTCTCCGGCAAGCTCGACCGCTTCGCCGACCGGCTGACGATGCCGCATCCCGACCATGTGGTGCCCGCCGCGCACGCCGACCGGATGCCCCGGATCGAGCCGGTATGGCCGCTGACGGCCGGGCTGTTTCCCCGGCAGGTCGCGCGCGCGATGGCGGCGGCGCTCGACCGGGTGCCGGAGCTGCCGGAATGGCACGATGCCGCGCTGATGCGCCGCGAAGGCTGGCCGGGCTTCGCCGCCGCGCTGCGCGCCGTCCATGCCCCCGCGGAGCCGCCGCCGCCGCCGGACGACGATCCCGCGCGCCGCCGCCTCGCCTACGACGAGTTGCTGGTCGGGCAGGTCGCCTTCGCGCTGATCCGCGGGCGGCTGCGCCAGCGCCCAGGCCGCGCGCTGGCGGGCGACGGGGCGCTGCGGCGGAAGGCGCTGGCGCGGTT
>JAFEFJ010000224.1 GCA_018240635.1 Pseudomonadota bacterium | reverse complement strand
CGAAGCGGTCCTTCACGCGGCGGATCACGTCCAGGTACGGCATCCCCGGCTTCACCATCACCATGTCGGCGCCTTCGAGCAGATCCAACTCCACCTCGCGCAGCGCCTCGTCGGTGTTGGCCGGGTCCATCTGGTAGGTGCGCTTGTCGCCCTTCAGCGCGCCGCCCGAGCCCAGCGCGTCGCGGAACGGCCCGTAGAAGGCGCTCGCGTATTTCGCGGCGTAGCTCATGATCCGGGTGTGGATGAGGCCCGCGCCATCCAGCGTCTCGCGGATCGCGCCGACGCGCCCGTCCATCATGTCGGACGGCGCGATCACGTCGATCCCCGCCTCGGCCTGGTTAAGCGCCTGGCGCACCAGCACCGCGACCGACTCGTCGTTCGCGACGTACCCCTCGCGCAGCACGCCGTCGTGGCCGTGATCGGTGTAGGGATCGAGCGCCACGTCGCCCACCAGCCCCAGGTCGGGGAACGCCTTCTTCAGCGCCCGCGCCGCGCTGCATATCAGGTTGTCCGGGTTGGTCGCCTCGGTGCCCTCGGCGTCCTTCTTATCGGCGGGCGTGGCGGGGAACAGCGCCACCGCCGGCACGCCCAGTTCCGCCGCCGGCGCCACATGGGCCACGATCCGGTCCACCGTCACGCGGCTGACGCCGGGCATGGAATCGACCGGCGTGGTGCGCCCGCTGCCCTCGATGACGAAGACCGGCCAGATCAGATCGTCCACCGAGAGGGAGTTCTCGGCGACCAGCCTTCGCGTCCAGCCGTCCCGGCGGTTGCGGCGCATCCTGGTGGCGGGAAAACGGCCGACGGTCATGCGCCTGCTCCTGGCTTGCCTCTCATGCATATGGATAGGGCGGAAACCGGCGGGCTGCCAAGCGACGCGCGCGTACGCGCCGCCGTTTCGCGGCGTTTGTCCGCCGTCGCGCCCATGCTAGACCGGCCGCTTGCCTCCGCCTGACGCCGCACCCCCGAGGACTTGCCCCGAGGACGCACATGAACGAGCAGTCTCCCGCCGCCAGCCTGCAGCGCTTCTTCTCCGCGCCGCTGTCCGAGACCGATCCGGAACTCGCCGCCGCGATCGGCGCCGAACTGCACCGCCAGCAGGACGGCATCGAGCTGATCGCCAGCGAGAACATCGTCTCCGCCGCCGTGCTGGAGGCGCAGGGCTCGGTGCTGACCAACAAATACGCGGAAGGCTATCCGGGCCGCCGCTATTACGGCGGCTGCGCGCAGGTGGACATCGCCGAGACGCTGGCGATCGAGCGGGCGAAGCAGCTGTTCGGATGCAGCTTCGCCAACGTCCAGCCGCATTCCGGCGCGCAGGCCAACCAGGCGGTGTTCCTGGCCCTCGTCAGCCCGGGCGACACGATCCTCGGCATGAGCCTCGCCGCGGGCGGGCACCTGACGCATGGCGCGGCGCCCAATCAGTCCGGCAAGTGGTTCCGCGCGGTGCAATACGGCGTGCGCCAGGACGACGGCCTGCTGGACTACGAGCAGCTCGAACACCTCGCGCGGACCGAGAAGCCGAAGCTCATCATCGCGGGCGGCTCGGCCTATCCGCGCTTCATCGACTTCGCCCGCATCCGCCGCGTGGCGGACGAGGTGGGCGCCTATTTCCTCGTGGACATGGCGCATTTCGCGGGCCTCGTCGCCGCCGGGCTGTTCCCGAGCCCGCTGCCGCACGCCCATGTGGTCACCACCACCACGCACAAGACGTTGCGCGGCCCGCGCGGTGGCATGGTGCTGTCGAACGACGCCGAGATCGGCAAGAAGATCAACTCGGCGGTGTTCCCCGGCCTGCAGGGCGGCCCGCTGATGCACGTCATCGCCGGCAAGGCCGCCGCCTTCGCCGAGGCGCTGCGGCCGGAGTTCCGCGCCTACCAGAAGGCGGTGGCGGAGAACGCGAAGGTGCTGGCCGCGACGCTGGTGGAGCAGGGGCTCGCGATCGTCACCGGCGGCACCGACAGCCACCTGATGCTGGTCGATCTGCGCCCCAAGCGCGTCACCGGCAAGGCGGCCGAGGCGTCGCTGGAGCGCGCGCACATCACCGCCAACAAGAACGCGATCCCCTTCGACCCCGAGAAGCCCGCCATCACCTCCGGCATCCGCCTCGGCACCCCCGCCGCCACCACCCGCGGCTTCGGCCCCGAGGAATTCCGCGAGGTCGGGCTGATGATCAACGAGGTGCTGGAAGGCCTCGGCCGCTCCAACGACGGCGCGAACGAGGCCGTCGAAAAAACCGTCGGCGCCCGCGTCCAGGCGCTCTGCGCCCGCTTCCCGATTTATCCGGGGCGGTGAGCGGCGTGCGTCTGCGGACCCCCATTCCGACCCTCGCCGCCAACGCCCCCTCTCCGCCCGCGCTTGCGGGGGGAGAGGGACGGGGTGAGGTGGGTTCTGCCGCCGCAAGGTTGCCTGAAGAAGCACAAGAAACCCGCCGCCTCTGGAATCCCCCACCTCACCCAACCCTCTCCGCCCCCCGGGGCAGAGAGGGCCGATTGGTGCCCTACGCGATAGCACTGCCGCGCGGGGGCGGGCCGGGGTGGGGGAAAGGGGCGCCGGCCCACTGACATGCGCTGTCCCTTCTGCGGCCACGAAGACACCCAGGTGAAGGACAGCCGTCCGAGCGAGGACGGCTCCGCGATCCGCCGCCGCCGCTTCTGCGGCAATTGCGGCCAGCGCTTCACCACCATCGAGCGGACGCAGCTTCGCGAACTGACCGTCATCAAGTCCGATCTGCGCCGCGTGCCGTTCGACCGCGAGAAGCTCGCCCGCTCCATCCGCATCGCGCTGCGCAAGCGTCCGGTGCAGGAGGAGCGCATCGAGCGCATCGTCAACGGCATCGTCCGCCAGCTCGAAGCCAGCGGCGAGAGCGACATCTCCAGCAAGCAGATCGGCGAGCTGGTGATGGACACGTTGCGCGCCGTCGATCCCGTCGCCTATGTCCGTTTCGCGAGCGTCTATCGGAATTTCCGGGAAGCCAAGGATTTCGAGGACTTCCTCGGCTCGCTCGGCGAGCCCACATAGCGCGAATGTCTACACTGTCCCCCGCCGCCGCCACGCCGGCCGACCGCGCGCATATGCGCGCGGCCCTGGCGCTGGCGCGGCGCGGCCTGGGAGGCACCTGGCCGAACCCGTCGGTGGGCTGCGTGTTGGTGCGCGACGGCCGCGTGGTGGGCCGCGCCGTCACCGCCTCCGGCGGCCGTCCGCACGCCGAGGTGCGCGCGCTGGAGATGGCGGGGCAGGCGGCGCGCGGCGCGACCGCCTACGTCACGCTGGAGCCCTGCTGCCACTGGGGCCGCACCCCGCCCTGCACCGATGCGCTGATTGCGGCGGGCGTGGCGCGGGTTTTCGTCGCGACGCGCGATCCCGATCCGCGCGTCGATGGCGCCGGCATCGCGCGGCTGCGCGCCGCCGGCATCGCGGTCGAGGAAGGCCTGCTGGCGGACGAGGCGCGCGCCGTCGGCGAAGGGTTCGAGCGGCGGCTTTCCGACAACCGCCCGATGGTGACGCTGAAACTCGCCTCCACGCTGGATGGGCGGATCGCCACGCATGGCGGCGAAAGCCGCTGGATCACCGCCGAGCCCGCGCGCCGGATGGTGCACGCGCTGCGCGGCCGGCACGACGCCGTCATGGTCGGCGTCGGCACCGTGCTCGCCGACGATCCCGACCTGACATGCCGGCTGCCCGGCTTTCGCGAAACGCCGGTGGTGCGCGTGATCGCGGATACCCATCTGCGCACGCGCCTGACCGCGCGCGTGCTGGCCACCGCGCACGAAACGCCCACCTGGGTGCTGGTCCGCGGCGGCGCCGCGCCCGAACGCAAGGCGGCGTTTTCCGAACTCGGCGCGGTGCTGCACGAGGTGCCGGGCGGCGGCGCGGGGGTTGACCTCGCCGCCGGGCTTTCCGCTCTCGCCCATGCCGGCATCACCCGGCTGCTGGTGGAAGGCGGGGCCAAGATCGCCGCCGCGCTGCTGCGCGCCAACCTCGTGGACCGGCTCGCATGGTTCCACGCGCCCGCCGTGATGGGCGCCGATGGCTGGCCCGCCGCCGAAGCCTTCGGCGTGGAACGGCTTGCCGCGATGCCCCGCTTCGCGCCCTATCGTGTGACCCCGGTCGGCGCCGACGTGCTGACCGAATTGCGCAGGACCGCCTGAATGTTCACCGGCATCATCACCGCCCTTGGCACCGTGCGCGGCATCGTGCCGATCGGCGACGGCCACGACATGCGCCTGACCATCACGGCGCCCTGGCCCGACACGGCGCAGATCGCCGTCGGCGCCTCCATCGCCTGCTCGGGCTGCTGCCTGACCGCGATCGAGCTCGGCCCCGACTGGTTTGCCGTGGAAGCCTCGGCCGAGACGTTGTCGCTCACCACGCTCGGCACCTGGAAAGTCGGCAGCCAGGTGAACCTCGAACGCTCGCTGCGCATCGGCGACGAATTGGGCGGGCATCTGGTCTCCGGCCACGTGGACGGGCTGGGCGAGGCGGTCTCCGCCACGCCCGAGAACGGCTCCACCCGCTGGCGCTTCCGCGTGCCCGACCGGCTGGCCCGCTTCATCGCCGCCAAGGGCAGCGTGGCCGTGGACGGCGTATCTCTGACGGTGAACGATGTCGATCGGAACGAGTTCGGCGTGAACATCATCCCCCATACCGCGTCTGTGACGCGCTTCGGCTCGCTGCGTCCCGGCGATCCCGTCAACATCGAGATCGACACGCTGGCCCGCTACGTCGCCCGCCTGGCGGAGTTCCGGTGATGCAGGACCTCACCAGCGTCAACCTCTCGCAGTATCTCTCCTCGGCCGAGGAGCTGATCGAGGAAGCGCAGAACGGCCGCATGTTCATCCTGGTCGATGACGAGGACCGGGAGAACGAGGGCGACCTGGTGATCCCCGCGCAGTTCGCGACGCCCGATGCGGTCAACTTCATGGCGCGGCACGCGCGCGGGCTGATCTGCCTCGCGATGACGCAGGCGCGCGTCGAGCAGCTCGGCCTGCCGCTGATGAGCCAGTCGAACGGCTCGCGCCACCAGACCGCCTTCACCGTCTCCATCGAGGCGCGGGAAGGCGTCACCACCGGCATCTCGGCGGCCGACCGCGCGCGCACCATCGCGGTCGCGGTCAATCCAGCCGCCGGCCGCGACGACATCGTCACACCCGGCCACGTCTTCCCGCTGATGGCGCGCGAGGGCGGCACGCTGGTGCGCGCCGGCCATACCGAGGCGGCGGTGGATATCGCGCGCATGGCGGGCCTCAATCCCGCAGGCGTCATCTGCGAGATCATGAACGACGACGGCACGATGGCCCGCCTGCCGGACCTCGTGACCTTCGCGCAGCGGCACAACCTGAAGCTCGGCACCATCGCCGACCTGATCGCCTATCGCCGCCGCACCGAGCGCCTCGTGCGCCGCGTGCAGGAGGGCGAATTCGCGCATGTCGCGGGCGGCACCTGGAAGGCCATCGTCTACGTCAACACCGTGCAGTACCAGGAGCATCTGGTGCTGGTGAAGGGCGACCTGACCGGCCCGAACCCGCCGCTGATCCGCATGCACCAGGTCGATCTGCTGGACGACATGACCGGCGGCTCGCACTGGATCAGCCTGCACAACGCGATGCAGATGATCGCCAACGAAGGGCGCGGCGCGCTGGTGCTGATCCGCGAGCATCGCGCGACCGCCCTGTCGGAGCGCGTCGGCATGCTCTCGCAGACCCAGCGCCGCCCGCCCGGCGAGCTGCGCGACTACGGCATCGGCGCGCAGATCCTGCTCGATCTCGGCGTGCGCGACATGGTGCTGCTGTCGAACACGCACCGCACCATCGTCGGTCTCGAAGGCTACGGCCTGAACATCGTCGAGCAGCGCGCCATCGAGGAACCCGATGCCGAATGAGGCCCGAGCGATGAGCAGCATCCGATGAGCACGCAGGACGCGCCGCTTCCGTCGGCGCCCAAGGTGCAGGGCCCGCCGCCGCATCTGCTGATCGTGCGCGCGCCCTACTACAAGACCGTCGTGGACGGTCTGCTGCGCGGCGCCGGGCGCATCCTGCGCGAGGCCGGCGCGACCTTCGACGTGCTGGACGTGGCCGGCGCCTACGAACTGCCGCAGGCGATCCGCATCGCGCTGCGCGGCACGCAGCGGCACGACGGCTACGTGGCGCTGGGCTGCGTCGTGCGCGGCGAGACCGATCATTACGAATTCATCTGCCAGGCGACGATGGACGGGCTGATGAACGTCGCGCTGTCCTTCGCGCTGGCGATGGGCACCGGGCTGCTGACCGTCGATACGGTCGCGCAGGCGGAAGCGCGGTCGGGCGATGACGGCCACAACAAGGGCGCCGAGGCGGCGGCGGCGGCGCTGGTGCAGATCGACGCGGCGCGGCGGCTGGGGGCGGCATGATGGCGGAGGCTTCCGCCAGAGGCGTTCCGCAGCCGGTGCGGCCGCGTACCGGCTCGCGGGTCGCGGCGGTGCAGGCGCTGTTCCAGTGCGAGCAGGCGGGCGACAGCCCGGAGACGGTGATCGATCAGTTCGTCCGCCACCGGCTCGGCGAGACCGAGGAGGGCGTGGACGGCTTCGAGGACGGAAGGGTGCGCGTGGTGGACGTGCCGCTGTTCACCCGCATCGTGGGCGAGGTCACGCGCCGGCAGGAAGCGATCGACGCCATGGCGGCCGAGGCGCTGCCGGCGGCCTGGCCGATGCACCGGCTCGACCCGGTGCTGCGCGCGGTGATCCGTGCCGGCGCCGCCGAGCTGATG
>JAFEFJ010000223.1 GCA_018240635.1 Pseudomonadota bacterium | reverse complement strand
CAGCGTGCAGACGAAGTCGCCTTCGATCGCGTAGAACGCATCGACCACGCTGCCGTCATGCGTGACGCTGATCGTGCAATTGCCGGGATCGAAGCCGGTGACGATGAAGGACTGCTCGCGCCCCTGGATGCGCTGGCCGAGCGCCTTCGCGACCGCTTCCTTCGCCGACCACGCGATGGTGACGAGTTCCGCCGCGTGGCCGTTGTAGAGGCCGAGCAGCCCCGCCTCGTCCGCCGAGAAGGCAGCCTGCGCCATGCTGTCCGGATCGCGCAGGTCGGAGAAGCGTTCGAGGTCGATGCCCACCGGGCGGTCCGCCGCGGCGGCGACGGCGATGCCGTCCTTGTGCGAAACGGACAGGAACACCGCATCCGGCGCGCCCGGCGCGGCGAGGACGGGGCGGCCTTCCGCGTCGTGCGTGATTTCGCCCGCCTGCCCGGCCGGGGCATCGCCGCGGCCCCAGAGCCAAGCGCCGACGGCAAGCCGCGCGGCGGCGCGGCCGATCAGCCATTCGCGCTGCCGGCGCGGGCCCTGCGGGCCGATCACCTGCATGAAATACGCGATGTCGTCGTCGGCCAGCAGCGGAGCCATGGCGTTCGGGAAGGCGGGATCTGACAGCGCCTGGGGCGCCGCGCTGAGGAACTCGACCGCCGCCGGGAAGGGCAGCGGGAGCCGCCCGGTCCAGCCCGACACCAGCGCGCGGTGCGCGTCCGGCGGCGGCGCCACCTCGCCGCCATGCAGGAAGTCGTTCAGCAGCGCGAACCCGCCCGGTGCCGCCGTGGCGGCAGGCGCGGCATAGGCGGGGACCTCGTACGCCGGCTCGGCATGAGCCGGGGCAGCGGCGTATTCGGGGACCGGCGCGGGGGCGGCCGGGGCGGCAATGCCGGGCGCCGGCGCGGGCGCCGCCTGCGCGGGCGGGGCCAGCGCGATGCCGTCGAGCAGGGCCGCGCGCAGTTGCCCGGCTTCCGCCGGCGCGAGATGGATGAAGGGCAGTTCGCTCTTCAGAACCGGCCCCTCGACCGGGCGCTTCGGCGCGGCGTCGGGCTCCGGCACCGGGGCGAACAGCGGCGCGATGTCGAGCGGCACGCGATGGACGAACAACTGGCCCAGCAGGTGCAGCACCTGCTCCATGCTGGAACCCCGCGTGCTGTCGGAGGCGAGGGCGAGATGCGGCTTGCCGCGCAGGATGTCGCCGACGAAGCCGGTCAGCGTGCCGCCGGGGCCGACTTCCACGAACACCCGCGCGCCGTCGTCATAGAGACGCGCCACCGTTTCGGTGAAGCGCACGCGCGAAACGTACTGGCCGCGCAGCAGGGACCGGATCGCGGCCGGCGCGCTCGGGAACGGGCCGGCACTGGCGCAGGAATAGACCGGCGCGAGCGGCTCGCCGATGTCGTCGTCGGTCAGCATGCTGACGAACTTGTCGGCCATCGGCGCGACGAAGGGCGTGTGATAGGCCCAGGACAGCGGCAGCGCGTTGCAGATCGCGCCCTTCGCGGTCAGTTGCGCCTCGATCTCCGCCATCAGCCTGGACGAGCCGAACAGGATCGCCTGGTTCGGGCAGTTGTCCATCGTCAGGTAGATTTCGGGGTGCTTCTCCAGCACCTTGTTGATCGACCCGCGATCCGCCGCGCCCACGGCGAGCAAGGTTCCGTTCGGAACCACCTTGCTGTCCTCGATGCCCTGGAAGATCACGTTCATCCGGCGGATCACCTCGCCGACCTGGTCGGGCGTGGTCTTCACGAGGCCGGAGGCGATGATCGCGGCGTTCTCGCCGGTGGAGTGGCCGACGATGAAATCGGGCTTGATCGACATCGCGCGCAGCAGCGTGAACATCGCCATGTCGGAGTAGAACACCGCTTCCGAGCCGTAATCGACGCGGTGCAGCTTTTCGGCCAGCGCCTCGCGCTCGGCCTTCGACAGGCCGAGCGGCGGCGGGAACATCATCGAGCGGTGCGGCACGTCCCGCTCGTCGCGGAACAGGCCTTCCAGCCGGTCGAGCCATTCGCGCACGGAGGGCGAGGCGATGGCGAGATCGGACAGCATGTTCTCGTACTGCGAGTTCTCGCCCGGGAACAGGAAGGCGAGCTTGCCGCCGATCGGCTCGTCGGTGAAGAACACGCCGTCGCGCCCGCGCAGGCGGTGGGTGTCGGGATTGGCGATGCGGTCGGCGACGCGCAGCAGCTTGGTGCGCAGCGAGCCCAGGTCGGAGGCGATCACGGCGAGCCGGTGCGGTCCGCTGCCCAGCGACCGCGCCGCGCCGGCGGCAAGCACCTTCGGCGGCGGCGCATCGGCACTCTCGGCCGCGGCGGCAAGGTCACGGATGGCGGCGACCAGCGCCTCGCGCGTGTCGCCGGCGAGCAGGAACAGTTCCGGCGCGCCGGGCGCGCGCAGGCCGAAGGCGGCGGTGGGGGCGGCGCCGGTGCCGGGCGCTTCCTCCAGGATCATGTGGGTGTTGATGCCGCCGAAGCCGAAGGCGTTGACGGCGGCGCGGCGCGGCGCATCGCGGCGGTGCAGCCAGGGGCGGGTTTCGGTGTTCAGGAAGAACCCGGTCTGATCCAGGCCGAGTTCGGGATTGATCTCGTCGGCGAGCGTGGGCGGCAGCACCTTGTTGTGCAGCGCCAGCGTCATCTTGATGATCGAGGCCATGCCGGCGGCCGGGATGCAGTGGCCGATCATCGACTTCACCGAGCCGATCGCCACATCCGGCGCGTTTCCGCGCGGGCGGCCCAGCACGCGGCTGATCGACTGGATTTCGAGCTGGTCGCCGAGCGGGATGCCCGTTCCGTGCATCTCCACGAGGTCGATCGTGGCCGGGTCGATGCCGGAGCTTTGATAGGCGCGCTTCATCGCCAGCACCTCGCCCTCGAGGCGCGGCGCCATCAGGCCCATCGCGCGCCCGTCGGACGAGGCGCCGGAGCCCTTGATGACGGCGTAGATGCGGTCGTTGTCGCGCAGCGCGTCTTCCAGGCGCTTGAGGACCACGATGCCCTGGCCTTCGCCGAGCAGCGTGCCGTCGGCGGAACGGTCGAACGGACGGACGCGCGCCTTGCGGGACAGCGCGCCGATCTTGCAGAACACCATGTAGACGAGCGGCGAGGTGCTGGTGTTCACGCCGCCCGCCAGCATCATGTTGGCGCGGCCGCGGCGGAGTTCCGTGATCGCCGCCTCCACCGCCAGGAGCGAGGACGCGCAGGCGGCGTCGATGATGTAGTTCGGCCCCATCAGGTCGAGCCGGTTGGCGATGCGCCCCGTCATGATGTTGGGCACCAGGCCCGGCACGGTATCGACGTTCAGCGTCGGCAGCTTGCGGGTCAGCAGGTTCTCGACCGATTGCGCGCTGCTGTCGGACATTTCCGGGAAGGCGGCGCGCAGCATCCCCATCGTCTGCGCCAGCACGATGCCCTGCTGCACGCCGTTGACGTTGCCGCGGTTGGCATGGATGCCGTGGCCCAGGATGATGCCGGTGTTCTCGCGGTCGAAATCGCGGGCGCCGTAGCCTGCATCGGCGAGCGCGGCGGTGGCGCCTTTCAGCGCCAGAAACTGGTCGGGCTCCGATCCGTCGATGGCGACGGGCATCGTGCCGTAAGGGCGCGGGTCGAAGCGCGCGATGTCGCCCAGGAAGCCGCCGGCGCGGGTATAGACGCGCGGCGGGCCGTTCGGCGCCTGCGCCGCTTCGTCGAACAGGCTGTCGTCGCCCAGCCAGTCGGGCGGCGCCTCGCGCACGGCATCGACCTTGCCGAGGATGTTGGACCAGAACGCCGGCACGTCGGGCGCGCCCGCGAAGGTGCCCGACATGCCGATGATGGCGATGTCGTCCGGAGTACCCACGGTCACGCCTCCACGCTCAGCGGCAATCCGCCCGCCCAGCCGCCGCCCAGCCGCTTGAGCTGCGGATCGATCCACGCCTCCCCGCCTTCCACCATCAGGCGGGTGCGGCCTTCGGGATCCACCGCCTCGAAGCCCCAGCGGATCAGCGAGTCGGTTTCATCGGCGCCGACATTGACGAACAGCGTCACGTCGCCGCGCAGCGGCCCGTCGCCGAAGCGGGAGACGCGGCCGATGCCGGTGGGCAGGCAGGCGCCGTCGCGGAAGCGCCGCGACCAGGCGAACACCAACTGCATCGCGCCGTCCACCAGGCCCGGATCGAAGATCCAGTCCTGCCCCTGCGCGGGCGGATAGAAGTCGCCGGGGCGGGAGGCGGTGGCGTGCGCGACGATGCGGCTCTCGCCCATCGACAGCACCGAGCGGACGGTCTGGAACTTGGGGCCGTGGAACAGCCAGCTCCGGTACATCCCGTCGATATCGGCGGGCAGCGCCGCGACCGGCTCGCCCAGCCGCGCGCTGCCACCGGCCTGCGGGATCGGCCCGAACTCGGCGACCGCGCGGTAGGCGGCGCGCGGCTTCGGCGCAGGCGTGACGATCTCCATCGCCGCCGTCGCGCCGTCGGCCGATTGCTGGCAGGCGATCTCGACCTCGATCGGCCGGTCGCGCAGCACGAGCCCGTTCAGCAGGCGCACGCCGGTCAGCGCGCGCACCGGCGCGCCCGCGAGCATCGCAGCGGCCTCGGCCATGTATTCGGTCGCGCAGGCGAAGGGCAGCACGGGGCGGCCGTCCAGCCGGTGCTCGTCCAGATACGGGTCGGAGACGAGGTCGATGGACTTGCGGTAGCGGCGGCCCTTGCCGTTGGCGGGGACGATGGCGGCGGTGTGCAGCAGCGGCACCGGCACGGCGGGCGCGGGCTCGCCGGCGGGACGCGCGGCCTCGGCCTCGCGGTATTCCCAGGGATGCTCGCCGGCGACCACCTCCACCTCATCGCGCGGGGCGTAGAGAAGCTCGCGGAACAGGAACTCGCGGCCTTCCTCCGGCCCGATCAGCGACACGCCGCGCTCGCGGAACTGCTTGGCGGTTTCAGGCGTCAGCATCCCAGGGCCGCGCGTGGTGTTCGCCCACGGGCCCCAGTTGATCGCCGTCACCTTCACGCCGTCGCCCCATTTCGCCTGCAGCAGCCACGCGTAGCGGTTCAGCACCTCGTTCGCGGCGCCGTAGTCGGTCTGCCCGCGGTTGCCGTAGCGCCCGGCGACGGAGGTGAAGAAGGCGACGAATTTCAGCGTCTCGGGGCGAAGGCGC
Organism: Pseudomonadota bacterium; assembly: GCA_018240635.1. Lineage (GTDB taxonomy): Bacteria > Pseudomonadota > Alphaproteobacteria > Acetobacterales > Acetobacteraceae > JAFEFJ01. Next base: position 1,663 of record JAFEFJ010000223.1, on the reverse strand, counting down.
GTGGCCAGCACGAAGGCGCCGTCCACCTTGGTGTCGAACACGCGGGAGAGGCTTTCCATCTCCTTGTTGACGAGCAGCGTGTCCTCGATCAGCCCGGCGCCGAACAGCACCGCGTCGATCCGGCCGTAGCGCGCATAGACCGCATGGAGCATCGCGGAGGTGTCGGCCTCGTTGCGGATGTCGCAGGCGCGCAGATCGACGGCCGCGCCCATCGCGCGGAAATCGTCGAGGTTCGCGCGGATTTCGCGGTCGCGCAGCACGGCGGCGATCTTCGCCTCGATCGCGGCGGGGCGCGGGCGTTCGCCGGCGGCCTTGGCCTCTGCGAGGAAGTGGCCGCGCAGTGCCGGCGTGTCCGCGAGCGCGGCGAGCGCCGGGTCCTCGGCGGGCGGGGCGGCGGCGGAGCGGCCGACGATCACGCAGGTGGCGCCGGCTTCGGCGAAGGGGCGCAGCGTTTCGGCGGTGATGCCGCGCGCGCCGCCGATGGCGAGCACGACCCAGTCCTTGTCGGGCGCGGCGATCGGGCGCGGCTGCGGAATGAGCGAGGCGGGCTCGGTGCGGAAGACGGTGCGCACGCCGCCGGGATAGCCGACATCGCGGCGCCCGCCGGGATAGGCGAGTTCGCCGTGCAACTGCTCGCTGAGCTGATCGGCGCCGAGATCGGTGTCGAGATCGACCGCCTTGCAGCGGCATTCCGTCCATTCGAGCGAGAGGCACTTGATGAGCCCGACCGCGCCGCCCGAGCCCGGGAACAGGTCCGCCCGGCGCGGATCGGCCAGCACGTCGCGGGCGAAGTTGCCGCCCATGCCGCTGCCCACCAGCACGATGCCGCCGTTCATCAGGTCGGGCGCGGTGAGGCGAAGGATCGGGAAGAGCTGCTTCACGTCCGCCGTCATGGCGCGGCCCCAGGCCGCGAGGTCCGCCTGGTCGGCGGGATCGGGGCGGCGGAGCGGGCGCAGATCGACGACCGCGCGGATGCGGTCCTCGAAGCGGACCGTGCCGAGCCATTTGCCCAGCAGGTCCTCGTCGTTCATCACCGCCTCGGGGACGATGCGCACGCGCGCCCCGTCCAGTTCGAGACGCGCGCCGAGCGCGGCGGCGACGCCGAGGCGGTCCGGCACGATGATGTACATCCCGCCCGGCACCATGCCGGCGCCGCCCGAGGGCAGCGGCTCGGCATGGGGCCGGATGACGTAGCGGGCCAACGGGGCGGCCAGCGGGGCCGCCGCCGCGGCGGCAGGCGCATCGGAAGGCGCAGACGAAGGCGACCGGGAAAGGGGGGCCGAAGCCTGCTCGTGCCCTTCCCCGGCTTGATCAAAAGGGCGCGCGGCTCCCCCCTCGGCGGTGGCGGCGGAGGCCACCACGTCGAGAATGCCCTGGAGCGTCTTGGCCTTCGACAGATCGTCCATGCGGCCCGCCAGCGCGTCGCCGACCGCGGCCGGCAGCGTCTTGCGGAAGGCGCCCAGGATCTCGACCCGCTTGATCGAGTCGATGCCGAGATCGGCCTCCATGTTGAGGTCGAGGCCCAGCATGTCCTGCGGGTAGCCGGTGCGGTCCGCGGCGATGCCGAGCAGCAGCGCCTTCGGATCGGCGGCCGGCGCGGCGGCGGGTTCGATCGTTTCATTCGGCATGGGCCGGATGTAGCCCTCCCTCCGGCGGCGATCAA
>JAFEFJ010000222.1 GCA_018240635.1 Pseudomonadota bacterium | reverse complement strand
CGGCAGGCGAGCGTGCTCGCCGGGCTGGAAGCCCTCGCCCCGCTCGCCCCCGACATCGTGCTGGTGCATGACGCCGCCCGCCCGCTCATCCCGCCCGGCACCGTCGAAGCCGTCGTCGCCGCGCTGGCCGAAGCGCCGGGCGCCATCCCCGCCGTGCCGGTGGCCGACACGCTGAAGCGCGCGCCGGACGGGCGGATCGAGGCCACGGTGCCGCGCGCCGGCCTGTTCCGCGCGCAGACGCCCCAGGGCTTCCGCTTTCCGGTCCTGCTCGACTGCCACCGCGCCGCCCGCGCCGGCGGCATGGCGGAAGCGACCGACGACGCCGCACTGCTGGAGCAGGCGGGCCAGACCGTGCTGGTGGTCCCCGGCCACGAGGACAATATCAAGGTGACCTACAAGGAGGATCTGGTGCGGCTGGAACGCGCGATGGCGCCCGGCCTGGTGCCCCGGATCGGCACCGGCTTCGACGTCCACGCCTTCGAGGCGGGCCGTCCGCTCGTGCTCTGCGGCATCTCGGTGCCGCACGACCGCGGCCTTGCCGGCCACTCGGACGCCGACGTTGGCATCCACGCGCTGTGCGACGCGATCTACGGCGCGCTCGCCGAGGGCGATATCGGCCGCCACTTCCCGCCCAGCGAGGCGGCCTGGAAGGACGCAGACAGCGCCCGCTTCCTGCGACACGCGGCGGGACGGATCGCCGCACGCGGCGGACGGCTTGCGAATGCCGACGTGACGCTGATCTGCGAACGGCCCAAGATCACGCCGCACGCCCCGGCCATGATCGCGCGCCTCGCCGAGTTGCTCGGCGTCGATCCGTCGCTGATCTCGGTCAAGGCAACCACCACCGAGCGGCTGGGGTTCACGGGACGCGGCGAAGGCATCGCAGCCCAGGCCGCGGTCAGCGTCCTGGTGCCGGCCTGAAGCGTCGCGTCCGGTCAGGAGAGAAAATGATGATTCGCAAAATCAATGCATTATTCGCCGTTGCTCTGGCCGCCGACATGATGCTGGGAGCATGCGCGGTTACGCCCGGCAATCCCTACCCGCCGGTGCCGCCGTTGCAGGCGGAAGCCATGCCGAAGCCGCCGGTGACCACCACGCCGCTGATCTGGCAGCCCGGCCACTGGAACTGGGACGGCTCCGCCTATGTCTGGAGCCCGGGCGAATACGTCCCCAGCGAGGGGCATTCCAACCAGTGGATGCCCGGGTACTGGGCGCTCGTTTCGGGCAGTTGGGTCTGGCAGCCGGCCCACTGGCTGTAGCCTGCCCGCGCCGCGGGCTGTCCGCCGGTCCGGCGCGGCGTTGCGCCGGGCGCGGGGCCGGCCCGACGCCAGGGCCTTGCGGCGCGTGATCCGCTGTGGTTACTCCGCCGCTTAACCAGCAGGACGGCCGGAGTCGCCGTGATCCTGCCGCTCTCCGTTGCTTCGGAAGGCTTTGCCGATGTCGTCGACCTTCGAAACCGTCGCGGGGATCATCTCCGAGACCTGCGACATTCCCCGTGAGAAGATCACGCCCGAAAGCCATGCGATCAACGATCTGGGCATCGACAGCCTGGACTTCCTGGACGTGGCCTTCGCGATCGACAAGGCGTTCGGGATCAAGATGCCGCTGGAGCAGTGGACGCAGGAAGTGAACGACGGGAAGGTTTCGTCCGACCGTTACTTCGTGCTGAAGGACCTCTGCGACAACATCGACGCCCTGGTCGCCGCCAAGGCGGCCTGACCGCCTCGACGCGCCATGCGCCTCGAGTATTTCCAGATGGTCGACCGGATCACCCGGCTCGACACCGACGCACGGCAGATCGCCGCGGACTGCCAGGTGCCCGACGAAAGCCCGATCTTCGAGGGGCATTTCCCGGGCCACCCGATCATGCCGGGCGTGCTGATGATCGAAACCATGGCGCAGACCGGCGGCTGGCTGGTGCTCGCCACCCTGCGCTTCGCCTCGATGCCGTTCCTGGCGCAGGTCAAGGAAGCCAAGATGCGCGCCTTCGTCGCCCCCGGCGCGGCGTTGCAGGCGGAGGCCGAGCTGCTGCACGACGGCTCGGGCTACGCGGTGGTGAAGGGCCGTATCGCCTCGGGCGGCAAGACCGCCGCCGAGGCCGAGGTGAGGTATCGCGTCGTGCCGTTCCCGAACGAGACGCTGCGCGGCCAGATGCTGGACACCGCGCGGCGGATCGGCGTCCCGGAGGCGTTCTTCCATGCCGCATGACCGCGATGCCCTGATCACCGGCATCGGGCTGATCTCCTGCCTGGGCGAAGGCCCCGATGCGCACTGGGAGGCGCTGAACCGCGCGGGCGGGTTCGCGCCCGCGATCGACGAGGCGCGCTTCGCCCCCTTCCCCGTGCATCCGATGGCGCCGGTGGAGCTGGACCGCCAGATCCCCAAGCGCGGCGACCAGCGCCAGATGGAGCCCTGGCAGCGCATCGGCACCTACGCCGCCGGGCTCGCGCTGGAGGCGGCCGGGGTGAAGGGCAATGCCGAGCTGCTCGCGCGGATGGACATGATCGTCGCCGCCGGCGGGGGCGAGCGGGACTACGCGGTGGACGGCCAGATCTTGTCCGCCCTGCCGCGCGAGGCCAATCCGGGCGCCTATCTGAACGAGCACCTGCTGTCGGACCTGCGCCCGACCCTGTTCCTGGCGCAGCTTTCCAACCTGCTGGCCGGCAACATCTCGATCGTGCATGGCGTGGTGGGCTCGTCGCGCACCTTCATGGGCGAGGAAGCCGCGGGCACGGACGCGGTGCGCATCGCCTGCGCGCGGATCGGCGCGGGCCAGGGCGACCTGTTCCTGGTCGGCGGCTCCTTCAACGCCGAGCGGCCGGACGTGCTGCTGCACTACGCGATGGGCGGGCTGCTGACCCAGGCGCCGCTGCTGCCGCTGTGGCGGCGCCAGGCGGAGCGGCCGGGCATGGCGCTCGGCTCGGTCGGCTGCTTCCTGGTGATCGAAAGCCGCGCCCACGCGGCGGCGCGCGGCGCGGCGCCGCTGGCCCGCATCGCCGGCGTCCGCACCGACCGCAGCCGCCGCCTTCCGGGCGAGGCCGCCGCCAACGCCGCGGCGCAGCTCAAGGCGCTGGCGCCGACGCTCGACACGCACGGCACCGCGGTCATCTCCGCCGCCTCCGGCGCGCCCGCGCCCACCGCCGAGGAAGCGCAGTTCCTCGCCGGGCTCGGCCTGCCGGTCCGCGGCGCCGCCACCGCCTTCGGCCACAGCCTGGAACCGTCCTTCCCCGCCGCCGTCGCGCTCGCGGCGCTGTCCTTGCAGCGCGGGCGGCTGTTCGCGCCGCTGGAGGCCGCGGAGCAGGCGATGGACGATGCGCTGCGGCAGGTTCTCGTCACGTCCTGGGGCCATTGGCGGGGCGAGGCGACGGCGCTGCTCGCCGCGCCGTAACAGGAGGCCGCGATGCCGCAGAGCAACCTCGATAAGCACGGCCGCCCGGTCGTCGTCGTGACCGGCGCCGGGATCGTGACCTCGCTCGGCCAGGGCAAGGACGACAACTGGCGCGCGCTGTCGGGCGGCCGGTCGGGCATCACCCGCATCTCCCGCTTCCCGACCGACGGGATGCGCACGACCATCGCCGGGACGGTCGATTTCGTCGCGGTCCCCGACAGCTCCGCGCCCGCGCTGTCGGAGAAGCTCGCGGAACTGGTGATCGAGGAAGCCGTCGCCGACGCGCGGATCGGCGCGAAGGGCGATTTCCCCGGCCCGCTGTTCATGGCGCTGCCGCCGGTGGAGCTGGAATGGCCGCAGCGCCAGGCGCTCGCCGCCGCCTCCGGCGCGAACGAAACCGTCTCCTACGACGACCTGCTGCGCGCCGCCGGGACCGGCAAGTTCGTGCCCTATTACGAGCGCTTCCTGTTCGGCTCGGTCGCCGAGAACCTCGCCGTGAAATTCGGCACGAAGGGATCGCCCATCGCGACCTCGACCGCCTGCGCCTCGGGCGGCACGGCCATCCAGCTTGGCATCGAGGCGATCCGCAGGGGCGAGGCTGAGGCCGCGCTGTGCGTCGGCACCGATGCCTCGATCAATCCGGAGAGCATCATCCGCTTCTCGCTGCTGTCGGCGCTGTCCACGCGCAACGACCCGCCGTCCGCCGCCTCGCGCCCGTTCAGCAAGGACCGCGACGGGTTCGTGATGGCGGAAGGCGCGGCGGCGCTGGTGATCGAGAGCCTGGAGCACGCGAAGGCGCGCGGCGCGCGGATCCTGGGCGTGCTGGAAGGCAGCGGCGAAATGGCCGACAGCTTCCACCGCACGCGCTCCAACCCGGACGGGCGGCCGATCATCGCGAGCCTGCGCAACGCGCTGGCCGATGCGGGCGTCGGACCCGAGCAGGTTGACTACATCAACGCGCACGGCACCGGCACGCCCGAGAACGACAAGATGGAATGGCTCGCCGTGTCGCAGGTCTTCGGCGAGCGCGCGGGATCGCTGCCGATCTCGTCCAACAAGTCGATGATCGGCCACACGCTGACCGCCGCCGGCACGATCGAGGCGGTGTTCAGCCTGCTGACGATCCAGCACCAGCGCCTGCCGCCCACCATCAACTACGAGATCCCGGACCCCGCGCTGCCGGTCGATTGCGTGCCGAACGTGGCGCGCGATGCGCAGGTGCGGCGGGTGATCTCCAATTCCTTCGGCTTCGGCGGCCAGAACGTCTGCCTGGTGCTGGCCGCGCCTCCCGTTTGATGGCAAGGCGGGCGCTGGTCATCGGCGGCCGGCGCGGCATCGGCGCCGCCGTGGTGCGTTCGCTGCTCGCGCGCGGCGACGCGGTGACGTTCACCCACCGCTCCGATCCCGATGGCGTCGCGGCGCAAGTCACGGAGCTGCGCGCCGCCTTCCCCAATGCCGCCATCGAAACCGCGGCGCTCGACCTCGCCGACCGCGCCGAGGTGGACGCCTTCGCGGAAACCCTGGAAGGTACTGCGGCCTTCGATGCGCTGGTGCAGGTCGGCGGCACCACCTACGACGCGCTCGCGGCGATGATGGACCAGACGCAGGCCGAGCGGGTGATGCAGGTGAACTACTTCGCCTTCGCCCGCATCGCCCGCGCCGCGCTGCGGCCGATGATGCGCGCGCGGCATGGCCGGATCGTCGCCATCGGCTCGATCATCGGCGGCCTGTCCGCCAGCCAGGGCAACGCCGCCTACGGCGCCAGCAAGGCGGCGCTGCTGGCCTATGTGCGCACGCTGGCGATCGAAAGCGCCAAGCGCGGCATCACGGTGAACTACATCGCGCCCGGCCTGGTCGATACCGAGATGATGGCGCCCTTCGCGCAGTGGCGCGCGGCGACCGAGGCGCGGGTGCCGGCCGGCCGCTTCGCCCGGCCGGAGGAGATCGCGGCGGTCGCCGCGTTTCTCACCACGCCCGAGGCAGGCTATGTGAACGGGGCGGTGATCCCCGTCGATGGCGGCCTGACCGCCGGCGTGGGTCTGCCGCGCTCCTGACTTCCGCTCTACCGACGTTCACTAACAGCCGGACCCTGCCGCCATGCGCGCCCTGCAACTGCTTGCCGACCGCGACCTCGCCCTCGTGGAGCGGCCCGACCCGCCGCCGCCCGGCCCCGGAGAGGCGCAGATCCGCGTGCGCGTCGTCTCGCTCAACCATATCGACGTCTGGGGCTACCGGGGCATGGCCTTCGCCAAGCGCCTGTTCCCGCTGACTGTCGGCGCGGAAGCGGCGGGCGAGGTCGTCGCGGTGGGCGAAGGCGTTACCGCGCTCAAGCCTGGCGACCGCGTGGTGCCATTCTCCGCGCTGGTCTGCGGGCACTGCCGGTTCTGCAAGCGCGGCCAGGACAATCTCTGCGAGGACGTGCAGGGCGTGCGCGGCTTCCATGTGGACGGCTTCGCGCAGGACCTCGCGAACCACCCGGCCCGTCTGCTGGTGAAGATCCCCGACGGCGTCGCGCTGACCGATGCCGCCTGCGTTCCCGTCGCCTACGCCACCGTCGAGCACATGCTGTTCGACAACGCGCAGCTTGAGCCGGGCGAAACCATCCTGGTCCATGCCGGCGGGTCCGGCATCGGCACCATCGCGATCCGCATCGCCAAGTCGATCGGCTGCACCGTCATCACCACGGCCAGCACCGACGAGAAGCTGGAGAAGGCGCGCGCCATCGGCGCCGATCACACGATCAACTACCGCACCGACCGGTTCGAGGGCGTTGTGCGCAAGATCACCCGCAAGAAGGGCGTCGATGTGGTGTTCGAGCACACGGGCGCGGACACCTGGAACGGCTCGCTGCTGTCGCTGCGCCGCGGCGGGCGGCTGGTGACCTGCGGCGCGACCTCCGGCCCGATCGGCAGCCTGAACCTGATGCAGTTGTTCCAGCAGCAATACCGCATCATCGGATCGTTCGGCGCGCCGATCTCGGCGCTGCAACGCGCGCTCGCGCGCATCGCGCAGGGCGTGCGGCCGGTGATCGACACCGAATACGGCCTCGACGACTTCAAGGCCGGGATCGAGCGGCTCGAAGGCCGCGACGTGTTCGGAAAGATCCTGGTCACGCTGTAGGACGTCGCGGCGCTCCGGCCATGCTCGACCGCCTGTTCGGACGGCTGCTTGCCGCCCTTATTGCCTGGCTGCGGCGCGGCGATCCCGACCGCGCGTCGGATCGCTTCGGCCGGTTCGTGCGCCGCGTCGGCCCGTGGCTGCCCGCGCACAAGATCGGCCAGGCCAATCTGCGCGCCGCCTTTCCCGAGAAGGACAAGGCCTGGATCGAGGCGACGCTGCGCGATGCATGGGAAAATCTGGGCCGCGTCGTGGGCGAATACGTCCACCTGCACCGCATCTGGGACTACGACCCGGAGCACCCGAACGCGGGCCACATCGTCACCGACGACGCGCCGCTGCTGATCGCGCTGCGCGACGACGGCAAGCCCGCGCT
>JAFEFJ010000221.1 GCA_018240635.1 Pseudomonadota bacterium | reverse complement strand
AGGCCGCTACGTCACCTTCCCCCGCCGCGCGAAACGCGCCTCGCGCCATTCGCCGCTGCGCATCACCTCGGCCAGCGTCCGCACCGCGTCCCACACATCTTCGTGGCGGACATACAGCGGACACAGGCCGAAACGCAGGATATCGGGCGCGCGGAAATCGCCGATCACGCCGCGCGCGATCAGCGCCTGCATGATCGCGTAGCCGCCCTCGTGCGCGTAGGAAACCTGGCTGCCCCGGCGCGCGGCATCGGCGGGCGTCAGCAGCCGGAAGCCCTGCCCCGCCGTCTCCTGCGCCATCGCCGCCATGAAGGTCTCGGCCAGCGCCAGCGACTTCGCCCGCAGCGCCGCCTTGGGCGCGCGCAGCATCTGATCGACCCCAACCTCCAGCGCCCGCATCGCGAGGATCGACGGCGTGCCGGTCGTGGCGCGCGCGATGCCGGCGGCGGGGCGGTAGCCCGGCTCGAAGGCGAAGGGATCGGCGTGGCCGAGCCATCCGGTCAGCGGCTGGCGATAGGTTTCCTGGATCGCCTTGGAGACATACAGGAACGCGGGCGCGCCCGGCCCGCCGTTGAGGAACTTGTAGCCGCATCCGATCGCCAGATCGGCGCCCGCGCCGTCCAGATCGACCGGCACCGCGCCCGCCGAGTGCGCCAGGTCCCACAGCATCAGCGCGCCCGCCGCGTGCGCCGCGCGGGTGACGGCGGCCATGTCGTGCATCGCGCCGGTGCGGTAATCGACATGCGTCAGCATCAGCGCCGCGACGTCCGGCCCGAGCGCCGCCGGAACCTCCTCGGCCGACACCAGCCGCAGCTCGTGGCCGCGATCCAGCAGCGCCGCCAAGCCCTGCGCCATATACAGATCGGTCGGGAAATTCGTCGCCTCCGACACGATCACGCGCCGGCCGGGGCGCAGCGCAAGCGCCGCCGCAAGCTGCTTGAACACGTTCACCGACGTGGAGTCCGCGACCGCCACCGTGCCCGGCCCCGCACCGATCAGCCGCCCGATGCGGTCGCCCAGCGAGAATGGCAGGTCGATCCATCCGGCGTCGTTCCAGCTACGGATCAGGCCGGTGCCCCATTCCTGCTCCACCGCCTGCCGCAGCCGCTCGGGCGTCGCCTTCGGCAGCGGCCCCAGCGAGTTGCCGTCCAGGTAGATCACGCCCTCGGGCAGGTGGAACTCATCGCGGAACGGCGCGAGCGGATCGTCCGCGTCCAGCGCCGCGCAGGCCTCGCGCGTCAGCCGCGTCATGGCGCTACTCCTCCGAGGTCAACGATCCGCAGGTCACGCCGCCGTCGATCACCAGCGTCTGGCCCGAGATGAAGGCGCCGGCGCGCGAGGCGAGGAACACCGCCGCGCCCGCCACGTCGTCCGGCTCGCCCAGGCGCTGCAACGGCGTCTCGCGGCAGCGCTTGGAGGCGATGGCCGGATTCTCCCACAGCGCGCGGGCGAAATCGGTGCGGATGATGCCGGGGGCGAGGCAGTTGGCGCGGATATTCTTCGGGCCCCACTCGACGGCGACGTTGCGCACCAGCTGCATGTCGGCGGCCTTGGAGATGCCGTACACGCCCAGCTTGTCCGATCCGCGCAGCCCGCCGATGGAGGAGACGATGATGATCGCCCCGCCCCCGCGCTTGGCGATGTGGGGAGCGGCCATGTTGCACAGCCAGAAATTGCTCCGGACATTGGTGTTCATCACCCGCTCGTAGGCGTCGTCCGGCATCGTCAGGCTCGGACCGAAATACGGGTTCACCCCCGCGTTGCCCACCAGGACGTCGATGCCGCCGTACTGCGCCACCGTGCCGTCGATCAGCGCCTGCAACTGGTCCTTGTGCGCGACATGGCAGGGAATCGCGACCGCATCGCCGCCCGCATCGCGGATGCCCTGCGCCACCTGCTCGCAGACCTCCGCCTTGCGCGAGGAGATCACCACCTTCGCGCCGTGCTCGGCCATGCGCTGCGCGATGGCAAGCCCGATGCCCTTGGTCGATCCGGTTACGACCGCAACCTTGCCGGTAAGATCGAACAGCGACATGGCGCTTCCCCGCTTGCTTCCCGCCACGCGCGGCCATCGCGCAGGGCGGCTGCCTTGCTGGCCCAGTTACCCGTGAGTATGATTCCGCGCAGGGAAACGTCAATCGGAACCGCAATGCTCGCTCGCCGCAACGCCGTCTATCGGCACGCCGATCTTGTGCGCCTGCTCAACCCGCAAAGCGTGGCTGTGATCGGCGCATCCACCCGTGCCGGATCGTTCGGCGAGCGCGTGCTGAACAACCTCAAGAAGTTCGGCGGCCGCTACTATCCGGTGAATGCGCGCTACGAGAAGATCGGCGACCTGACCTGCTATCCCAGCGTCGCCGCGCTGCCCGAAGTGCCCGATTGCGCCGTGATCACCACGCCGCGCGAGGCGGTAGAGGAGATCGTGCGCGAATGCGCGGCGGCAGGCGTGGGCGGGGCGATCGTGTTCGCCTCCGGCTACGCGGAAGTCGGCAAGCAGGACCGCATCGAGGAGCAGGCGCGGCTCGCGGAGATCGCGCGCTCGACCGGCCTGCGCATCGTCGGACCGAACTGCATCGGCGTGGTGAACGCCGACCTCGGCGCGGAACTCACCTTCATGTCGATCACGCCGATCGACAAGCCGCGCCCGCGCGCGATCGGGCTCATCAGCCAGTCGGGCGCGCTCGGGATGACGCTCGCGCAGGCCTGCGTGCGCGGCGTGTCGTTCACGCATGTGTTCACGTCCGGCAATTCCTGTGACGTGGACATGGCCGATTACGTCAGCTTCCTGGTCGATGAGCCGGGCTGCGCCGCCATCGCCTGCGTGTTCGAAGGCATGGCCGAGCCGCAGCGCCTGCTGCTCGCCGCGGAAATGGCGTGGAAGGCGAACAAGCCGCTGGTCGTCTTCAAGATGGCGACCGGCGAGCAGGGGGCGGCGGCGGCGATGTCGCACACCGGCTCGCTCGCCGGATCGGAAGCCGCCTACCGCGCCGCCTTCCGCCGCGCCGGCGCGATCCTGGTGGACGACTACGAATCCCTGATCGAAACCGCCGCCTTCTTCGCCAAGGCGCCGCCGATGACCGCGCCGGGCGTCGCCGTTCTCGCAACCTCGGGCGGGGCCGCGATCATGGCCGCCGACCGCGCCGAGCAGTTCGGCGTGCCGCTGCCGCAGCCCGACGAGGGCGTGCGCGCCATCCTCGAAAGCCACATCCCGGAATTCGGCGCGGCCCGCAATCCGTGCGACGTGACCGCGCAGGTTCTCGCCGCGCCCGGATCGTTGCAGGCCTGCGCCGAGGCGTTCTTCGCCCATCCCGACTACGCGGCCCTCGTGGTGCCCGCCGCCTACGCGATCGAAAGCGCGGCGGCGCGCCTGCCGCTGCTCAGCGAGCTGGCCGCGAAGGCCGGCAAGATGACGTGCAGCCTCTGGCTCAGCGAATGGCGCGACGGCCCCGGCGTGAAGGAAGCCGAGGTGCAGAGCAACGTCGCGCTGTTCCATTCCTCGACAAGCTGCTTCCAGGCGATGGCGGCATGGTGGTGGCGAACGCAACTGCGCAACACCGCCGAGGCGCGGGCCGAGCGGCTGTCCCCGGCGAAGGCCAAGGCCAAGGCCGCCGCGCTGATCCGCGCCGCCGGCGCGCGCGCGCTGACCGAGCGCGAGGCGAAGGAGGTGCTGGCGCTTTACGGCGTGCCGGTGGTGGGCGAGCGGCTCACGCAAAGCGCCGAGGAAGCCACGGATGCGGCCGCGGCGCTCGGCTTCCCCGTGGTGCTGAAGGCGGAAAGCCCGGACCTGCCGCACAAGACGGAAGCCGGCGTCATCAAGCTCAACCTCCGCACCGCGGACGACGTGTGCGCGGCCTTCACCGAGATCATGGCGAAGGCGAACGCCGTCGTGCCGCGCCCGCATGTCCACGGCGTGCTGGTGCAGCCGATGGTGCCGCAGGGCGTGGAGATGGTGGTGGGCGCGCGCGTCGATCCGCTGTTCGGCCCGCTGATCGTGGTGGGCCTGGGCGGCATACTGGTCGAGCTGATGAAGGACACGGCGCTCGACCTCGCCCCGGTCGGCGCCGCGCAGGCGCACGCGCTGCTCGGTCAGTTGAAGGGCGGCAAGCTGCTCGACGGGTTCCGCAACCTGCCGAACGTGGACCGCGACAGGCTCGCGGAGATCATCTGCCGCGTGTCGGAATTCATCGCCGATCAGGCCGAACTGGTGGCGGAGCTGGACGTGAACCCGCTGATCTGCAACGGGGGGCGGATCGTCGCGGTCGATGCGCTGATCGTTCCCGCGCAGCGCGCCTGAGCGGGCGGGCCGCGCCGCGCTACGCCGCCGGCGGAACCGCGCGCGGCCTGCCGTCGGCGTCCAGGGCCACCATCACGAACTCCGCCGCCGTCACCTTCACCCGCGGCGGGCGGTTCTGGCGCAGCACCCAGGCTTCGACATGGATGGTGATGGAGGTCCGCCCAACGCGGCGCAGCGCGGTGTAGACGCACACCACGTCGCCCACCTGCACCGGCTGCAGGAACGACAGGTTCGACACCGCCGCCGTCGCCACCCGCCCCTGCGCGCGGCTGCCCGCCGCCATCCCGGCCGACAGGTCCATCAAGGACATCAGCCAGCCGCCGAAGATGTGGCCGTGCGGATTGGTGTCCGACGGCATGGCCACCGTCCGCAGCGTCAGGTCGCCCACCGGCCCCTCCGCCGCCGCCTGATCGTTCGGGTCCGCCTGTTCCGCCATCCGCGCCTCCGCAGCCGCCCTCATACGCCTTTGATGCGCCCGGCCAAAGTGGCACAAGGCGGGGACGGAGGACCGCGCCATGACCGATGCCGACACGCCGCTGCTGCGCGAGGACCGCGACCGCGTCGCTTGGCTCACGCTGAATCGCCCGGCGGCGCGCAACGCCCTCTCGGTCGGGCTGATGACGGCGATCGAGCACGCGCTGGCGGCGATCGCCGCCGACCGTTCGGTCCATGCCGTGGTGATCGCTGGCGCCGGCCCTGCCTTCTGCGCCGGGCACGACCTGAAGGAGATGCGCGCCCATCCCGGCCGCGACGCCAGCGCCGCGGTGTTCGCGCAGTGCTCGCGCATGATGCAGGCCATCGTCGCGCTGCCGAAGCCGGTGATCGCCTGCGTACACGGGATCGCCACCGCCGCCGGCTGCCAGCTCGTCGCCACCTGCGATCTGGCCGTCGCGGCGGAAACGGCGCGCTTCGCAACGCCCGGCGTGAATATCGGCCTGTTCTGCTCCACGCCGATGGTGGCGCTCACCCGCGCGGTGGGGCGCAAGCAGGCGATGGAGATGCTGCTGACGGGCGAGATGCTGGACGCCGCGCAGGCCAGGGCGGCCGGGCTCGTGAACCGCGTCGTGCCCGAAGCCGGCCTGCGCGACGCGGCGGCGGCGCTCGCCGGACAGATCGCCTCGAAAAGCCCGCTCACGGTCGCGATCGGCAAGGAAGCCTTCTACCGCCAGGCCGAGATGCCGCTCGCGGATGCCTACGCCTACGCCGCCGAGGTGATGACGCGGAACATGATGGCGCGCGACGCGGCCGAGGGGATCGACGCCTTCATCGAAAAGCGCACACCCGTCTGGACAGGGATCTGATCCATGCGGGCCGTGCTGCTGCTGAGCTTCCCCGTGCTTGTCCTATGCATCGCGGTCCTCATCCCGCTGCTGAGCAACTGGATGTGGGGCACGCCGCTCTGCGAAAGCTGGATGCGGCCGGCGCTGCCCTACTGCTCCTGACTACGCCGCCGCCGACGCCCGCCCCCTACGCCGCGACCCGCCGCGCCTGCCGCCAGCGGACGATGCTGACCGTGCCGCCCAGCACCGTGAAGCAGGCGGCGATCGCGATGGCCGCGGTGCCGGCGCGGGCGATGCCTTCGGCGTTGGTCGCGCCCATCAGCCCGAACACCAGCGCCACCATCGCGCTGCCCAGCGTCTGCCCCAGCAGGCGGGAGGTCGCGAGCATCCCGCTCGCCGCGCCGCTGCGCTCCGGATTGGCGCTGCCGATCAGGATGCGGTTGTTGGGCGACTGGAAGAAGCCGAAGCCAAGCCCGCACAGCGCCATCCGCCAGGCGATGTTCCAGTAGGCCGCCTGCTCCGGCAACGCGAGCAGCGTCAGCAGCCCGCACGTCATCACCAGCAAACCGAGCGCGCCCAGCACCGTCGGCGGATACCGGTCCGACAGCCGCCCGGCCACCGGGGCCACGAACACCACGATCAGCGGCCAGGGCGTCACCAGCAGCCCCGTCGCGATCTGCGACTGCCCGCCCACGTACTCGAAGACGAACGGCAGCGTCACATAGGCAAGGCTCTGCGCCGCGTAGGTGCAGATCGAGGTGCCGACCGACAGCGCGAACACCGGCTTGCGGAACAGATCGAGCGGCAGGATCGGCGCCGGCACGCGCAACTGGCGGCGGATGAACACCGTGCCCGCCACCAGCATCGCCACGATTTCCGCGGCCAGGATCCAGCGGCTTTCCGTGCCCCCGATGCCGTCCACGCTGGTCACCAGCAGGCCGAAGGTGATCGCGCTCAGCACCGCGCCCGGCCCGTCGAACTTGTGGCCGGACGAGGGCGTGGCCGGCAGCGCGCGCATCGCGAGCCAGAGCGAGATCACGCCCAGCGGCACGTTGATCAGGAACAGCCAGTGCCAGGACGCGACCGACAGGATCGCCGCCGCGACCGACGGGCCGGAGGCCGAGGACGTCGCCACCACCAGCGCGATGAATCCCACGCCCCGGCCCAGTTGCGAACGCGGAAAGACGAAGCGGATCAGCGCCGTGTTCACGCTCATGATGCCGGCCGCCCCCAGGCCCTGCACCGCGCGCGCCATCACCAGCACCGGCATCGTGGGCGCGAAGGCGCAGACCAGCGAGGCCAGGGTGAAGATCGCCAGCCCCACCTGGTAGACCTT
>JAFEFJ010000220.1 GCA_018240635.1 Pseudomonadota bacterium | reverse complement strand
TATCCGCGCCCCTAAACCCCCGGAACCGTCACCCCGATCATGTCGCCCTCGCGCACGATGGCGGCGAGCTGCTCCTCGCTCCAGCCCTCGGTCCCGGCGGGGCGCACGGGCAGCACCATCCAGCGGTAGTCGGCGGTGGAGTCCACCACCACGATCCGGGTGTGCTCGGGCAGCACGGTGCCCCATTCGCCGATCACGCCGCGCGGGTCGCGCACCGCGCGGGCGCGGTAGGCGGCGGATTTGAACCAGAACGGCGGATAGCCCAGCACCGCGCGCGGATAGCAGCTGCACAGCGTGCAGACGACGAGGTGATGCAGGTCCGCCGTGTTCTCCAGCACGCCGAGCGGCGGGGCGCCGCGCATGACGATGCCCAGCGCCTCGGCCGCCGCCGTGCCGTCCTTCAGCATCAGCGCGCGGTATTCGGGATCGGTCCAGGCGCGCGCCACCATCCGCGCCCCCTGCGCGGGCGAGCCCTGGTCGGTGATGCGGATGCGCTCGGCGACTTCCTGCGGCGTGACGATGCCCTTGGCTTCCAGCGCGGCGCGCAGCGCGACCAGCAGCTTCTCGCCGTCGGTTTCCAGCAGATCGGCATACGGCAGGGCACTCATGGCGCGGCCTCCAGCCAGGTTTCGTACAACTCCACCAGCACCGTCTCGTGCGGGCCGGCATCGGGCCAGATCGAATCGGTGTCGAATTCGACGTGATAGAGCGGGATGCGCGCCGCCGGCCGGGCGAAGGCGAGGTCCTCGGGGTTCGGGTAGTCGCCCAGCCGGCGCACCACGGTGCCGCGCTGGCCGCGCAGGTAGTGCGGCGTGCGGATATGCACCGGCCCATGCAGCTCCGGCCAGTCGTTGCGCACGCGCACGGTGGCGCCGGGGTGGAAACCCTCGCTCATGCCCTGCGCTCCGTCACGAACGATCCAGCGCCGCGCGCAGCTCGGCTTCCGTCAGGATGCCGCGCGCCAGCAGGTTGTCGGCCAGCGAGCGGATCCAGCGCCGATAGTAGCTCAGGCGCAGATACTGCTCCTCCGGGATCGCTTCGATCCCGCGCCGCAACTCGTCCACCGTCATCATGCCTTTCAGGCGGATGACCTGGACGAGCGCGTCCACCTCCTTGTCGAAATCGGTGAGGGCATGCGGCTCGATGTCCACCGCTTCGCAGAGGAACTTCGAAACGCCGCCGAGATCGTGCATCGCGCGGGGCGGGGATGGCTGTTCCATGCGCCGAGCTTAGCGCCTCCCGCCGCCGCTGCGTAGGGTGGGCTTCAGCCCACCGCAACACGGTCCTCGGGACGGTGGGTCGAAGCCCGCCCTACGGCGTCACCGCCTCGCCGGGCAGCGTGCCCCAGAACGCCTCGCGCCTCAGATAGCCGCGGTAGTCGCCCACCTGCGCCTGGCACCAGTCCGATCCCGCGTCGCAACTGCGCAGGCGGCCGATCACGCCGGGCTTGAGGATGGCGACGGCCGCGGATGTCTGGGAGGGGTCGCGCCGCAGGGTGTGGTCCGTTCCGGTGACGATGAAGCTGCGCCGTCCGGTCAGCGTCGCCTGGTGCACCCAGCCCTTCACCCCGTCGGGATCGACGATCAGGCGCCACACCTCGAACTCGCGCTCGATCTCCACCGGCAGTTCGCGGCGCTTGTACACCCAGTCGATCGGGTAGCGCGTGCCGGGGCCGCGGCGCAGGTTCACCTCGTCCGTCCGCAGGCTGGCGAAGCGCGGCAGCGGAAGGCCGGTCGCGGTGCCCTTGGCGGGCTCGGCGGGCGCGGTTTCCGCGGGCGCGGGGGCGGGCGCCGGCACCGGGGCGGGCGCGGCCTGCGGCGCCGGCTTGGCGGGCGGCTTTCCGGCGGGATGCGTGGTCTTGCCCGCCTGGGGCGTGGCGGGCTGCGCATGGGTCTGGCCGTGCGGCTGCACGACCGGCGTTTTCCCGGCGGTCTTGCCGTCCTGATGCACCGGCGTCCGCGGCGCGGCCTTGGGCGGCGCCATGGGCGGCGGGGGCGGCGGGGTTTGCTTCGCCGTGCCGAGGCTGCTGCCCTGCGGGGCGGACGGCGCCTGCGCCAGCGCAGGCGCGGCGAGCGCGGCGATGCCCATCAGCAGGAAGGAAAGAACCGGACGGAGGAACGGCCGCATGGGCGATGCGTGCCAAGCCGGACGGACTCGGGTCAAGCGGCCATCGCCTTCCGGGGCGCGAGGTTACAGCGAGATAATCTGGCCCGCGCCCGCCGCCTCCAGGAAGGTCGCGATCCCCGCCACCTCCACCCCCGGCAACAGCCCGGCCGGGTCGATCGCCTCGGCACGCAGCCCGGCCTCGCAGGCGATCAGCCGCACCCCCAGTTCCCGCGCCGCCTCGCGCAGTTCCGCAAGCCCCGCCACCCCCGCCGCGGCCACGCGCGCGTCGCGCGCGGCGTCTGCGAGCCCGGACCAGTCCGCCAGCAGCGCGCGGCAGCCGGCGTTCGTCGCGAACAGCACGACGCGCCGCCCCAGCGCCGCCGCGCCCGCCGCCATCACGAAGGCGTAATGCGCGCGCTCGTGCGTGCCCGAGATCAGCAGGATGCCGAGCGCGGGCGCGGGAAGCGCGTCAGGCGGCACAGGAGGCGGCGGCCGTGCCGCAATGGGCCGACAGGTCGCGGATCGTCGCCTCCGGCCCGCACAGCGCGCAGGCGGGATCGGCGCGCAGGTTGATCGTGCGCACGCGCGTCGCCAGCGCGTCCCAGATCAGCAGGCGGCCCGACAGGCTCTCGCCGATGCCCAGGATCTCCTTCAGCGCCTCGGTCGCTTGCAACGTGCCCATCACGCCGGTGACGGCGCCGAACACCCCGGCCTCGGCGCAGCTCGGCACCATCCCCTCGGGCGGCGCCTCGGGATAGAGGCAGCGGTAACACGGCCCGCCGCCGTCATGCGGCTTGAACACCGACAACTGCCCCTCGAAGCGCAGCACGGCGGCGGAGACCAGCGTGCGGCGGCCCAGCACGCAGGCATCGGCCAGCAGGAAGCGGGTCGCGAAATTGTCGGTCCCGTCGCACACGAGGTCGTAGGCATCGACCAGTGCCGCGGCATTCTCCGCCGTCAGCCGCGTCTCGTGCGTGTCCACCGCCACCAGCGGATTGACCGCGCGCGCCGCCAGCGCGGCCGAGCGCGCCTTCTTCATCCCGATGCGGTCCGTCGTATGGGCGATCTGGCGCTGCAGGTTGGACAGGTCCACCGCGTCGTCGTCCACGATGCCGATCGTGCCGACGCCGGCGCCGGCGAGATACAGCATCAGCGGCGAGCCGAGCCCGCCCGCGCCCACCACCAGCACCCGCGCCGCCTTCAGCTTCGCCTGCCCGGTGCCGCCGACCTCCGGCAGCAGGATGTGCCGCGCATAGCGCTGGATTTCGGCTTCGGTCAGGTCGATGTCCATACGGGAAAGATAGGGCGCGGGTGCTTCCGGGCGAAGAGGGGGCGAAGAGAGGGACGAAGAGGGGGGTTGCCCAAGCCGCGTCATTGCCGGATTGATTGCATCCGGTGCGGCATCGCTCCGCGATGCGCATGCCTGCCCGATGCGGGTTCAGTTTGGGGAGCGAGCATGAAGCTCACACGACCAGCCGCCGCGGCGCTCATTGCGCTCGCGCCAGCCTTGTTTGCAACACCGTCCGCTTTCGCGGTGTCGGAGGCGGACTTCTCCGCCAAGACCACGGGCGACCTCGTCAACCTGTGCAGCGCCGATCCGAAGGAAGGCCCGATGGCGACCGCGGCGCTGAACTTCTGCCACGGCTTCGCGCAGGGCGCGGTGTCCGTGCAGATGGAGGTGCAGGCCGCCAGCAAGCGCCCGAAGCTGTTCTGCTTCCCCGATCCCGCGCCGTCGCGCAATCAGTCGCTCGCCGAGTTCGTGACCTGGGCGAAGGCCGATCCGTCGCGTCTGACCTGGCCGGCGGCCGACGGCGTGATGGGCTTCCTGCACGAGCGTTTCCCGTGCGGCAAGAAGTGAGCGGGGAGAACACGATGAGCGATGCGATGACGCGGCGCGGCCGCACGGCGGTGGCGCTGTCGCTGGCGCTGGCCTTGCCGATGGGCCTCGCGGTGGGCGGCTGCTCCAACATGAACGCGACGCAGCAGCGCGCGCTGACCGGCACGGTGGGCGGCGCGGGCGTGGGCGCGGTGCTGGGCGCGATCGGCGGCAACGCGGGCCTCGGCGCCGCGGCGGGCGCCGCGGCGGGCCTGGCCGGCGGCCTGATCTACGATCAGGTGAAGAAGAACGAGGCGGCGTCGTACCAGCAGGGGTATGCGGCGGGCAAACAGTCCAGCCAGTAGGCCGGACTCACGCGGGGCGGGCGTCGAACCCCGCCTCGCGCACCGCCGCGGCCAGCGCGTCCGCGTCGGCCTTGCTCTCGACCGAAACGCGCTTGGCCGGAATGTCGGCCGTCACCGACGCACCGGCATCGACGCGCTGCACCGCCTTGGTGATGGCGCGGACGCAGCCATCGCAGGTCATGTCGTCCACCCGCAGCGTGATCATGCGCATCTCCCACGGCCGCCGGGGCCGCACCTTGCGGGCCCATCGGCAAACCCCTTCAATGCTGCCTATCCGGCGCCGCCCCGCGCGGCAAGGCGCCGGCCGCAAAAAGGATCGGGAGCAACGACGATGGCGCAACGACTGGCCGGCAAGGTCGCATGGGTGACGGGCGCCGGAAGCGGCATCGGCGAGGGCGTGGCCGTGGCGCTCGCCGACGAGGGCGCGACCGTGGTGCTCACCGGGCGGCGCGCCGAACCGCTTGAGCGTCTCGCGCAGCGCATCCACCAGGCGGGCGGCACCGCGCATGTGCAGCCGGGCGACCTGATGGACCCCGCCACGCCGCAGCGCATCGCCGACTGGATCGTCGCCACGCTCGGGCGCATCGACATCCTGGCGAACAACGCGGGCCTGAACATCAAGGACCGCCACTGGGACAAGCTGACGCCCGCCGGCATCGACACGCTGGTGCACGGCAACCTGTCCTCCGCGCTCTATTGCGTCGCCGCCGTGCTGCCCACGATGCGCAAGCAGCAGGACGGCGTGATCGTCCACACCGCCTCGATGGCCGGGCGCTTCATCGGCGGCCTGTCGGGGCCGATCTACACCGCCGCCAAGCATGGCGTGGTGGCGATGAGCCACACGATCAACATGGAGGAATGCCACAACGGCATCCGCTCCACCGCCATGCTGCCGGGCGAGGTCGCCACACCCATCCTCGATCAGCGCCCGATCCCGGTGACGCCCGAGGAACGCGCGCGCCTGGTGCAGCCCGAGGATTGCGGCGACCTGGTGCGCTACATCGCCACGCTGCCCAAGCATGTCTGCATCAACGAGGTGATGATCACCCCCGCCTGGAACCGCGGCTACATCGCCGCCCGCACCAGGCTGTAACCCTTTCCCCCCCCCTCCCCGCGCGGGAGGGGGCCGATACCGAAGCAAAGGAAACGATCCGCATGGCTCCGAACACCAAGCTCGTGCTGGTGCCCGACACGATGGGCCGGCAGGGGATGGACATCCTGAAGGCGCGCGAGGACATCGACCTGCGCCCCTACGATCCCGCCATGCCGGCCGCCGAACTGCATGTCCTGCTCGCGGAAGCCGCGGGCATCGCGCTGTCATTCACGCCGTACCGCCAGGCTGAGATGGACGCCTCGCCCCGGATGCAGGTGGTGGCGCGCATCGGCGTCGGCTTCGACGCGGTGGAGGTTCCGGCGCTGACCGCGCGCGGCGTGCCGCTGATGGTGGCGGGCACCGCGAACTCCACCTCGGTCGCCGAGCAGGCGGTGTTCTTCATCATGGCGCTCGCCAAGCGCGCCGCCACGCTCGATGCGCTGGTGCGCCACAACCGCTGGGGCGAGCGGATGGCGAACCTGCCCGGGGAGATCGCGGGCAAGACCGCGCTGGTGATCGGCTTCGGGCGCATCGGCACCCGCTCGGCCAAGCGCTGCGCCGCGCTCGACATGGACGTGGTGGTGTTCGACCCGTACGTTCCGGCCGAAACCATCGCCGCCGCCGGCTACCGCGTGGCGACCGACCTCGATGCCGTGCTGCCGCACGCCGACTACGTCACGATCCACTGCCCCAAGACGCCGCAGACGGTGGGCATGTTCGACGCCGCGCGCATCGCGCGGATGAAGCCCGGCGCGGGGCTCGTGAACACCGCGCGCGGCGGCATCGTGGACGAGAACGCGCTGTACGACGCGCTGGTGGCCGGCCATCTGCGCGGCGCGGGGCTCGATGTGTTCGACTCCGAACCCGTGAAGCCCGACAACAAGCTGTTCCAGCTTGAACAGGTGCTGCTCGCGCCGCACATGGCGGGTGTCACGGTGGAATCGGTCGCCGCGATGGCGGTCGCCACCGCGCGCAACATGCTCAGCGTCTTCGACG
Source organism: Pseudomonadota bacterium (assembly GCA_018240635.1). Lineage (GTDB taxonomy): Bacteria > Pseudomonadota > Alphaproteobacteria > Acetobacterales > Acetobacteraceae > JAFEFJ01. The sequence goes on along the minus strand of JAFEFJ010000220.1, from coordinate 613 downwards.
GCGCGCCCAACGCCGAGAACGTCATCAACAAGGAGGTGCTGAGCTGATGCCGCAACCCGATCACATCTCCGCCCTCGGCGTTCCCGATCCGGCGGGCCTCGACGAAGATCTCCAGGCGATCTGGAAGAAATGCGTGGAAAAGCTCGGCTTCGTGCCGAACGTCTATTCCACCTACAGCCTGAAGCCGCAGCGGCTGCGCAACTTCATGGCGATGTACAACGAGATCATGCTCTCGCCTTCCGGCCTGTCGAAGTTGGAGCGCGAGATGGTCGCCGTCGTCGTCTCGTCCGCGAACCGCTGCTACTACTGCCTCGTCGCGCACGGCGCGGCGGTGCGGCAGCTCTCGGGCGATCCCGAACTCGGCGAGATGATGGCGCTGAACTACCGCGTCGCGAAGCTCGATGCCCGCCAGCGCGCGATGCTCGACTACGCCTGGAAGATGACCACCACGCCCTACCTGGTCGGCGACGAGGACCGCGCCGCGCTGCGCGAAGCGGGCCTGTCGGCGGAGGACGTGTTCGACCTGTCCGAGACGGTCGCGTTCTTCAACCTGTCGAACCGCATGGCCTCGGCCACCGACATGATGCCGAACAGGGAGTACCACACCGCGGCG
>JAFEFJ010000021.1 GCA_018240635.1 Pseudomonadota bacterium | reverse complement strand
CGCGCGCGGGCGGGCCGTGCACGTATTCCTTGCGCACGCAACCAAAGACGGGGGGAGAGTTTGCCCTCTCCGCCCCTGGGCGGAGAGGGTTGGGTGAGAAGGGGCTTCCAGCGGCGGCGGGTTTCTTTTGCTTTGTCAGGCAACTTTCGGACGGCGCTACCCACCTCACCCTCCCATCGCTGCGCGATGGGCCCCTCCCTCTCCCCCCGCAGGCGGGCGGAGAGGGGGTGTTGGCGCGGGCGCTACTTCCGCGCGTGCGTCTCGGCCAGGTGGTCGAAGCGGTGGCGGTAGGTTGCTAGGCCCATGGTGGCGGAGCGGAGTTCGATGATGAGGTCCTGCAATTCGGTCTGCGGGACGAGGGCCTCCACGTCGTCCCAGCCGGGCCAGGACTCGCGTTCGCCGTAGCCCAGGATCTGGCCGCGCCGGCCGGTCAGCACGCGCTGGGCGGCGGCAAGGTGGTCGCTTGGGATGCTGACCGTCACGTGGCTGATCGGCTCCAGCAGGACCGGGTCGGCCTTGGGCAAGGCCTCCTGGATCGCCATGCGGGTCGCGGTGCGGAAGGCCATGTCGGAGCTGTCCACCGAGTGGAAGCCGCCATCGACGAGCGTGACTTCGAGGTCCACCACCGGATAGCCGAAGACGCCCTTCCTGGCGGCTTCCTCGGCGGCCTCGCCGACGGCGGGGATGAAGTTGCGGGGGACGACGCCGCCCACGATCTTGTCCACGAAGCGGAACCCTTCGCCGCGCGGCAGGGGCGCGATGTCGAGCGTCACGTCGGCGAACTGGCCGTGCCCGCCGGTCTGGCGCTTGAGGCGGGCGTGCTGGTGGACCGGCTTGCGGATCGCCTCGCGGAACGGCACCTGCGGCGCATGCGTCTTGACCGCGACGCCGAAGGCGGCCCCGAGGCGTTCGACGGCGCTGCGCAGATGGATCTCGCCCTGGCCGGACAGCACCGTCTCCCCGGTTTCGGCGTTCTGCTCGATGCCGAGCGAGGGGTCTTCCTCGGTGAGTTTCCTGAGCGCCGCCGACAGGCGCACGTCGTCCTTGCGGTCGGCGGTTTCGATGGCGAGGGAATAGACGGGCTCGGGCGGGGCGGGGAAATCGAGGAACGCGCCGCCCGGATCGCCGAGCACGGCGCCGGTGGGCACGCCGTCGAGCCGGCCGAGGGCGACGATCTCGCCCGTCGCGGCCTCGGCCACCTTCACCGGATCGCCGTTGCCGGGCTTCCACAGGCCGCCGACGCGCGCGGCCCCGAACATCGCGCCGTCCTTCAGCGGGCCGCGCCAGACGCGGGTCCAGGAGAGCTTGCCGCCCTGGCCCGTGTTGACGCTGCGGAACACCTGCCCGAGCGGCGGCCCCTGTTCCGCCACGTCGTGCCGGCGCGCGGTTTCGGACGCGGCGGGCGTGTCGTGACGCAGCGCCTTCCACAGCCGCCGCAGGCCCCATCCCGGCTCGGCGGCGCCGAGCAGGCAGCTCGCGACCGCGCCTTCCGACTGATCCAGCCGCAGGCGCTCGAAGATCTCGTCGCTGGAGGGGGCGATGTCCTCCACCAGCTTCTCCAAGAGCCCGTCGTCGTGGTCGGCCAGCACCTCCACGAGCCCGGCGCGGGCTTCCTTCTCGCGGTCGAGCATCTCGGCGGGCAGCGAGATCAGGTCGGAGGGCTCGCCCTTGCGGTAGCGGTAGGCGCGTTCGCTGACGACATCGACATAGCCGACGACGTGCTCGCCCTCGCGGATCGGCACCTGGCGCAGCACGAGCGGGCGGGAGGTCATGCCCTGAAGCGCGGCGACGGTTTCGCGCACCGGGTTGGCGAGCTGGTCCATGCGGTTGACGAACACGAGGAAGGGCGTGCCGGCGGATTGCAGCGCGTGCAGGAGCGGCGCGAGGGTGGGCGCGCGGGCGGGGGCGGGGTCGCAGACCACGATGGCGAGGTCGGCGACGGCGAGCGCGCTTTCGGCGGCGTGGGCGAACTCGACCGAGCCCGGGCAGTCGAGCAGCGTCCAGGGCTCGTCCATGAACGTGCAGCTGGCGATGTGGACTTCGGTCCCGCCGCGGTCGGCGCCGCGCTTACGGGGCGATCCGGCGGCGGCGAGCAGCGCCTCGAACAAGGTGGTCTTGCCGCTGCCGTAGGGACCGACGATCGCGGCCGTCCGGTGACCGGTGGGGACATGGACCATGCGCATCCTCCCGGGCCGGTGGTTGCGGCGCGCGGCGCTGGCGTGACGGCGCGCGGTCCCGGCCGTGTTGCCGGTATCTGACCAGCGGGCAGGCGGTCTTGCCAAGGGGAAGATGGCGGGGCGGCCGGCGGAAGATGGTGGCGGCGGGGCGGCCGGGGGATCGTGAAAAGTACGGAATGGTGAGGTTGCTCACATCCGGTTGAGGATTGCCGGTCCAATAGTGCGCGCAGTTAAACGCGCTTCATCGGGAACCGGGCATGACCAACAGCGACGCGATCTTCTCCGACGACATGGCCGCGTTCTACGACCGCTGGGCGGTGCCGCTGTTCGGCCCCTACGCGGAGGACATCGCCGCGCGGGCGCGCATGCCGGAGTTGGCGGAGGTGCTGGAGGTGGCGGCGGGCACCGGCATCGTGACGGAGGCGCTGGCGCGCGCGCTGCCGCAGTCGGTGGCGATCGTGGCGACCGATCTGAGCGACGCGATGGTGGAGTTCGCGGCGGCGCGGCGCGGCGACTGGCGCGTCGGCTGGCGGCAGGCGGACGCGCTGGCGCTGCCCTTCGATCCCGGCTGCTTCGACCTGGTGGTGTGCCAGTTCGGCACGATGTTCTACCCCGACCGCGTCGCCGGCCATCGGGAGGCGCGGCGCGTGCTGAAGGAGGGCGGGCGCTACCTGTTCAACGTCTGGGACAGCGCCGAGCAAAATCCCGACGTGGCGGTGGTGGAGGACGCGGTGGCGGCGCTGCTGCCGGTGCCGCGCCCCGGCTTCCTGCGCCGCGTGCCCTTCGCCTATCACGACCCCGACGCGATCCGCCGCGACCTGTGGCAGGCGGGCTTCGCCGACTGCACGATCGACCGGGTGACGACCACGTGGCACGCCGCCTCGGCCGACGAGGTGGCGCTGTCCTACTGCCACGGCACGCCGCTGCGCGCGGAGATCGAGCTGGCCGCGCCCGGCGGGCTGGATCTGGCGATGCAGGCGGTCGCCGCCGCCATCGCCGCCCGCTTCGGCAGCGTGCGCCCCGCCATGCCCCGCCGCGCCCTGGTGGTGGAGGCGGTGAAGTAGGAGGGCGGCGGCGCGGTGCGGTAGGATTGGCGGCATCATCATGGAGACGCCGCGATGAGCGACAAGCTGACGATCAGGTTTGACGACGGCGCGGCCTATGACCGCAGCATGGGGGTGTGGAGCCGGTTTGCGGGCGAGGCGTTCCTTGACTGGCTGGCGCCGCCGCCGGGATTGCGCTGGGCCGATGTGGGCTGCGGCAGCGGCGCGTTCAGCGAGCTGCTGCTGCGCCGCTGCGCCCCGGCCGCCATCCATGGCGTCGATCCGTCCGAGGGCCAGATCGCGCACGCGCGTGCCATGCTTGCCGACAAGCGGGCGACGTTCGAGACGGGCGACGCGATGGCGCTGCCGATGGCTGACGCCGCCTTCGACGCCGCCGTGATGGCGCTGGTGATCTTCTTCGTGCCCGAGCCCGCGAAGGGGCTTGCCGAGATGGTGCGCGTGACACGCCCCGGCGGGATCGTGTGCGCCTACGCATGGAACCTGCTGGACGGCGGCTCGCCTTTCGATCCGCTGCGGCAGGAGGCGATGGCGATGGGGCAGAAGGTGGCCCAGGCGCCGAGCATGGAGGCGAGCGGCGCCGAGGCCCTGACTGCGCTGTGGACGGCAGCGGGGCTGCGCGATGTCGCCACGCACCCGATCGAGGTGCGTCGCACCTATGCCGACTTCGACGAATGGTGGGACACCACCAGCAAGGCCGCGAGCTTCCCCCGCCTGCTCGCCAAGCTGTCCCCGGCGCAGATCGAGGAACTGCGCGCCCGCATGCGCGCCCGCCTGCCGGCGGATGCCGAGGGGCGCATCACCTACCCCGCGCACGCGACGGCGGTGCGCGGCACGGTACCGGGGTAGCGCGCATCGGCGAGGACCCATGCGCCGGATGTATGATAGGATCACGTTGTCATTGACACGACCGTCGATGTGACGCTGCCGCTCGATGCCGAAGCCGCCAAGGTTCTCCAGAGCCCGGCGCGGCGCGAGGCGGCGGGACGCTATCTGAGCGGGCTGCTGACCGGCGGGCGGGCGCGCGATGCGCTGGCCGAGGCGATCGCCGACGTGAAGCGCGACGCCCGCGCGGGTGGGCTGAAGGATGCCGAGGTGGATGCCGAGCTTGAGGCCTGGCGGGCCGAGCGTCCTGCTTGATCGTTGTCTTGGACGCCTCGACGTTCGTTTCCGCTGTGCTCAAGTCGGACAGCGAGAACGTAGGGTGGGCTTCAGCCCACCGATGCCGCGTGCGCCCCGGGAACGGCGACGCGGCGTGACGGCGCTGTTCGGCGGTGGGCTGAAGCCCACCCTACACGTGATGGAGGCTCGGGCCGGTGTGGCTACAGCCCCCTGCCTGCGAGGAGCGGGGCGGTTTCGGGGGGGCGGCCTCGGAAGGCGGTGTAGAGCTGCATCGGGTCCTGCGTGTCGCCCGATTCCAGCACCGAGCGCAGGCGCGTCGCCGTGTCGCGCGAGAAGGCGTCGCCTGACTCCTTGAACGCCTCGAACCCGTCGGCGTCCAGCACTTCGGACCACAGATACGAGTAGTAGCCCGCCGCGTAGCCGCTGCCGGCGAACAGGTGCTGGAAATGCGGCAGGCGGTGGCGGGGGCCGATCATCTCCGGCATGCCGATGCGGTCGAGCGTTTCGCGCTCGAACGCGGCGATGTCGAGCGAGGCGGGATCGGCCATCGCGTGCAGGTCCATGTCGAGGATGGCGGAGGCGGTGTACTCCACCGTCGCGAAGCCCTGGTTGAAGTTGCGCGCCTCCAGCAGCCGCGCGATCAGCGCGTCGGGGATCGGCTCGTTGGTTTCGTAATGGCGCGCGTAGGCGCGCAGGATCGCGGGCTCGGCGAGCCAGTGTTCGTAGATCTGCGAGGGGAACTCCACGAAATCCCGCCGCACCGACGTGCCCGACTGCGAGGGATAGCGCACGCGGCTCAGCAGCCCGTGCAGCGCGTGGCCGAATTCGTGGAACAGCGTCTCGGCGTCGTCGAAACTGAGCAGCGTGGGCGTGGAGCGCGCGAAGTTGTTGTTGTTGACGACGATGGGGATCACGTCGCCGTCGAGCATTTCCTGGTCGCGGTAGCTGCTCATCCACGCGCCGGACCGCTTGTCGGGGCGGGCGTAGTTGTCGGCGAGGAAGATGCCGATGGGATCGGGCCCGCGCGCGTCGTCGTGGACGGCGAAGGCGCGCACGTCGGGGTGATAGACGGGAATGTCGGGGCGCGCGGCGAAGCGCAGGCCGAACAGGCGGTGCGCCGTTTCGAAGGCCGCCTGCTGCATGTTCTCCAGCACGAAATACGGCTTCATCGCCGACTCGTCGATGGCGAAGCGCTGCTGGCGCAGCTTCTCGGCGTAATAGAGCCAGTCCCATTTCTCGAGCCGCGCGATGCCGTCGGCGCGCGCGAGTTCCAGCAGCGCGTCGGCCTCCTCCGCGGCCTTGCGGCGGGCGGCGGTCCAGACCTCGTCCGTCAGGCGGCGCACCGCTTCCGTGGTACCCGCCATCGTGTCGGCGAGGCGGAAATCGGCGTAGGTGGCGTAGCCGAGCAGCCGCGCGCGCTCGGCGCGCAGGGCCAGGATCTCGGGGATCAGCTTGCGGTTGTCGTGTTCGCCCGGATGCTCGCCGCGCGCGGTCCAGGCGCGGTGCGCCGTCTCGCGCAGGTCGCGGCGGGGCGAGAAGGCGAGGAACGGCTCGATCAGCGAGCGCGAGAGCGTGACGACCCAGCCTTCCATGCCGCGCTCCGCCGCCGCTTGGCGTGCGCCGGCGACGACGAAATCGGGCAGGCCGGCGAGGTCGGCTTCGGACAGCTTCAGGTGCCAGGTCTTCTCGTCGTGCAGCACGTTCTGGCCGAAATCGGTGTGCAGCGTGGCGAGGCGGGCGGTGATCTCGCTCATGCGCTTCTTCTCGGCGGGGCCGAGCGCCGCGCCGTTGCGCACGAACCCGAGATGCGTGCGTTCCAGCAGGCGGTGCTGCACCGGATCGAGGCCGAGCGCGCCGCGGCCCTCGTGCAGCGCGGCGATGCGGCGGAACAGGTCGCCGTCGAGGAACATCTTCGTCATGTGGCTGGCGTAGCGCGGCGCGTAGTCGCGCTCCACCGCCTGCAGGTCGGCGCCGCCGAGGCTGGCGTTCAGGTTGGAGAAGGCGGCCTGCACGCGGTTGAGCAGGCGGCCGCTGCGCTCCAGCGCCTCGATCGTGTTGGCGAAGCTGGGCGGCGCGTTGGACCGCGCGATGGCTTCGATCTCCGCCTCGTGCTCCGCCATCGCCCGGTCGTAGGCGGGCGGGAAGTGCTCGGCGCGGATGCGGTCGAAGGGCGGCACGCCGTGCGGCGTGGTCCAGGTCTCGAAGAAGGGATTGCTGTTCATGGCCCCATCGTGGCGCGGAGGGCGCGCCCCGCGTCAAGAGCGCGCGTCAAGAACCCGTGAAGGGATGCGCCGTTTTCTGCAACGTGCTATACGGGCGGGACTATGCAGACGTCATCGGCCGCGGCCCCCGACGGGGCCGAATTCGAGCTTTCGCCCCCGCCGGGCGGCCTCGATTTCTCTCCTTCCGCAACCCTGGACCCTGTCGCCGTCGCCGCCGCGGATCATGCGGCACGCCACTGGCGCTGGCCCGAGCCGGGGGAACTGCGCCCGGGGACGGAGGCGCATGAACGGGCCGTCGCGCGAATGTTCCGCGAGACGTTCAACCCGTACAAGCCCACCATCATCGACTGGCCGAAGCTGACGCCCGAGGCGCGCGAGCGGCTGATCAGCCTGCCGATCTGGGACATCGCGGTGCAGACCGAGGGCAAGGCGCGGCTGCGCATGGTGTCCTACGCGAACAGCGTGACCAACCCGCAGTGGCGCGAGGCGATCGGGCTGAACGGCTGGGAGGAGGGGCGGCACAAGGTGGTGCTGGCCAATCTTGTCGCCGCCTACGGCATCGCGCTGGAGCCGGAGCCTGCCTACATCGAGCCGCGCGACACCGAGTGGGCGTACCTCGTCACCGGGTTTTCCGAGTGCATCGACAGCTTCTTCGCCTTCGGCCTGTTCGCCCTGGCGAAGCGGTCCGGCTTCTTCCCGCCCGAACTGGTCGATACGTTCGAGCCGGTGATGCAGGAGGAATGCCGCCACATCCTGCTGTTCGCCAACTGGCTGGCCGCGCACCGCGCCCGGCTACCTTGGTACAAGCGCATCGTGTTCGAGGCGCGCGTCGCGGCGGTGTGGGCGTTCCTGGGCTGGGAGCGGATCGGCATCGCGCGCGGCATGGATGACGGGAAGGCGAAGGAGAAGGACAAGCCGAAGGCGCAGGACAACAACTTCACCGTCACCGGCAGCAAGGCGGTCAGCGACGTCGATGTGAAGATCGGCGAGCTGATGGCGCTGTGCCTGGCGGAGAACGAGCGCCGCTTCGCGGGCTACGACGAACGCCTGCGCCGCCCCACCACCGCGCCCTTCCTGGCGGAGCTGCTCCGGCGCGTGACGCGCACGCCGAAGGCCGCTTCGTGAAGGCGCGCCTGGCGGCGCTCGCCGCCGGCGCGTTGCTGCTTGGGGCGGCGGGGCCGACCTACACGTGGTTGTCGCTGTGCGCCAAGTGCCTGAGCCCGACCGTCATCCAGTCGTCGGGCTTCGGCACGGCGCACTCGACGGCGGTGGCGAAGATCACCAAGCAGGGGGCCGAGGACTGGTGCGCCAACTGGGACCCCGACAACAAGAAATGCGTCGCCGAGGCGCTGGCGTCCGACGACGCCAAGACGACCTACACCGCGACCGCGGACTGCCTGGCGGGCACGATCAAGGCGATCGACGGCGACACCTACCGTTTCGCGGGCATCTGGAAGAGCGGCATCGGCCGGGGCCGCACGCAATGGCGCGGGCCGGACGGCAAGGTGCTGGGCGACGACAACGCGAGCAACGGGCTGGGGATCGCGCAGCAATGGGAAGTGCTGTGCCCCGGCCCGCCGGGAAAGGCTGCCGCCGGGGTCGCCCCCGCGGCTGCGGGCAAGCCAGCGCCTTTGCAAGCCTCGCCGCAGGCGCCGGTGCGGCCCGGCGTGCCGCTGGGCGCCGACTCGGCGGGCGGCTTCGCCGTGGGTGACACGATCGAGGCGCGCTACGGGCGCGACTGGGTGCGCGGGCACATCACGAAGATCTGGCGGCACGAAGGGCCGAGCGGCAACGGCATCGGCTACGACGTGCGCCTGGACAACGGCAAGCGCGGCATCGTGCCCGCCTCGATGATCCGGCTCGTGCAGCCGTGACGGAGGGGCGCAGGTTGACGCTCGGCCGATAAGGCGGCGTGATCCTTCCGGGGATGGGAGGGACGCCGATGGCCTATACGCCGCGCGCCGTGGACTACAGCCAGTATCCGGGCCTTCTTTGCGAGAAGAAGGACAAGGTGCTGACCATCACGCTGAACGCGCCGGAGGCGATGAACGCCTTTTCGGCCGAGATGCACCGCAGCATGTCGCGCATCTGGGACGACGTGGCCGACGATGCCGAGGTGAACGTCGTGGTGCTGACCGGCGCGGGCAAGGCGTTCTCGGCCGGCGGCAACGTGATCGCCATGCAGCAGAAGATCGACCATCCGGAAATCTGGGACCAGACCACGGTGCCGGAAGCGAAGCGCATCGTCTTCCGCATGCTGGAATGCGACAAGCCAATCATCGCGCGGGTGAACGGCCACGCGGTGGGGCTGGGCGCGACGGTGGCGCTGCTGTGCGACATCATCATCGCCGCCGATCACGCCAAGATCGGCGATCCGCATGTGAACGCCGGGCTTGTGGCGGGCGACGGCGGCGCGCTGATGTGGCCGCAACTGATCGGCTTCGCGCGTGCCAAGGAATTCCTGTTCACCGGCGACCTGATGACGGCGGCGGAGGCGCACCGGATCGGGCTGATCAACCATGTGGTTCCCGCCGATCAGCTCGACGAGAAGGTGTACGGCCTGGCCCAGCGGATCGCGAACGGGGCGATGAAGTCGATCCGCTGGACGAAGCAGGTGGTGAACATCCCGCTGCGGCAGATTGCGCATTCGACGATGGACCTGAGCATCAGCCTGGAGACGCAGTCCAACCTCTCGCGCGACCACGCGGAGGCCGTGGCGTCCTTCGCGCAGAAGCGCAAGCCGAACTTCACCGGCGGCTGAGGCGCCCATGAAGGCCGTGGTTCTTGCGGGGCTGGGCGGCCCCGAGATGCTGAGTGTGCAGAATGTGCCCGATCCCGTTCCGGGGCCGGGTGAAATTCTGGTCGATGTCCACGCGGCGAGCGTGAACGCCGCCGACTGGAAGATGCGCCGCGCCGAGGCGCGCTATGCCGTGTCGTTTCCCTACATCCTGGGGCGCGATTTCTCCGGCACGGTCGCGGCGCTGGGCGCGGGCGTGACCGATTTCGCGCCCGGCGATCCGGTGTTCGGCGTGGCGGATCAGGGCACCGACGGGTGCTATGCCGAGCGGCTGGCGATCAAGGCGGCGATCGTCGCGCGCAAGCCCGATGCGCTGAGCCACGCGCAGGCGGCGGCGATGGGGCTGACCAGCCTGACGGCGCTGTGGGCGCTGGAGGACACGGCGAAGCTGCAAGCCGGCGAGACGGTGCTGGTGCAGGGCGGCGCGGGTGGCGTCGCAGGCTTCGCGATCCAGTTGGCGCGGCATCTGGGCGCGACGGTCATCACCACCGCGAGCGCCGCCAACCACGACTACGTGCGAAGCCTGGGCGCGCATCGCGCCATCGACTACCGCACGGAGGATGTGGCGGCGGCGGCGGGGCCGTGCGACGTGGTGTTCGACACGGTGGGCGGCAGCGCGCGGGATTCCTCCTACGCGGTGCTGAAGCCGGGCGGGCGGCTGGTGTGGATCGCCGAGGCGCCGAAGGACTACGTCATCCCGCGCGACGACGTGCGCACGCTGCGCCCCGACGTGAAGCGCGACCGGGCGCATCTGGAACGGATGAAATCATTGCTCGCGGCGGGCGCCGTGTGGCCGCCGGAGATCGTGACCTATGCGATGGACGACGTGCGCGAGGCGCACCGCGTGAGCGAGGCCCGGCATCTGCGCGGCAAGCTGGTTCTGGCGATCCGATGAGCGCAGAAGGGGCTCGGCCGGTGCCGGTGACGGGCACGACGGAGGTGGTGGTCATCATCGGCACGCCGATCGCGCAGGTGAAGAGCCCCGGCCTGATCAACGCGCATTTCGCCGCGCGCGGGCTGGACCGCGTGATGGTGCCGATGGACATCGCGCCGGAGGGGCTGGCCGATCTGGTGGCGATGGCGCGGCGCTGGGGCAACCTGCGCGGCATCTGCGTGACGGTGCCGCACAAGCAGGCGCTGGCGCCGCTGCTCGACCGGCTGACGGACCGCGCGGCGCGGCTGTCCACCACGAACATCGTGCGCCGCCATCCCGACGGCACGCTGGAAGGCGACATGCTGGACGGCGTCGGCTTCGTCGGGGCCGCTGCACGGCGCGGGCGGGACTTCGCCGGCGCGCGGGCTGCGGTGATCGGCGCGGGCGGCGTTGCCTCGGCCATTGCCAACTCGCTGTGCGAGAGCGGGGTTGCGCGGCTTGCGATCGAGGACGTGGATACGGCCAAGCGCGACCGGCTGATCGCGGCGCTGCGCGGCGCCTTCGGGGGCATCGAGATCGTGCCGGGCATCGCGTCGCTGCGCGGGCTCGATCTCCTGGTGAACGGCACGCCGGTCGGCATGAGCGGCGATCCGCGCCTGCCGCTTCCGGATGCGCTGATGGCGGAGCTGGAGCCGCGCTGCTACGTCGCCGACGTGGTGAGCGAGCCCGACGTGACGCCGTTCCTGCGCGCGGCCCAGGCGCGCGGCTGCGCGATCCAGCGCGGCATCGAGATGACCGAGACGCAGATGGAGGCGCTGATGCGCTTCCTGGGCGTGATGGAATGAGGCGGCGCGCCGGACGCGCAGGCAAGTACTGGGGAGGACGGGCATGACCGATCTGGCGGCAAGCATCGCGGCGCTGGACGCCGAGCGGATGAAGGCGACGGTGGCGAAGGACGGCGCGGCGCTGCGCCGGATGCTGGGCGACGAGCTGATCTACACCCATTCCTCGGCGCGGCTCGACACCAAGGATAGCCTGATCGGCAACATGGAATCCGGCGCGGTGGTCTACACCAAGCTGGAGCCGTCCGAGGTGAAGGCGCAGGTCTTCGGCGAGACCGGGATCGTGACGGGCGTCGCGCAAATCGGTGTGACCTCGAACGGCGTGCCGATGAATTTCGCGGTGCGCTTCACCGATGTGTGGGTGCGGCGAAACGGCGAATGGCAGATGGTGAACTGGCATTCGACGCGCCTGCGCTGATCCGCCGCCCGTCCGGGCCTGTCCCGATCCAGCGTCACTCGACTTGCCGATGCGCGTGCGGTAAGCGCGCTGTTACCGATGGAAACGAGGAAACGACCATGAGCATTTCGCGTCGCGCGCTGATCGGCTCGGCGGCCGCCCTGCCGCTCGCGGCTTCCCTTCGCCCGGCTCGGGCGCAATCGCCCGTCATCAAGCTCGGCGTGCTGAACGACATGTCCGGCACCTATCGCGACGACGGCGGCCCGACGAGCCTTGCGTGCGCGCAGCAGGCGGTGGACGAGTTCGCTTCCGCGCACGGGCTGACGGTGCAGGTGCTGTCGGCGGACCATCAGAACAAGGCGGATATCGGCGCCTCGATCGCGCGGCAGTGGATCGACCAGGACGGCGTCGATGCGATCGTCGATGTGCCCACGTCTTCGGTGGCGCTGGCGGTGTCCACGGTGTGCCGCGAGAAGAACAGGATCATGCTCAACTCGGGCGGCGGCACGAGCGAGCTGACCGGCAAGCAGTGCAGCCCGAACACGATCCACTGGACCTACGACACCTACATGCTGTCGAAGGTGCCCGGCCAGTCGATGGTGAAGGCGGGCGGCGACACCTGGTTCATGATGGTGGCCGACTACGCCTTCGGCCAGCAGCTTGAGCGCGACCTGACGGCGATCGTGAAGGCGGCGGGCGGCACCGTGAAGGGGCGCATCCCCTATCCGTTCCCCGACACGACCGATTTCTCCTCGGCGCTGGTGCAGGCGCAGGCCTCGGGCGCGAAGGTGCTGGCGCTGTGCAACGCCGGCGGCGACACGGTGAACTGCATCAAGCAGGCGCAGGAATTCGGCGTCTCGCAGACGATGAAGGTGGTGCCGCTGCTGCTGCAGAGCACGACGGCGCATGCGCTGGGCTTGCAGGTGGCGCAGGGGCTGATCTTCGCCACCACCTACTACTGGGACCTGAACGACCGCACGCGGGCGTTCCAGAAGCGCATCGCGCCGAAGGCGGGCGCCATCTATCCGAACATGACGCAGGCCGGGAACTACGGCGCGGTGCTGCACTACCTGAAGGCCTGCGCAGGCATGGGCGCGGCGGAGGCCAAGAAGGACGGACGGGCGACGGTCGCGAAGATGAAGTCGATGCCGACCGACGACGACTGCTTCGGCCCCGGCTCGATCCGCGAGGACGGGCGCGCGCTGCACCCGGTCTATCTGGTGCAGGTGAAGACCCCGGCGGAGAGCAAGGGCTCCTGGGACATCCTGAAGGTGCTGGGCGAAACCCCCGGCGACCAGGCGTTCCGCCCGATGAACGAGGGCGGCTGCCCGTTCGTGAAGGCCTGATCAGCCGCCGCTCCCCACCCCGGCCCTCCCCACACGGGGAGGGAGGAGGGTGCGGCGTCCCCTCCCCCCTTGTGGGGGAGGGACAGGGTGGGGGCGTCCAGGTTGGCGCCGGGCGTTAAGGCTTGATCCGCGCGGGTCCGCTAGGCTAGGCCCGGGGGCGATTTCAGCCCTGCGGAGACATCCATGCGCCTCGACGCCATTCCGATCGGCAACAACCCGCCCGACGACGTGAACGTCGTGATCGAGGTGGGCGTCGGCGGCGAGCCCATCAAATACGAGATGCACAAGGACGCCGGCACGCTGTTCGTGGACCGGTTCCTGTACACGCCGATGCGCTATCCGGGGAATTACGGCTTCGTGCCGCACACCCTGTCCGACGACGGCGACCCGATCGACGTGCTGGTGGCGAACACCCGCCCGATCATCCCGGGCGCGGTGATCAATGTCCGCCCGGTCGGCGTGCTGAAGATGGAGGACGACGGCGGCGGCGACGAGAAGATCATCGCGGTGCCGTCGCACAAGCTGACGCGGCGCTACGACCGGATCAGGACGGTGGCCGACATGCCGCCGATCACGGTCGAGCAGATCGAGCACTTCTTCGCCCACTACAAGGATCTGGAGCCCGGCAAGTGGGTGAAGATCATCGGCTGGGGCGACGCCGACGAGGCGCGGACGCTGATCGGCGAGGCGATCGCGCGGGCGAAGAAGGCGTAGGGTTCAACCCGCGCCCTCCCGGCGCATGGCGCCGGGAGGGTGAGGGCCCTCAGGCGGCGGCGTTGTCGAAGGACCATTCCTCGGCGGTGGCGCCGGCCAGCGCCTGGATGCGGGCGTCGTCGGCCTTCAGTTCGGCCGCCGTGCCGTGCCAGGCGATCGTGCCGTTGTCGAGCACGTAGGCGTCATCAGCGATATCCAGCGCGACGTGCACGTTCTGCTCGACGAGCAGCACGGCGATGCCCTCGGCCCGCATCTGCGCGACGATGCGGAACACCTCCTTGACGATCAGCGGCGCGAGGCCCTGCGAGGGCTCGTCCAGGATCAGCAGCCGCGGGTTCAGCAGCAGGGCGCGCGCGATCGAGAGCATTTCCTGCTCGCCGCCCGAGAGCTGCCGGCCGCGGTTCTGCTTGCGCTCGGCAAGGCGCGGGAACAGCTGGTAGATGCGCGGGATGGTGAAGGGGCCGGGCCGCTCGAGCGGGACGCGGAGGTTTTCATCCACTGTCAGGTTGGCGAAGATGCGGCGGCCTTCCGGCACGTAGCCGACGCCCATCGCCGCGACGCGGTAGGCGGGCAGGCGGGTGGTTTCCTGGCCGAACACCTTCACGCGGCCCGAGCGCAGCGGCACGAGGCCCATCAGCGTCTTGAGCGTGGTGGTTTTGCCCGCGCCGTTGCGGCCGAGCAGCGTGGTGATCTTGCCGTCCGCCGCCACCAGCCCGACATCGTGCAGGATGTGGCTCTTGCCGTAGAAGGCGTTGAGGCCCTCGGCCTCCAGGGCGTTCACGCCGGACGCGCTCAATGGGCTTCTCCCAGATAGGCGGCCTGCACCGCGGGATTGTCGGCGATCTCGGCGGGGGTGCCGTCGGCGAGCATCTGGCCCTCGGCCAGCACGGTGATGCGGTCGGCGAGGTTGAAGACCACGCGCATGTCGTGTTCGACCAGCATGATGGTGTAGCGGCTGTCCTTGTGCAGCCGGCGGATCAGGCCGGCGACCTGGAAGGTTTCCTGCTCCCCCATTCCCGCCGTGGGCTCGTCGAGCAGCAGCACGCGCGGCTTGAGCGCGAGCGCCATCGCGATCTCGGCGGCGCGCTGATCGCCATGCGACAGCTCGCCCACCAGCCGGTCCGCCTTGCCCGACAGGTCGGTCATCGCCAGCACCGCGTCGATGTCGGCGGCGAGGCGCGCGTGGTCGGCGCGGGAGGCGAAGACGCGCAGGCTGAACCCGTCCGCCGCCTCCACCGCGATGCGGACGTTCTCCCGCACCGTGAGTTCCGGGAAGATCTCGGTGATCTGGAAGGTGCGCGCCATGCCGAGCTTGACGCGCTGCTGCGCCGAGGTGCGGGTGATGTCCTGGCCCTGCAGCACGATCTCCCCGCGCGTCGGCGGGAAGAAGCCGGTGATCATGTTGAAGAACGTGGTCTTGCCGGCGCCGTTCGGGCCGATCACGGCGCGCAGTTCGCCGGGTGCGACGCTGATCGAGATGTCGTTCACCGCGACCAGGCTGCCGAACGTCTTGGTGACGCGGCGGGCTTCGAGCATCGTCATTGCGCGGACCTCGCCTTGATCATGCCGAGAAGGCCGCGCGGGAAGAACATCACCACCAGCACGAACAGCAGGCCGATGAAGCTCATCCAGTTCACGGTGATGGAGGAGATGTAGTCCTGCAGCACGACGTAGATGGCGGCCCCGATCAGCGGGCCCCAGAAGGTGCGCATCCCCCCCATCACCACCATGATCACGATGATGCCGGACAGCGTGTAGTGCATCGAGGTGGGATCGGCGAAGTTGTTGAGCAGCGCGAACAGCGCGCCGGCGGTGGAGGCGAAGAAGCAGGCGATCGAGAACGAGAGCCAGATATGGCGGTCGACCGCGATGCCGAGGAAGCGCGCGCGGCGTTCGTTCTCGCGGATCGCGAGCAGGGTGCGGCCGAAGGGCGAGCGCAGCAGCAGGGCCATGATGCCGGTGGCAAGCGCGAAGACGGCCAGCACGAAGTAGTAGAACAGCGTGCCGTTGTTCTGAATGTCGATGACGAGGGGGCCGATGCCGATAGGCTGGCGCGTGAAGCCGCGCAGCCCATCGAACCCGCCGGTGAGGCCGTCCCAGCTATAGGCGATGTAGTAGAAGATCTGGCCGAAGGCGATGGTGATCATCGCGAAATACACGCCGCGGCGCTTGCAGATCAGCGCGCCCAGGATGGTGCCGAGCACGCCGCCGAGCAGGATGCCGTCGATCATCGCAAGCCCGGTGCTATTGGCGACGTAGCGCAGCGTGAGCCCCGCCCCGTAGGCGCCGAGGCCGAAATAGGCGGCGTGGCCGAAGCTCATTTGCCCGGTGAAGCCGAGCAGGAAGTTGAGCGCCATCGCCACGAGGCCCATCACCACGACGCGCGAGGCGAGCGCGGTGTAGCCGCCGATCAGCGGCAGCCAGATCGGCGCCGACAGCAGCAGCGCCCAGACGATGATGGTGGTGAAGGGGATGCCGGCCGCGCCGCCGCGCCCGCCGGCAGCGCTCGGGACGGCGGGCTTCGCCGCCGCTCCGAGATCGGTGCTGCTCATGTCAGCATCCCTTCCTCGCCCATCAGGCCGCGCGGCCTGGTGAGCAGCACGATCGCCATGATGACGTAGATCACCGCTTCCTGCGCGCTGGGCATCACCACGGTGGTAAGCGCCGAGGCGACGCCGATCAGCAGGCCGCCGAGCAGCGTGCCGGTCAGGCTGCCGACACCGCCCACGATGATGGCGATGAAGGCGGGCATCATCAGGTCGTCGCCCATGTTGGGGTTGAGGCCGATCTGCCCGGCGGCGAGCACGCCGGCGAGGCCCGCGAGGTAGATGCCGACGGCGAAGTTCAGCGAGCGCAGCAGGCGGACGTTGATGCCGAGGGCGGCGACGGTATCCAGATCGAGCGTGCCGGCGCGGATGCGGGTGCCGAGGCGGGTGTAGCGCAGGAACAGGAACAGCCCGGTCACCGAGACGATGACGATCGCCATCATGAAGATGCGGTAGCCGGTGATGAAGAACAGGTCGCTCGACAGGCCCTGGCTGAGGCTGTCCGGGATCGTCATGGGCAGGCCCGACACGCCCCAGATGTAGCGGCAGACATCCTGGATGATGAAGGCGAGGCCGAAGGTCAGCAGCAGGCTGTAGACCGGATCGCGGTTGTAGACGCGCCTGACCATCAGGCGTTCGACGATGAAGCCGAGGGCGGCGACGAGCAGCGGCGCGACGATCAGCGCGCCCCAGAAGCCGATCGAGGGCACCAGCATGTAGGCGAGGTAGCCGCCGAGCGCGAGGAAGTTGCCGTGCGCGAAGTTGATGACGTTGGAGAGGTTCAGGATCATCGCCACGCCCAGCGCCATCAGCACGAAGAACGCGCCGATGATCAGGCCGTTGGTGACGTTGAACAGTACAAGCTGAAGCATCGCGCCTGCCCTTCGTTCGCGGGCGCTGCCGCCCGTTCTGGTCTTGCCGGCCCGTCGGGGCCCGTCGGCATGGCCGCAGCGCGCCGGGCGTTTGCCGGGCGCGCTGCGGGGTCGTTCGGCTTATCGGCCGGTCAGGACGGATAGGCCATCTGGCAGCCCGTGCTTGCCACCGAACCGGCGGCTTCCTCGCCCTGAACGATCTGCTCGACCGAGAAGACGTTCGCCGGATCGCCCTTCGGCGGATGCACCTCGCCGGTGAAGATGCCGGCCATCAGCTGATGGTCGCCCGCGCGGTAGAACACCTTTTCCTTCTGCAGCGCGATCTCGGGCGGCAGCGGCTCGTTCTCCAGCGCCTTCACCAGCTTGATCGCCTCCAGGCTCTTTGCCTTCTCGGCGGCGATCTTGAAGGAATGGATGCCGACGAAGCCGAACCAGTGGCGGGCCGAGCAGTAGTTCTTGCCGGTGGCCGCCTTGATGTCCTTCACGAATTCGGCGACGTGCGGCACGCCCGGCTGGTCCCACCACCATTCCATGTCCCACCACCCTGCCTGCGCCTCGGGCGGGACGGCGAGCACCGATTCGATCTCGAACAGCGCGCCGCCGAGCGCCATTTCCTTCTGCATGCCGAACTGCGTGAACTGCTTCATGCAGTTGATCTGCGCGAGCCCGCCCATGTTGTTGAGCAGCACGTTGGGCTTGTACGCCTTCGCCTTGATCAGCGTGGCCGAGAAGTCCGAGGCGGCGATCGGCAGCATGTCGCCCTGGTATTCGCCGCCCAGCGCCTTGAGGTTCTTGACGAAGTTCTCCTGCAGCGTGTGGCCGTAGGCGTAGTCGGGCGTGATGAAGAAGAACCGCTTGCCGAATTTCTGCACCAGCGTCTTGGTGATCGCCGCGGCGTCCATCGCGGTCGTGTTGCAGATGCGGAAGGTGTTCCACTTGCAGTCCTTGCCGGTGATCGGGTCGGTGTGCCCGCCGGGGACGATGTGGAAGATCTTCTTTTCCGCCGTCACGCCCATGATGGCGTAGGCGATGCCCGAGTTCACGTCGCCGTAGATGGCATCGACCTGATCGCGCTCGATCAGCTTGTGCGCCTTCTGCACGCCGGTCCCGGTGTCGTTCGCCGAATCCTCGACCAGCAGGTCGAGCTGGCGGCCGAGCACGCCGCCCGACTTGTTGATCTGGGCGACGGCGTATTTCGCGCCTTCCACCTCGCTCACGGCGAGCGCCGAGAGGCTGCCGGTGATCGGATCGATGAAGCCGAGCTTGATCGGGGTTTCGCCGCGCGCCTTGATGATGCCGGGCGCGCCAAGCTGCAACGCGGCAAGCGCCGCGCCTCCCTTGATCAGGCGCCGCCGGCCCACGCCAGCCGTGAACTGGGCAACCATGCCGTCTTCTCCCTGTTCGGCCCGGTCCTGCGTGGGCCTTGTCGTTGTTGTCCGCCGTTGTCCGCCGCGCGGGCCAGCAGCTCGGTGCCGCCGATTCAACCGTTGGGCGGGCGGACTATGACGTACCGTTCATGTGCCGCGCAAACGCTCAGAAGCGGTATCCGGTGAAGATGACAAAAAGCACATGAACCCCGCGGCCGCCCCGCCGGGCCGGGGGAGGCTCCGGTCCCGGGTTCAGCCGTGCATCGCGCCGCGCAGCGGCACGACGTTGCCCTGGGCGACGCGCGCGCCATGCACGCGCAGCAGCATCGATTGCAACTCGCGGATGGTGAAGGGCTTGTGCAGCACCGCTTCGAGCAGCGAGGCGTCGGCCTCCGCGCCCTCGCCGAGTTCGGCGTAGCCTGTTTCCAGCACCATCGGGATGCCGATGCCGCGGCGGCGGACTTCGCGCGCGAGATCGAGGCCGTTCATGCCAGGCATCACGTAGTCGATCAGCAGCAGGCCGATCCCCTCGGTGGTGTCGAGGAGGTGCAGCGCCTCCTCCGCGCCGCCGGCCTGCATGACCTCGCAGCCGAGGGCGACGAGCATTTCGACCGCGACGTGGCGCACCGCGGCGTCGTCGTCCACCACCAGCACGGCGAGGCGCGGCATCGGCGGCGAGGCGGCGGCGCGGTCGCGCGGACGGTCCGCCGATTCGGCGGCGTCGCGCGCGCGGGGCAGCAGCAGGACGACCTCGGTGCCTTCGCCCGGCGTGCTGGAGATGCGCACCGTGCCGTCTGACTGGCGCGCGAGGCCGTAGACCTGGCTGAGGCCGAGGCCGGTACCGGACGGGCCCTTCGTGGTGAAGAACGGCTCGAAGGCGCGGGCGAGCACGTCGGGCGGCATGCCGCAGCCGGTGTCGCGCACGCTGACGCGCACATAGTCACCGGCGGCGAGCCCGTCCGCCGAGCGTTCGGGCACGCGTTCCCGCCCCGTGGCGATCGTCAGCTCGCCGCCGTCCGGCATCGCATCGCGCGCGTTGAGGCAGAGATTGAGGATCGCCGCCTCGACCTGCGCGGGATCGGCGAGCGCGGGCCAGAGATCGGCGGCGAGGTCGGTGCGTACGCGCACGCGCCGGCCGAGCGTGCTGGCGGCCAGCGTGACGAGATCGCCGATCAGGCGGTTGAGATCGGTGGGCCGCGCCATCAGCAGCTGCCGGCGCGAGAAGGCGAGCAGCCTTGCGGTGAGCTGGGCGCCGCGCTGCACCGCATCCGTCGCGCGTTCGATCAGGCCGCGCAGCCGCTCCGTCTCCTCGGTGTCCTGGCCGGCGGAGGCGCGTTGCAGGCGGCGCTCCATGAGTTCCAGGCTGCCGAGGATGGTGGCGAGCATGTTGTTGAAGTCGTGCGCGATGCCGCCGGCGAGCTGGCCGACGGCCTGCAGCTTCTGCGCCTGCAGGAGCGCCGCCTCGGTCTTCTCGCGCTCGGCGATTTCCACCTGCAGGCGGTTGTTGGTTTCCGACAGGTCGCGGGTGCGCGCCTCGACCTGGGCTTCCAGCATGTCGGCCTGCATCCGCAGCTCGGCGTCGCGCACCTGCAGCGCCTGCGCCATTTCGTTGAAGCTGGCGGCGAGGCGGCCGAATTCCGAGCCCTTCTCCCCAAGCTCGGCGCGCGCCGTCAGGTCGCCGTCGCGCCAGCGCTGCGCCGCCTGCAGCAGGCGGTCGATCGGGCGGACGAAGAAGCGCCGCCCGGCGATCACGGTGAGGGCGATGGCGAGCAGCGACGCGCCCGCCACGAGCAGGATTTCCCTGAGCCCGGTGGCGCCGAGTCCGGGGGTGACATCGACGCCGCCCGCCACGATCAGCGCGGCGATGCCGACCGGCGAGACGCCGACGGGCTCGTAGGCGACCAGATGGTTGGTGCCGCCGAGTTCGAGGAAGCCGACGCCGGGTTTCGAGCCCTGGATCATGGGACGCACGGCGGGCGGCAGGGCGCGGCCGATCCAGGCATCCCCGTCCGGGTAGCGCGCGAGGACGACGCCCGCCATGTCGGTGACGATCACGGAGCTGCGCGGCGACAGTGGGGTGCGGCCGTGCCACAGCGTCGCCAGATGGGCGCTGAGCCAGTGCAGGTCGAGCGCCGCGACGATCGTGCCGCCGGCACCGTTCGGGGAGTGGAGCGCGCGGGCGATCGGCAGCACCGGCCCGACGCCGGGCAGGACGGCGAAATCGCCCACCACTGCGCCGCCCTCGGCGGCGGGCACGGCCGTCTCCCAGCCGTCCGTCCATGCGGGGACGGTGCCCGCGCCCAGCGCGGGGACATCAGGGAGCGACGAGCAGACGATCCGGCGCGCCGCGTCGAGCACGGCGACGAAGCGATATTCCGGCAGTTCCGCTTGCAGGCGGGCGAGATCGCCGCCGCAGGCGGGATCGAGGGCGCGGACGTTGGGCGAGAGGCCGGCGAGCCGGAGGAGATGTTCCGTGTTGCCGATCAGGCTGCCCATGTCGTGATCGACCAACTCGGCCTGGCGGCGCGCGAGGTCGCCGAGTTCGGTGCGCCGCTGCGCGCGGAGGTCGATGTTGGTGTAGGTTTCCGCCGCCACGACGGGCAGCAGGCAAAGCAGGATCAGCGCGAGCAGACGCCCGGGAAGCCCAAGCGCGCCGCGCTGCGCGGCGGGCGTGGGCGGACCCTCGTCGAGGGACGTCCTGACTGGCCGGTCTGTCAGCAGCATGGCTTTCCGAGAAGGCGGGAAGAGTTCGCCGGGCGGCGGCGAGAGTCAATTCGTTGCAGGCGTTCCTCGTCAACCTTTGCGCGAGTGGCTCGGCCACCATTCCCGCGATCCGAGGCGCGCGAGGGCGTTTCCGATCAATGCCGGATGCCGGGTTCAATTTTCATTTACCGAGCGGCACCGAAAGGCGCAGCCCGGGGCTGGGGATGAACTGGCGGCGCTGCGACTGCTCCAGCTGATAGAGGCTGCCGGGGACCGGATCGCCGCCGGGAAGCTGTTGCGGATTGGCGTTGAGCGTCGGGCGGACGGTGACGCCGGGCTCGCCGGCGGCGGACGGGGGCGACAGATTGCGGTCAGGCACGGGCGCGAGCGCGCCGGCGGGCGGCGCATCGGGCGGGATGGGGGGCGCCGGCAGATCGGGCCCGGGTTCGGGCGCGGCGGCGAGCAGGCCGAGCATCGGCAGGGCGGTCAGCAGCGCCCGTGCGCCCCCGCGCCGCGCGAGCCAGCGGCGTGCGCTCATCCGCCGCCTTCGGTCATCCTGCGGGTGCCGCGCGCGTCCTCCGGCGGGTTGCCCACCGGCGCGCCGGTCGGCGCGTCGCCCAGCGCCCGCCAGGCGTCGAGCGCCCAGCGGACGGAGGGGAAGGCGATCTCCGCCCAGGGGATGCTGTCCCAGTCGAACAACGCGACATCGAGCGTTTCCTCGCCGGCGGCGAAGCGCGGCTCGGCGGCATCGGGTGCGAAGCGGGCGCGGAACATGATCTGCACCTGGCCGATGCGGCTGATGCTGAAGACGCCCAGGATGCCGTCGATGGCGATGCGAGCCTGCGCTTCCTCCCACGCCTCGCGCTGCGCGCCTTCCTCGACCGTTTCGCCATGTTCGAGATAGCCGGCGGGCAGCGTCCAGAAGCCCCGGCGGGGTTCGATCGCGCGGCGGCACATCAGCACGCGCCCGCCATCGGCGACGACCGAGCCGACGACGACCTTGGGGTTTTCGTAGGCGACGAAGCCGCAATCGGCGCAGATCATGCGCTCGCGGGAGTCGCCCTCGGGGATGCGGCGTTCGAAGGACGGCATGGCCGGATGCTGGTCCGTCCGCCGCGGCGGATCAATCCCCGAGACGGCGGGCGGCGGGGCAGATGCGGCGTGTCGAATGCGGGCGAGGGCGGGACGGCGGGGGCGCTGTCGTCAGACGCTGATGTCGAGCAGCGAGCCGCGCGGCGTGTTCGGGCTGGGCGGGGTTGCGGAAGGCGCGGGGAGCGTGCTGCCGGCGGCGGGGGGCTTGGCGGCGGTGGCGGCCGTGCCGCCGGGCGCGGCGGGAGCGTAGAAGCGCGCGCGCTCCACCGGCGCCTGGGGCGCCGGGCCGGAGACGCCGCCCGACTGCGCGATGCGCTGCGCCGCCGCGGCGAGGGGACCGAGGGAAACCATGCGGGGAGGGTAAGGCGGCGCGGGTTAAGGGGCGGTGAAAGGCCGAGGCCGACGGGCGCGCGGAGAAGTCCGCGAGCCACTTTACCGCCTGCCTGGGCTCTGGGATGAACGCACATGCCCGCACTGAAATCCGATCGCCTCGATTCCATCCTCGCCGCCCTGCCGGCGGCCTATCCCGGCCCTGGGGGCGCCTGCGCGGTGCTGCGCGACGGCGAGGTGCTGGTGCGGCACACCTGGGGGTGGGCGAACGCCGAGCGGCGCATCCCGTTCACGCCGCGCACGCTGTTCCGCATGTGCTCGATCACCAAGCAGTTCACCTGCGCCGCCGTCCTCGACGCCTTTCCCGACCCGTCGGTGCTCGACGGAGACGTGCGCGGCCGCCTGCCGCTTCTGGAAGGCGCCGCGCCGGGCGCGCTGCATCTTTGTCACAACCAGTCCGGCCTGCGGGATTACTGGGCGGTGGGGATGCTGCACGGCGCGCTGCCGGAAACGCCGTTCGGCGACGCCGAGGCGGCGCGCGTGATCGGCGGGACGCGGAGCCTGCAATTCGCGCCGGGCACGCGGTATTCCTACTGCAACCAGAACTTCCGGCTGCTGTCCGACATCCTGGAATCGCGCACGGGCCGCAGCTTCGGCGAGCTGCTGCGCGAGCGCGTCTTCGATCCGGCCGGGATGCCGCACGCGATCCTCGCCGCCGATGCGCGGGCGATGCCGGACGGCACCGAGGGATACGAGGGCTCCCAGGCCAGCGGCTTCCGCGTCGCGGACAACCGCATCCTGTGGACCGGGGATGCCGGCCTCGGCGCGAGCCTGGAGGACATGATCGCCTGGGAGCGGCACGTCGATGCGACGCGCGACGATCCGGACGCGCTGTACTCGCGGCTTTCGGCGGCAACCAGTTTCGCCTGCGGCGCGGCTGCGACATACGGGTTCGGGCTCGGGCGGCGCAAGGAGATGGGCCGCGCGGTGACCGCGCATGGCGGCGCGTTGCGCGGCTGGCGCAGCCATCGGCTCTACGTTCCTTCGGAGCGCGTCTCGGTCGTCGTCATGTTCAACCACCTTTCCGATGCCCATGACGCGGCGATCGATCTGCTTGCCGCGGTGCTCGGGGAGGACAGGCCGAAGCCGCCGGTCGGGGCCGCGCCATCGTGGCTTGGGCGCTATGTCGAGCCGGAGACCGGGCTGGCGGTCAGGATTGATGCGGCGCCGAACGGGCAGGTGCGCCTGCGCTACGGCCAGAACCCCGACCTTCTCAACATTACGCCGGATGGCGGCGCCGAAAGCGACAACACGCGCCTGCGCGCCGGCGAGGACGGCTTGTGGATGGACCGGCCGTCGGAAAATCAAAGCTCGCTGCTGCGCCCATGCGACGGTGAACCGGCCAGCGACGTCGCGGGCCGCTTCCGCTGCGCGGAGCTGGATGCCGAGCTGACCGTCGCGGATGCGGGCGGCGCGCTGTACGGCGGGTTCTCGGGCTTTCTCGGTCAGGCACGCATGGAGTTTCTCGAGGGCGTGGCGCGCGACGTCTGGATGCTGCCGTGTCCGCGGGCGCTGGATCACACCCCGCCGGGGGACTGGACGCTCCGCTTCCATCGCGACGCTGGCGGTCGCGTCGAGGCCGTGGATGTCGGCTGCTGGCTGGCCCGCGGCCTGCGGTATGAGCGCATCGGTTGAGGAAATGAGAATGTTCGAAAAGATTCTTTCCGATGCGGAAGCGGCCGGGGCGACCGTCGGGCTGTCCGTCCGCCGTCCGGACGGATCGTCCTTCGATCACAACGCCGGACGCGGCTTCCCCGCGGCGAGCACCGTGAAGATCGCCATCATGATCACGCTGTTCCGCCAGGTGGATGCGGGGCGGCACGGGCTGGAGACGCGGCACACCCTGACGGATGCGGACCGCACGGGCGGTTCCGGCGTGCTGATGCACATGGATGCGGGCGTGGCGCCGACGCTGCGCGACCTCGCCTATCTGATGATGAGCATTTCGGACAATGCGGCGACCAACATCCTCATCGACCGGGTGGGAATGGGAGAGGTGAACGCCACGATGCGGTCGCTGGGGATGCCGAACTCCGTGCTGGGGCGCCCGATGCGCGGGCGGCTGGCGCTGCCGGGCGAGACGGAGAACGTCGCCTATCCCGGCGAGTATGCCGCGATGGTGCAGGCGATCCTGGAGAACCGCGCCGCTTCGCCGGCGTCCTGCGCGGCGATGCTGGGGCTGATGGAGAAGCAGCAGAACGACCGGCGCATCGCGCGTCATTTGCCGCAGGGCGAGGCGCGGCCGCGCTGGGGGACGAAAACCGGGTCCAACACGGGCGTGGTGAACGATGTGGGCTACGTGTTCACGCCTGCGGGGCCGGTGGTGATCGCGGCCTTCGTGCACGGCATCGCCGATCCGCTGGAGGGCGAGCGGATCATCGGGGATCTGGCGCGGGCGGCGATCGCGTGAGACTGCGTTTCCGCTGCCGGACTTCGCCGGCGCGGTGCTTTACCTTTCCGGGGCTGCGCTCTTCGTCGGTGGGCTGAAGCCCATCCTGCGGGACTACGATTCCAGCGCGGCGACGCCGGGCAGGGTCTTGCCTTCCAGCCATTCCAGGAACGCGCCGCCGGCGGATGAGACGTAGGTCATCTGTTCCGCCACGCCCGCGTGGTGCAGGGCGGAGACGGTGTCGCCGCCGCCGGCGACGCTGGTCAGGCGGCCGGATTGCGTCGCCGCGGCGACGGCCTTGGCGAGCGCCACGGTGGCGGCGTCGAAGGGCGGCGTTTCGAAGGCGCCGAGCGGGCCGTTCCAGACGAGCGTCTTCAGCGCGCCGAGGCGTGCGGCGAGGTCGGCGACGCTTTGCGGGCCGACATCCAGGATCATCGAGTCCGCCGGCACCGCATCGACGCCCACCGTCAGCGTCGGCGGGTTGGCGGCGAATTCCCTGGCGGTGACGGCATCTTTCGGCAGCACGACGGTGCAGTTCGCGGCCTTGGCCTTCGCCAGGATCTCGCGCGCCGTGTCGTGCATCTCCGCCTCCTGCAGCGACCTGCCGACGGCGATGCCCTGCGCGGCGAGGAAGGTGTTGGCCATCGCGCCGCCGATCACCAGCACCGTGGGTTCCCGGTCGTCGTAGGCGGCGGCCTTGCGCCGCATGTCCGCCCAGTTGTCGCCGCCGAAGTTGCGCGAATAGGCCGCACCGGTCGGACGGTTCGCGCCGATCTTCTCTTCGTGCCCGGCGAGCGATTCGAGCGTGGTGGACAGGTGCCACGCCCGCATCGCGCCGCCTGCCTCGGCATCGGGCGCCAGCCGCACGACGCCCGCGCAGCGCCCCTCCGCCGTGCGGAACTCGTAGATCGCCTCGACGCTTTCGATGCCGAGCCGCTTCACCCGGCGCGGCGCGCGCCGCTCCGCCGGCAGGTGGAAGTCGTGCGCCCGCGTGCGCGCCTGTCCCTCGGCAAGCCGCGCCGCGACCGCGTCCCGCCCCTGCGCCGAGGAGAGGTGCCAGGTGAAGGCCAGGATGTCACGCCAGTGGCAGTCGGCATGCAGCAGCATCCCGATCCGCGCGGCGTCGCCGGACGCCAGCGCCGCCTCGAAGCCAGCAAGCCATTCCTCGGCGTCCCGCCGGGCCTGCATCCCGGCATGGAACTCCAGCATGGCCTGATCGACCTTGTTCATCCCACTCCGCTCCGCTCGCGCACTTCTTCGTTCGATGGCGTAAGCGGAAATAAGACCCCCGGTCCGGCCGGTTGTCCAATTCCGGGCGGCTACTGCGTGTCGTAGTCCAGCACGACGCGCGCCGAGGTCGGGCGCGACTGGCAGGTGAGCACGAAGCCGGCCTTGGTTTCCCACGGCTCCAGCGAATAGTTCACCGCCATCTCCACCTGCCCGTCGAGCAGCTTGGCGCGGCATGTGCTGCACATTCCGCCCTTGCAGGCGAAGGGCATGTCGAGCCCGGCGCGCAGCGCGGCGTCCAGCACCGCCTCGCCTTCGGCCACCGGCACTTCGGTGCGGGCGCCGTCGATGATGAGTTCGGCAACCGCGTGCGGCGGCGCATCCTTCGCGACCGGCGCCGCGGCGCGGGGGCGGCCGAGGAGCGCCGAGGTGAACCGTTCCACATGCACCCGATCGGCTGGCACGCCATGCGCGCCGAGCGCCTCCTCCACGCCCGCGATCATGCCCTCCGGCCCGCAGACATAGGCGTGATCGACGGCCACGCCGCCCAGCACGCCCTTCAGCAGCACGGCGAGCTTCTCGCGGTCCAGCCGCCCGTTCAGGATGTCGAGGTCCTGCCTTTCCTTGGACAGCACATGGAACACCGAGAGCCGGCCCAGGTAGCGGTCCTTGAGATCTTCAAGCGCGCCGCGGAACAGGATCTCGCCGGTTGCGCGGCTGCCGTAGAATAGAAAGACGTGGCTGCCGGGTTCGCGCGCGAGCACGGTCTTGACGATGGAGAGCACCGGCGTAATGCCCGAACCGGCGGCAAAGGCCGCGTGGACGCGCGGCGTGGCGATCGGCGCCGGGGGCACGCTGAAGCGACCCGTGGGCGTCATCACCTCGATGCGTGCGCCTTGCTTCAGCGCCTCCTGCGCCCACACGGAGAACACCCCGCCTTCCACGCGCTTGATCGCGATGCGCAGCTCGCCGTCGTCGGGGCCGGAGCAGATCGAGTAGGAGCGCCGCACCTCCTCGCCTTCCAGCGTGGTGCGCAGCGTCAGCGATTGGCCGGCGCGGAACGTGTAGAGCGGCGCCAGCTCGGGCGGCAGCGCGAAGCTGACGGACAGCGCATCGGCGGTCTCGCGCCGCGCATCCGCGACCGTAAGCCAGTGGAAGCGCGGCGCGGCCGCGGCGGCGGACGCGGCGCTTTCAGCGGTCAGTGACATTTGAAATGATCGAATGGTTCGCGGCAGGCGCGGCAGCGCCACAGCGACTTGCAGGACGTGGAGCCGAACGCGGACAATTCCTCGGTGTCGGAGGAGCCGCAGAGAGGGCACGAAACGCCGCCAGCGCCGAACAGCGCGCCGCGTCCCGCGCCGGGCGGGGGCGGCGGGGCGATGCCGTAGTCGCGCAGCTTGCGGCGGCCTTCCTCGGTCATCCAGTCGGTGGTCCAGGCGGGCGAGAGAACGGTGCGCACGCGCGCGCCGGGCAGCCCCGCGCGGTCCAGCGCCAGTTCGATCTCCATCGCGATCATGTTCATCGCCGGGCAGCCGGAATAGGTGGGCGTGATCGTCACCTCGATCCGTCCCTCCGCGTCCAGCGCGACGCCGCGCAGCACGCCCAGATCTGCGATGGTCAGCACCGGAATTTCGGGATCGACCACGGCGGAAGCGGCTTCGCGTGCCCGCGCCAGCGCATCCGCGCCGATGGTTGCGGCGGCTACCATGTCGCACCCGGATAGGTGCGCTGCAGGTGCTGGAACTCGGCGAGCAGATGGCCGAGATGCTCGGTATGCCGCCCGCTGCGCCCACCGGTCTGCATCCAGGTGCCGTCGGGACGGGACAGCGTCGCTTCCGTCAGAACGCGCGCGACGGTCACTTCCCATGCCGGGCGGATCGCGGCCGGGTCCACCGCGCGTCCGTCCGCGATCAGCGTCCGCTCGCTTTCGTCGGCCTCGAACATCTCGCCCGTGAAGGGCCACAGCGCGTCCACCGCGTCCTGCGCGCGGCGCTGGCTTTCCTCGGTGCCGTCGCCGAGTCGCACCAGCCAGTCGGCGGCGTGGCGCAGATGATAGGCCGTCTCCTTCTCCGCCTTCGCGGCGATGGCGGCCAGCGTCGGTTCGGCGCAGCCCGTCATCTCCCGCCAGTACGGATCGGCGAAGGCGGCATAAAGGAACTGCCGCGCGATGGTGTGCGCGAAGTCGCCGTTCGGCAGTTCCGCCATCAGCAGGTTCCGGTACTGCGGCGCATCGCGCAGGTAGGCGTAGTGATCCTCGTCGTGCCCTGCCTGTTCCTGCTCCGCGGCGAAGGCATAGAGCGCGCGCGACTGTCCGATCAGATCGAGGCCGATATTCGCGAGCGCCATCTCCTCTTCCAGCATCGGCGCGTGGCCCGTCCATTCGGAAAGGCGGTGGCCAAGGATCAGCGCGTCGTCGGCGCGGCGCAGCGCATACAGCACGAGCGGCGTTTCAGCGACCGAGATCGAGGTCGTGGCCATCTGTCTCGCTCCCGCGCGGATCACATATGGCCGACTTCTTCGGGCACTTCGTAGAAAGTGGGGTGGCGGTAG
>JAFEFJ010000219.1 GCA_018240635.1 Pseudomonadota bacterium | reverse complement strand
GTCGGCGGCGCGCCAGACGAACAGCTCGGCCGGCCACCGCGCGCGCGGCGCCTTGCGGACCGAGCGGCGGTATTCGCGCTCATACTCCTCCAGCGCGACATGGACGTTGGTGCCGCCGAAGCCGAAGGAGCTGACGCCCGCGCGGCGCGGCGTGTCGGGGCTGCCGAGCCAGGGGCGCGGCTCCTGGTGCAGCGCGACCGGGCTGTCGTCCTGAGCAAGCGTGGGGTTCGGCTTCTCGACGCCCAGGTGCGGCGGCAGCACGCGGTGGTGCAGACCGAGCACGACCTTGACCAGGCCGGCGATGCCGGCGCTGGCCTTGGTGTGGCCGATCATGGTCTTGACCGAGCCCACCGCCGCCTGGCGCGGCTTCGCGTCGTGTTCGCGCAGGAACTCCGACAGGGACTGCAATTCGGCGGCGTCGCCGGCGACGGTGCCGGTGCCGTGCGCCTCGAACAGCTCGACCGTGGACGGCGAGAAGCCCGCCTGCGCGTAGGCGCGATCCAGCGCGCGCTTCTGCCCTGACGGCAGCGGCGCCATCAGGCCGAGGCCGCGCCCGTCGCTCGATCCGCCGACGCCTTTGATGACGGCGTAGATGCGGTCGCCGTCGCGCTCGGCGTCGGCGAGGCGCTTCAGCACCACCATCGCCACGCCCTCGGAAATCGCGATGCCGTCGGCCGAGGCGTCGAAGGTGCGGCAGCGGCCGTTGGGCGACATCGCCCCGGCCTTGCTGAAGCACAGGAAACCGAACGGGCCCTGCACGGTATCGACGCCGCCGCACACCACCACGTCGCTGCGCCGCGTCTCCAGGTCGATCACCGCCTGGCGCAGCGCGGCGAGCGAGGAGGCGCAGGCCGCGTCCACAACGTAGTTGGAGCCGCCGAAATCGAAGCGGTTGGCGATCCGCCCGGCCATCACGTTCGGCAGCAGCCCGGCGAAGCTGTCGGTCGCCCAGTCGGGCAGGAAGTCCAGCATCTCGGGCGGCGCCTCGCCCATCGAGCGGGCGATCTCCGCGCGCGTGGCGTACTGCACGCCAAGCTCGCCGAGCCCGCCCGAGAAGCCGAGGATGACCGAGGTCAGTTCGCGCTGGCGCGGATCGGATTTCTGCATCCCCGCATCGGCCAGCGCCTCCTCGACCGCGACGAGCGCGAGGAGCTGCATCGGGTCGATCGCCTTGATCGACACCGGCGGCATGCCGAAGCGCAGCGGATCGAAGGTGACGTCGGGCATGAATCCGCCCCACTTCGAGTAGATCTTGTCCTTCGCGCCGCGGTCGGCGTCGAAATAGAGCTGCCAGTCCCATCGGTCGGGCGGGATTTCCCGCACCGAGGCGATCTTGCCGAGGATGTTCTCCCAGTAGTCGGACAAGGTGCGCGCGTCCGGCAGGATCGCGCTCATGCCGACGATGGCGATGTCGGCGGGCGGCGGCGCCGCGCGGCGCGGCGCGGCGGGGGCGAGCCCGGCCTTCTCGCGCAGCAGCGCCTCGGCCTCGTCGCCGACGGCGCGGTGCAGCTCGGCCACCGTGATCGCCTTGTCGCGCAGCACGGCGGACTGGCCAATCATGTACATGCCGCCTTCGCGCTGCTCCTCGACCGGCGCCTCGCGCAGTTCGGAGCGGTCCGCCTGCTTGCGGATCACGCCCTTGCTGGCGAGCCGCAGGCGGCCAAGCGACAGTTCCTCAAGCTCGGCGCGCACTTCCTCGGCCGAGGCGCCGGACTTCTCAAGCTCCCGCCCACGCGCCCAGAAGGCTTCGGCGAACGGCGTGAAGACGCAGCGGCTGGCGTGGCCCGGGCCGGTCACGAGGCCCACGGTCGCCGTCGCCTCGATGACGATGCGCTGGAATTCCGGCGTGATCGCGGTGCCGGTGACGGCTTCCTTGGTGAAGGTGTAGCCGGTGCCCATCAGCACGCCGCTGCGGATGCCCGCCTCGGCCAGCGGCTCGGCCATCACGGCGGCCATCGCGGAGGAGCGCGCGTCGTGGACGCCGCCCGCGAGCAGGACGTGGATCTTCTTCCGCTCGCTTTCCGGCAGGTCGCAGGTCACGAGGGCGTCGATCATCTGCCCCCAGAGCACGAAGCTCGCGAGCGGGCCGATATGGCCGCCGCACTCGCGCCCCTCGAAGATGAAGTGCCGCGCGCCCTGTTCGAGGAACTGCGCGAGCAGCGCCGGCGAGGGGACGTGCAGGTAGGTGCGCACGCCCGCCTGCTCCAGCTCGCGCGACTGATCCGGGCGGCCGCCCGCGATGATCGCGAAGGCGGGCTTGGCGTCGCGCACCGCGTCGCGCTGTTCCTTCAGCACCTCGGCCGGGACGAAGCCCAGCAGGCCGACGCCCCAGGGGCGGTCGCCCAGGCGTTCGCTGGTCTCCCGCAGCAGCTTACGCACCGCATCGCCGCGCATCAGCGAGACGGCGACCATCGGCAGCCCGCCGCCCGCCGCGACCGCTTCGATGAAGCCGACGCGGTCGCTGACATGCGTCATCGGCCCCTGCACGATCGGGTATTTCGTGCCGTGCGATTCCGCGAGCGGCGTGCCGGGGCCGCAGAGGCGGCGCGTCGCCGCCTTCGCCGGCAGCGTGGCCACTGCGTCCGAGAGGCCGCGCAGCGCCGCCGCGACCGTGCCGTAGCGCTGCGCCCAGGCCGGGGCGACGACGCCATCCTGGCCGAGCGGCGGGATCTTCGCGCTGGCCGGATCGTCCGACCAGCCGATGCGCGCCGCCTGCGCGGGGGTGATCCGCCCATCGGCCGACAGCCGGTGTTCGGTCGCCAGCGTGCGGGCCTCGCTGCGGCCGGGCACCGGCCAGATGCGCAGCGACGGGCCGGCGCCGTACTGCTCGATCAGGATGGTTTCGATGCCAGTGAAACGGCGCAGCTTCGGTGCCAGCGCCTCGGCCAGCGGGGATTCGCGCAGCAGAAGCAGTTGATCGTCGAGCACCACGCCCGCCGCGCCGCCCACCGTGGCGGCGGCGGCCGAACGCTCGTTGACGCCGCCGCGCACGTAGAACGGCAGGTCCGTGCGGCCCGCGACCTTCTGGATCAGGATGAACGAGGTCTGCTCGCCGACGAAGCCGCCGGCCTCGTGGCCCTTCAGCCAGAGCAGGTCGGCACCCGCCGCGAGCGCCGCGATCCCGGGGTCCCATTCGACGATTTCGAGCCCGACCCGCCCGCCGCCCGCGCGGAAGGCGGCGAGCGCGGGGCCGCAGGCGGACATCGTCGCAGGATCGACGATCAGGTGGCCGAGCCGCGCGCCGAGGCGCGCCGCCACGTCGATCAGCGCGGCATCGCCGCCGGAGACCTTGAGCCCGATCGCGTCGCCGCCGAACCGCGCGAGCCGGCGCAGCGCGGGCTCGACCCAGGCCGGATCGCCGCCGCATTCGGCGTTCAGGACGCCGACGGCGCCCGCGCGGCTGGCGGCGATCGCCAGGTCCGGGTCGGGCAGGCCCGCCGGGTTGAGCGCGAACACGCGCATGCTTGGCGCCGCGCCCGGGACGCCGGAGCCGGACGCGCGTTCGGAGGGGTCCCGCAGGGCCATGCGCTGCTGCCTTCTGCCGCTTGCCGGATCAGTCCGACGCGTCCGCGGCGTCGCTCGCGCGGACCCAGTCGAGACGCTTCAGCTCCGACACGGTTTCCATCAGCAGGGCTTCGAGAAGGTTGGCACGGAATAGAAGCTTCTTCTTGTAGCGCTGCATCTCGTCGGTGTTGCTCGCGGTGGGCATGGTTTCCGTCACGCCCGGGGCCCAGAGATCGGCGGCGGTCAGGCCTTCCCGCTCCATCTCCTTGAGCTGCGCGGTGAGCGACCGGCCCATCTGGGCCTGCCGCCACAGAGACACCGCGAGATCGCGGAATTCGGGGTCATCCCCGGCCATGGCGCGCTCGAGCCCGCTCGGCTCGCCCCAGTGATCGACCGTGTGGCCAAGCTCCGCCGCCAGGTATTCGCTGCGCGAAGCCTGCCGACTGGTTTCGTCGGGATGCCTTTCGTCCGCCACTATTCGCGCCTACCTCTAAATAAATCTCTAAGCGATTTCTTCGGCTTTCGCCCGGCCGCCAGAATACCTTCAGTCCAACCAGTCGCAGCATTCCCCCGGGGCACGTCACGCGCCGCTTCCGGCGCCTACCGTCCCGGTCCGCCGAACGCGGTTGCCAGCCCCGTCGGGAAAACCGTCGTCATCGAATTCACGGTCTTAGATCAGCACGAACAAAAACACGGGGCAGTGAAGCGGATCACATCCCGCGTTCCGCCCATCCACTTGGAAATATTGCGACACATTACGCGACATGGCAATGCGGACGTTGCAGATTTCATGAATAATCCAGATACAGACACGTCCGCGGCGGGCCGGCGAACGGGCGGTATACAAGGCGCGACCGCGGTGCGCCAAACATTTGATGCGGCACGCAAACCGCCATGCGGGACCGCGCCCATCACGATTTCGTTCGCGCGTGTTCGGCGAAGAACTGCCAGATCTTCTCGCTCGCCGAGAAACGAACCTGCGGGCGGGCGCGGCGGAACCAGCCGCGCGGCGGCGCGCCCGGCCAGACATGCCGCCCGCCTTCCACCAGCCACAGCTCCACGTCGCCGCGCGTGCCGATGTAGCGGTGCCCGATGAGGCCGGAGACGAGGCGCACCACCTCGGCCTCGCGCGGGCAGCCGTCGATCGTCCGCCAGCGGTCGATCGCCTGCCACACCGGCGGCCACACATTGCCCGGCGCGGTGCGCGGGCCGCGCCCGCCGCCCACCGGCACGCGGCGGTCGTCGGTGCCGTGGATGTGGATGACGGAAACCGGGCGCGCCGGCCGGCAGTCCTCGTACGTCATCGCGCCCGCCACCACGCCGACCGCCGCCAGCGTCTCGGACAGCGAGCAGGCGAGCCGGTAGGTCATCGACCCGCCGATCGACATGCCGGCGGCGTAGATGCGCGCCGGATCGACCGGATGGTTGGCCCTGACGTCGTCGACCACCGCGGCGATGAAGCCGACGTCGTCGGACGTGCTGCGCCGCACCTGCCCGCCCGGGTTCCAGGTCAGGCCGAAGCCGCCCGGCGTACCCGCCGGGTAGGCGACGATGAAGCCCTCGCGCTCGGCGATGCGGTGCATCCGGCTGGCGCGCGCGATGTCGCGCGGACGGCCCGCGCCGCCGTGGAGCATCAGCACGAGAGGCAGCGGTCCGGCATCGCGCAGGTGGCGCGGAACGTACAGCAGGTAGCGGCGGATCGCGCCGTTGTGCCGGACGGCCCGGGTGGCGAGGGAGCGGCTGCCGAGCCGTTCAAGCCACGCCGTCAGGGTCCGGAAAAGGTCGGTCACGCTCTGTCCTGCCCAGCCAGATCTCCAGCCCGCCGCGCGGGTTGTCCACGTAGCGGACGCTGTCGTCCTCGACGACGCCGACGCGCGGCGCGAACGGGTTGACCGTGCCCACGACGAGGCCGCAGGGCGTCGATTTGATGCTGCGGATGCCGTAGTTGTACGGGTTGTCGAAGCCGTTCTGCGTGACCGGCAGCCAGTTCTCGCCGTCGAAGCTGCGGTAGAGCTGCGCGCCCGAGACGTTCTCGAACACCTGCTGCGAGCCGAGTTCGCTGTAGACGTTGCGGAACAGCTCGGCCCAGCCGTCCCGCTTCGAATAGGTCAGCATCAGCGCCCAGTTGAACGTGCCGAGATAGATCCAGCCGTCGTGCACGCCCATGCGCCAGAAATAGCCGTTGGTGATGTAGCCGAAGCCCGGCCCGATGCCGGACAGCGGCTCCTTGCGGCCGATCGGCGTGTCGCGCGCGGCGCCCACGACCAGGTCCCAGCTGCCGTCCTCGTGGATGCGGATCAGCTCGGGCCCGGCGGGGCCGATCTTGTTCACCACGTCGACGCCGCCGTGCTGGATGCCGCCGCCGACGTAGAGGCAGCCCTTGAACACCACCAGCGCGGACACCCCCTGGTTGGTGCCGCCGCGCCAGCCGCCCTTCTCGATGATGCGCTCCCAGTGATAGGGCGGGTTGCCCTCGGCCTTGGTGCGCCAGACCTGGTAGCCGTTGTGGTTGACGGTGCCGGCATAGAGATAATCGCCGAAGGCCATCATCTCGAAGATGCCGAGATTGGTCGGGTCGCCGAAGCTCGGCTCGCTGACCGCCACCCAGGGCTGCTTCACCGGATCGCGGCATTCGTAGACGACGCAGCGGAACGAGGCGTTCGGGTTGCCGGCGCGCCCGGTGGGCGAGGTGAACAGCCGCCCCTTGAAGGGGATCAGCAGGCGCAGCGTGATGATGACGTCGCCGAAGCCTTCCGGCTGGGGCACCGGGACGAACTCCTCGCCGTCGGTCGAGCGGAGGATCTGCGCGCCGTAGCCGCGCGCCGAGGCATAGGTGCCGCAGTAGAGCGCCGGTTCCTGGTCCGACTCCCCCTGATGGACCACCATGCAGCGGTAGCCCATGTCGCGCGGGACCATGGTGCCGTCCGTGCCCTGGATCATCGGCGAGCGCGACAACTCCCGCCACTGGCCGGTGGACAAGTCGAGCGAATGGATCTGCGCCCGCATGTCGAGTTCGTACAGGTTGTCCGGGCAGTCCACCGGCCAGTATTTGATGGTGGTGTGGACCTTGGATACCTTGAGCATGCACATGTTGGCGCGCGTGGTGCCAACGAATAGCTTGCCCTTGTACAGCTCCATTGAGTGCGGATAGGCGTTGTAGGGATCGCCGAGCCCGTTGGGCGCGATCTGGGCGAAGCTTCGAAAACCGAGGCCGCGATGCGGGCCCGGCTGCGGCGGAAAGGTCGCGACGGCGTCGCTTGCACTCATGGAGCGGTTCCGTATTCGGCCGCGGCGCCCGCGCGCCAAGCGGCGGCGAAGGGGCGCGTCGGGATGTGGCAAAGCCTGCCGTGGGACAGGGATGGGTCCTCGTGATGGATTGGCCGGCCGGTCCCGGCCCGCGCGGGCAAGCCCGGCCTCAGGTGGCGGCGATATTGCCGCATGATGATCTCAAATTCACAAACGTCGTCCTACGCTGAAATACCGAAGTCAACAACGCCGCCGCGCCGCGCGGCCAAATCGGGACC
>JAFEFJ010000218.1 GCA_018240635.1 Pseudomonadota bacterium | reverse complement strand
GAAGGTGATGCCAAAGGCGAAGATCAGCTTCATCACCAGATCGAGGTATTCGCTGACCTTGGCTTCCAACTGGATCGGCACGCCGCCCGTCGCGCCGCCCTTGCTCTCGAAGCTGATGAAGAAGCTCCAGGCGAAGGGAAAGACGAAGTAGTAGGCGAGTGCCGCGCCGGCGACGAACAGCACCGGCGTCGCGATCAGGAAGGGCGCGATCGCGCGCTTTTCGCTGCGATAGAGCCCAGGCGCGATGAAAAGCCAAAGCTGGGACGCGATGACCGGGAAGGAGATGAAGGCCGCGCCGAAGAACGCGACCTTCAGATAGGTGAAGAAGACCTCGTAGAGCTGCGTGAAGATCAGCCGGCGCGGCGTGCCCGACTGCCTTTCCAGGATGTCCACCAGCGGCTTCGCGAGGAAGCCGTAAATTTCGGATGAGAAATGGTAGCAGACCAGGAACGCCACCAGGAACGCGGCCAGCGACCACAGCAGCCGGCGGCGCAGCTCGATCAGGTGATCGAGCAGCGGCATCGGCTTGTCGTTGATCGGATCGTCTTCCTCGGGCTTGCTCACGGCGTATCCGTCACGGTTCAGGCTTTGCCAGGGAGAGGGGCGGCAGCGGTCAGGTCGGCGGTCGGTTCAGCGCATATGCCGGCGGGACGAAGGCCGGCACGTCGGCGACCACGACCGGCTCGGGCGAGGGCCTTGGTACCAGCGCGGGCGGGATGAAGGCGGGCGCGGCGGGAGCGTCGGAAACCGTGGCTGCAGGCGCGGCGTCCTGCGCCTCGTCCGGTCGGTCGATCACCGGCGCGCCGCGTTCGTCCACGGCATGTTCGCCGGACGCGGCCTCGCTGGGCGTTGCTTCCGTGGCGGCAGGGGTCGTGTAGGTCGCCGGGTCGAACGGGTTGGCCGAGGAGGCCATCGAGCCTCGCAGCGAGCCGTCCGGGTCCACCGTGCGCTCGACCTCGCCCTTGAAGTCGAAGTTGCGGATCTCGTTGATCTGGTTGCGGACCTCGTCGAGGTTCGCTTCGCGCACCAGTTCATCCACATGGGTCTGGAACTCGCCCGCCATGCGCCGGGCCTTCTTGATCAGCTGCGTGATCGTCTTGATCGCGACCGGAAGGTCCTTGGGCCCGATGAAGATCAGGGCCACGACCACGATCAGGGCGATCTCTGTCCAGGCGAAGTTGAACATGCGGGCGGTGGATCCGGCTTGCGGCGATGGGCGGCGTCAGGTCTCGGGCGTAACGCCGGGCATGGCTTGCTCCGGTTCGTCCTCGACTGCAACCCGCTCCGCCGCCTCCGCCCCGGTCGGCACCGGTACGGGCTCCACCAGCAAGTCCTCCCGACGGGGCAGCGCGCGCAGATCGGGCAGCCCGAATCGCGCCAGGAAAGCGGGGGTCGTGCCCCATAGCGTCGGGCGGCCTGGCGATTCCCGGCGCCCCTTCGGCGCGACCAGACCGGCTTCAAGCAAGGCATCGAGCGTCTGCTGCGACAGGCTGGCGCCGCGGATCTCCTCGATCTCGCCGCGCGTCACGGGCTGGTGGTAGGCGACGATGGCCAGCGTCTCCATCGCCGCCCGCGGCAGCCGGCGCGGGATTTCCACCACCTTGCGCAGCCGGGGGGCGAGATCGGGCGCCGAGCGGAACTGCACGCCGCCGACAACGCGGACCAGTTCCACGCCGCGTCCGGCATAGCGGGCGGCCAGCGCCTCGATCGTGGCTTCGGCATCCACGTTTTCCGGCAGAAGCTGGCCGAGGGCGCGCGGCGTCACCGGCGAGGCGGAGGCGAAGACCAGCGCCTCCGCCAGACGCAGACAATCCTCATCCGGCGGCTGCGGCGCCACAGGCTCCCGCTTGGCCTCGCCGCCTTCCTGCGCGGGCGGAGGCGCCTCCGCCGCATCGGCGATTCCCACCGACGGGACTTCCGGCGCCGGGGTGTCGGCCCCGCTCATGCGTCCTCCACGGCAGGCGCACCCGCGCCGCGGCGGACCATGATCGGGCCGAAAGCCTCGTCCTGACGCAGCCGCACGCTGCCGTCGCGGGCCAGTTCCAGCCCTGCCAGCAGCGTGCTCGCCAGCGCGCCCCGCCGCTCCATCGGCGAGCCGAGGCTTTCCGGGAGGAAGCTGTCGAGCGTGCTCCAGTCCGGCAGGCTGCCGACCAGCGAAGCAAGGCGCCGCAGCGCGTCCTTCACCGTCCACAGGGTCAGCGGGCGGGGCTTGTAGGTGGTGCGCCCCGCAGCGCGGCGCAGCGCGGCCAGGTAGGCGCGGATCAGGCCGGGCATGTCGAGCGCGATGCGGGAGCGGTCGATATCGGTCAGGTCCTCCGGCTCGCCGCGCGCGAAGACGTCGCGGCCGAGCTGCGGCCGGTCGGCGAGCCAGGCGGCGGCCGCGCGCATCGCCTGCAGGTCGCGCAAACGCGCGGCCAGCATCTCGCCCGCCTGCTCGCCCTCCTCCGCCGCCTCGCTGCCCTTGGGCAGCAGCAGGCGCGACTTGAGCCAGGCGAGCCAGGCCGCCATCACCAGCCAGTCGGCCGCGAGTTCGATCCTGACCCGGCGCGCGCCCTCGATCACCGCTAGGAACTGCTCGACCAGCGCGAGGATGGAGATGCGCGCGAGATCGACCTTCTGCGCCCGCGCCAGGTCCAGCAGCAGGTCGAGCGGCCCCTCGAAGCCTTCCAGCCGCAGCAGCAGCGCGTCCGCCCCCGGCTCGCGGGCGGCAAGCGGGGTATCGGCGGAAGGCGCCGAAACGTCGGCCAGCACGGTATCAGGTAAAGCTTGCATCCGGGACATCGATAGCATGGCCGGACAGGTACAGGACCAGCCGCACCGCCCAGGGCAGCACCGTGCCGAGGGCGGCCCGGAACGGGTCGAACGCGATGCCGAACTCGCGCGCCAGGGCGGGCAGCAGGAACACCACCAGCAGCACGATGGCGATGCCGGCCCGCTCCATGCGCGCCCAGCGGTCGGCGAGCGGGGCTGGCAGGACGCCCACCATGATCCTCCCACCGTCGAGCGGCGGGATCGGCAGCAGGTTGAACAGTCCCAGCACCAGGTTCATCAGGATGAAGTTGAAGAACAGCTCCTGCACCAGCGCCTGCCCGCCGGTGGCTGCGTCGGGCACCAGGTGCAGCGCGAGCCCGCCGAGCCAGGCGAGGAAGAAATTCGCCAGCGGCCCGGCAGCGGCGACCAGCGCCATGCCGCCGCGCGGGTTGCGGAACTTCCAGGCGGCGATCGGCACCGGCTTCGCCCAGCCGAACATGAACTCCACCCGCCCGATGGTGATCAGCTGCGCGACCAGCAGGAATCCAGGCAGCAGAACCGTGCCCACCCGGTCCACGTGGCGCAGCGGATTGAGCGACAGGCGCCCGGCGTTGCGCGCGGTGTCGTCGCCCATCGCCAGCGCGGCGTAGCCGTGCGCGGCCTCGTGCAGGGTGATCGCCAGCACGGCCGGGATGACCGCCAGCGCCAGATCGACAATGAGTTCGATCACGATGCCAGCAACCGATCCCGTTCGGCCCACAGGACAGCGGCGTCGAGAGGCAGGCGCCTCGTCTCGGCCAGCGCCCGCCCCGCGCGCAGACGGCGCACCGCCGCCTCGGTCATCGGCGGGCACGCCGACAGGACCGCTTCCGTGTTGCCCGCGTCGCCTGCGCAATAGAGCGCAACGTCGCACCCCGCGCGGAGAGCCGACGCTGCGTTGGCGGCGGGCGGGCCGGACAGCGCCTTCATGGCGAGATCGTCGGTCACCAGC
The DNA here is from genome assembly GCA_018240635.1 of Pseudomonadota bacterium. Lineage (GTDB taxonomy): Bacteria > Pseudomonadota > Alphaproteobacteria > Acetobacterales > Acetobacteraceae > JAFEFJ01. The sequence continues at coordinate 3,296 of JAFEFJ010000218.1, read as the reverse complement.
ACTCCATCGAACCCGATCCGCTCCCGAATGACGGTGCCGATCACCGCCGGGGACAAGGTCGCCGGAAGCGCCGCGTCCCAGGCCGGATACAAGATATGCGCCGTCATGGCCCAGGGAAGATCGGCGTTCAAGGCGAATGGCAGCAGGTCGGCCGAGAGGTCGTTTGCCTCGACCGAAGGCAGGGACAGGTGGCTGTCCGCGCGGGTGCGCCCGTGGCCAGGGACGTGTTTGCCGATGGGCTGCACCCCGGCGGCGAGAAGCCCGCCCGCCACGGCGCGGCCGAGCCGGGCCACGATGGCGGGGTCGGCCGCGTAGGCGCGGTCGCCTATGACGTCATGCGCGCCCGGGAGGCCGAGGTCGAGCACCGGTGCGGCGACCAGATCGAAGCCCGCTTCCGCGGCCTGCGCACCGATCAGGGCGCCGGTAAGCCAGGCGGCGCGCAAACCCGCCGCGGGCGCGCAGTCGAACAGCGCGCCGATGGCGTCCGCCGGCGGATGCGCCCGCCAATGCGGAGGACGCATCCGGGCGACGCGCCCGCCTTCCTGATCGACCATCAGCACCGCGCCGTCCGGCAGGACCGCGCGCAAAGCGGCGGTGAGAGCCCGCAGCTGGACAGGGTCCGCCACGTTGCGAGCGAATAGGATGATCCCCGCGGGAGGCAGCCGCCGAAACAGCGCGGCTTCGGCGTCCGTCAGCGCCAGTCCCGCGATCCCGACGATGGCCGGGATCATGCGGCCGCCGCCGGGCCCGCGGCGCGGGGCGGGTTCAGTACGAGGCGATGGAGCAGCCGCTGCCCTTGGCCCGCACCTGCTCGCAGAACGCCGTCGCCTGCGCGATATCGGCGAAGCCGCCCGTGCGCAGACGCCAATAGGTCTTTCCGTCCCGCTCGATCTTTGTGACTGCCGGCTGGCGGCCGTCCAGCAGGCTCGGCATGCGCTTCTCCAGCCGCTGCCATTCCTGCTTCGCCGCTTCCTCCGACGAGAGAGCGGCGAGCTGCACCAGCGTGTTGCCCTTGCCGGCGGAGGGATGCGCCGCCTGCGCGCGCTCGGCGACGGGCGGCTTCGCGGGCGCGACCGCATGCTCGGCGATGGCCGGACGGGTCGGCGCGGGCGCGGAGGCGACGGGCAGCGGGGCGGCTGGCGTGGTCGGCGTGAGAGGCGCGGCCGGTTGCGGGGGCGCGGGCGCGGCGGCGACCGGGGGCGGCGCTTTCAGCGCCTGCGGATCGGGCGTCTCGGCGCCGGGCGCGAGCTTGCCGGTGGTGGTGCCGGCGCCGTCCGACAGGATCTCGTCGTTCGTGCCGCCGACCTGCAATCCGCCCGGATTCTCGGGCTTCACGCGCAGCGGGCTCTTGTCCGCCTCGATCACCGGCACGGGCCCGCCATGCCGTCCCATCAGCGACCAGCCGCCGATCACCAGCAGGAGCGCACCGCCCAGGCAGCCCGCGATGATCGCGAGCTTGCGGGTGCCGGGGTCCATCCCCCGCGAACGGCGCGGAACGCGGTAGGTGGGCGAGGGAATGTCCAATTCGTCCGACACAGCGCGTATCCCTTCCGACCAGCACGCCGCCGGCCGGATGCCGCCGGCCGGTCAGCGCATTTCCTCCACGGGCATGACACCCAGAACGTACAATCCCGAACGGATGGTCACCGCCGTGGCGGCGACCAGCGCGAGCCGCGCCAGCGACTCCGAAGGCCGATCCGCCTGCAGGAACCGCAGCGCAGCATCGTCCTTGCCCCGGTTCCACAGCATATGAAAATCGGACGCCAAGTCATAGAGGAAAAACGCGATTCGGTGCGGCTCCCGAGCGAGCGCGGCGGACTCGACCAAGCGCGGCCACGCCGCCAGGCGGCGAATCACGGCCAATTCGGGCTCGGCGGTAAGCGACTCGAGCGCGACGCCCGCGAGCGCCGCATCGGCGGTGGCATCCGCGCCGAACATCTCGGCCGCCGCGCGCAGCACCGACCGGCACCGCGCATGGGCGTATTGGACGTAGAACACCGGGTTGTCCCGCGTCTGCGCCACCACCTGGTCGAGGTCGAATTCCATCTGCGCATCGGATTTGCGCGTCAGCATGGTGAAGCGGACAGCGTCCCGCCCGACTTCCTCGATCAGGTCGCGGAGCGTCACGTAGGTCCCTGCCCGCTTCGACATCCGCACCGGCTGGCCGCCGCGCATGATGTGGACGATCTGGCAGAGCACGATCTCGAGCGATGCCTCGCCGCCCGACAGCGCGCGCACCGCCGCCTTCATGCGCGGCACGTAGCCGCCATGATCGGCACCCCAGACGTCGATCAACTGGCCATAGCCGCGCCGCAGCTTGTCGGCGTGATAGGCGATGTCGTTGGCGAAATACGTGTTGGTGCCATCGGATTTCCGCAGCGGACGGTCGACGTCGTCGCCGAACTGCGTGGCGCGGAATAACAGCTGCGGACGCGGCTCCCAGTCGTCCGGCGCGCGGCCCTTCGGCGGCTCAAGCACGCCTTCGTAGATCAGCCCAGCCTCGGCGAGCTGGCCGATCGCCGCATCCACCGCACCGCTGTCCAGCAGCGCGCGCTCGGAGGAGAAAACCTCCTGCTCGACGCCCAGCAGGAAAAGGTCCTCGCGGACCTGCCGCATCATTTCGGCAACGGTCGCCTCGCGTACGATGTCGAACCATTCGGCAGGCTCGGCGATCCCGAGATCGATGCTGGCGAGCGCCGAGCCGTAATCCCGCGCCAGCGCCTCGCCCACCGCAACGAGATAGTCTCCCCGGTACTGCATGCCGCCGGGCACCAGCTCGGCGAACTCCTCCTCGGTCATTGGGGTGCCGAGCGCCTGGAGGTAGCGCCAGTAGGCTGCCCAGGTCAGCGCCTGCACCTGCGCGCCGGCATCGTTGATGTAGTATTCCTTTGTCACCGCATGGCCGGTCTTGGCGAGAAGGTTCGCCAGCGCATCGCCCACCACGGCGCCCCGGCAATGGCCGATATGCATCGGCCCGGTCGGATTGGCGGAGACGTATTCCACATTGACCGCCGCGCCGCCGCCCAGGCCGCTGTCGCCGAACGCTTCGCCGCGCAGCAGGATGGTGGGCAGCAGCCGGCGCAGCGCGGACACTTCCAGGCGCAGATTGACGAATCCCGGCCCCGCCGGTTCGGCGGCGGCGATGTCGGGATGCCCGGCGAGTCGGGCGGCGATCTGCTGCGCGTGCTGGACCGCGTGATGATCGGCCCCGCCGCGGCCTATGCCGCCGACACCTTCGCCGAACTGGCCCGTGCGCCGGCCGACGCGGTGGTGAGCTGCGACCTGCTGTTCGGTCC
>JAFEFJ010000217.1 GCA_018240635.1 Pseudomonadota bacterium | reverse complement strand
CCCGGTGCCACTGAAGAAAATCAGGATGTGGCCGTTGGAAAGGTCGTTCCGGCGGCAGTAGGCGGCCTGTCGGATTGATCATCTTGGCGACGCTGCCTGGATCGTTGACGTGGCGGGAGATGATGATTTCGGAGCTGTCCGAAACGCCGATCAGGCCGCGGTCGAACATCCAGTGCATTGTTCCGGACAATGCCAGGCCATTGCTGACAATGTCCGGCCCATTATGTTCGACCGGGCGGATATGCGCGGCCTCGACCTCGGCGCGGCCGCCGCCATTGATGAGCTTCAAGCCGCTGATAGCACACTGCGAGCCATAGGCGCGCAGGACAACTGTGCGGAAGGCCCGATCCCGGATGGCTCGGGATACGAGGGTAGCGGATCGCTCGCGCTCTTCCTCGAAACCGAACGGCTGCTGCTGTTCGCTGAATTGCATGGGGACTGGGGACAAATCGGCGCGCGGCAGTTCGGTGCTTGCGTCTTCCAGTCCCAGCGTGACGATGCGGTTGAAGTCTGCGTTCGAGAGGGGACGGACGGCGGATTGTGCACGGCCGGAGATGCGACCTTTGGGATTGAGAAGCCCACGCTCCACAAGGCCGTCGGCCGTGCTGAAGGGAACCGGGTTTGAGAAATCCAGGTATGTTCCGGGTGCGATGATCGCCAAATGCATGCCCGGGGCGGCAGGGTCTGGGATGATCTGCTGGACTTTGGCGACTGCGAAATAGCCGCGCGTGCCAGCCGCCTTCCGGGGCTCATAGTAGACGATCCAATCCCCCACGCATTGCATGGCCCGGCTGAGATACTGCGCGGGGAATTGGTACTGCTCGGCGAGTCTGTCGTCGTAGATCGAATCTGAGCGGTGGATGAAGACGCCGCGTGCCACGAAACCCTCCGGCGACGGCGCGAAACCGTACGCTGCCGGCCGGTTGTAGCTGTGCTTTGGTCTTCAATCCATGGTGCGTCTCGTGTGGTGCGCGCATGGCATGACGGCGGATCGCGCTTCGCGCATCCGCCCTACGGTTCCGGCGCCCTGCCCCTGGATCGCCACGCCGCTGCGCGGCTCGCGATGACGGTGGGACCGGCGGCGACGCGTGGCGGGCGCTCGGCCCGTGACGCGGTACGATGCCTTGCCCAACACAGTAATTCCGGCGCTACCATGGTCCACAGCCTCGATCCCCAGGCCACGTGAGGCTTTGTGTGCCCCATGGATGCTCTGACGTAGTCAGCCTCCGAGAAGAAGATCGCCCGTCGCGCATACGATGCGGCGCTGGAAAAGGCGCTTGCGGCGGTGATGGCCGAGTTCAAGGCGAGGGCCGCGGCTGCCGCGACGCCTGCCGATATGTGGGACATCGAAGACTATCTGCGAGCGCGCCGACGCGAGATCGATGAGCTGTCCGACTACCGTTATTCGCGGCTTCTGTTCGTCTTCGCGAGGCTGATTCGGGACGGCCACCTGGATGAGGCCGGGCTCGCCGGACTGTCGGAGGAAAAGCGCATGGAAATTCGACATTTGTTGGCGTGACACGTCCTCAGCGGCGGGACCGTGCGGCGGATGACCGGCGGCGGATGGCGCTGCGCTTATCCGCCCTACGGATCCGGGGCGGGATTGTCGCATGCGCCGGATCGCGGGGCGGCCTTGCCTGATCGGCTTCGGGACGCATATGACTATGGGTAGTCATATGCGGGCGAGCGCGATGAAGGAAATCCAGCTCAAGGACGCCAAGGCGACGCTTTCGGCCGTGGTGGACCGGGCGGTGGCGGGGGAGCCCTCGGTCATTACGCGCCACGGCCGGAAGGAGGCGGTGCTCGTCTCCTTCGAGGACTGGGAACGCCTCGCCAAGGCGCCGAGCTTCGCCGACCTGCTGCTCGCTTTTCCCGGCGAGCCCAACGACATTCCCGAGCGGTCCCGAAAGCCGGCGCGCGCCCTGCGCGGCGCGGCGCGCTGACGCTGTATCTGCTCGACACCAACATCGTATCGGCCGATGCGCCGGCCAAGCGCGCGGTGAGTCCCGAGGCATTCGCGGCGTGGGTGCGCCGGAACGGCGAACGGCTTTTCATCTCGGCCATCACCATCGCCGAAATCGAAGCCGGCATCGCCCGTGCCGTCCGGATCGGCGCCGCCGCGAAGGGCGACCGGCTGCGGCGCTGGCTCGCCGCCGTCGAGCACTTCTACGCGGGGCGCATCCTTTTCTTCGGGATCGAGGAGGCGCGGCATGCCGGCGCGATCCTCGACCGGGCGCGTGCGCACGATCCGGGATTCGAGGATATCGCCATTGCCGCGACGGCCCTGGCGCGCGGGCTCACCGTGCTCACCGCGAACGAGCGGCATTTCGCGCCGCTGGGCGTGGCCTTCGCGAACCCGCTGAGGCGGTTGCCCGGCGATTTCGTTTCGTGACCGGCGGCGGATGGCGCTGCGCTTATCCGCCCTACCGCTGCATCCCGGATGCCCGATTGAACGGGCAGTCCGCTGGCCATATTCTTACCATCTCCAGTAAGAAAGGCGCCGCCGATGCGGATCACCGCCAAGGGACAGGTCACCATCCCTCAGGACGTGCGGGAGCGGGCGGGGCTGATGCCGGGGACGGATGTCGAGTTCGAGATCGAGGCGGGCGGCGTCCGGTTGGTCAAGGCGACGCGGAAAGGCGCGCGCCGGACGCGGGGACAGAAACTGGTCGAACGCCTGCGGGGAGGCGGCGATTTCAGGATGTCCACCGACGAGATCGTCGCGCTGATGCGTGGTCCCGCGGCCGACGAGGGCTGAGTCCGCCGGCGATGATCCTGGTGGACTCCAACGTGATCATCGATCTCCTGACGAAGGACCCGACCTGGCAGGCTTGGTCCGAGGCGGCGCTGAGCGACGCCGCCGACCGCGACGACGTTGCGATCAACCCGATCATCTACGCCGAGATCACCTGCGGCTTCGCAACGATGGGCGATCTCGATCGCCACCTCGGCGCCGATGCGTTCCACAGGCTGCCGCTGCCCTACGAGGCGGGCTTCGTCGCCGGCCGGGCGTTCGTGGAATATCGCAGGCGCGGCGGCACGCGGACCTCGCCGCTGCCGGATTTCTATATCGGCGCCCATGCGGCCGTAGCGGGCCTCAGCCTGCTCACGCGCGACGCGCGGCGGTATGCGGGCTATTTTCCGAAGGTGCGTCTCATCGCACCGGCATGACGGCGGTGCGATTAGGTCGCGGACATATTCGCGGCTGGTGCGGCCATGCGTTCGGCGGATGGCGCTTCGCTTATCCGCCCTACGCGGCTTCATCCGCGGAACGGATCGGTGATACGCAGGCCCTCGGCAAGCGTCATGCCGTGCTGCATGTCCTCCGACCACAGCGTGTTGCAGCCCGCATCCAGCGCGGCGGCGGCGATCATGGCGTCGTAGATCGACAACCCGTAACGCTCGGCGAGCGCGAGGCCCCTGTCGTGCACCTCGGCGGTTAGCGGGCGGACCGTCAGCAGGGCGCGCAGCGTGTCCAATAGCGCGCGCGTTTCGGCCCAGTTCATGCCCATCTTCCGCCGCGCGACGTTGGCGAGTTCGTTCAGCACCTGCACGCTGATCGCGCCGCCCGCGGCGACGAGGGCTTCCGCGCGGTCGGCCTTCGCCGCGTCGGAGGAGGCGAGGTAGACCAGCACGTTGGTGTCGATGAAGGCGCCCGGCATCGGCGCTAGCGGGCGTTCGCCTCGTCGCGGTCGAAGGTGAAGTCAGGAGGCAGCCGGCCGCGATAGGCGCGCAGGCGGCGCAGCAGTTCGGCGCGTGCGGGCTTGCGGGCGACGCCGAAGCGGCGGGCGTCGGCGACGTGGATTTCGATCTCGTCGCCCTCCTTCAGCTCCAGCGCCTCGACCACGGCGGCGGGAAGGCGGACGGCGAGGCTGTTGCCCCATTTCGAGACCTGCATGGCGCAGCCTTGTGGATAAACGCGCCGACCGATGTATATCCGTGGGCGCGGCGGTTCAAGCATCTGGTTGGAGGGCATGGCGGGGACACGTCTGCGGAATTGTCGCTTCGTCCGCTTCCCCGGCCGGCGGGCCGACCCCAGATAACGTCGTGCGCGGAGCGGCGGGGCGCCTGAGTCGCCGTGGCCTTCGGCCGGGACCCCGAGGTGGAAGTTTGCGAATGGAACGATATGCGGGCGGCGGCCGGGTGGCTTCCGAGTGCCGGGAACTGGCGCGGGAGCTGGGCCGCTACCGGGAGCCGAGCGTCGCGCGGAGCGTCTTCGAGGTCGCGGTCACGGCGGGGCCGTTCGCCCTGCTGTGGGCGGCGATGTGGGCCGCGCTCGGCGCCGGATACTGGGCCGGCCTGCTGCTCGCCGTGCCGGCGGCGGGATTTCTCGTGCGGCTGTTCATGATCCAGCACGATTGCGGCCACGGCTCGTTCTTCCGCCGACGCCGGACCAACGACTGGGTCGGACGCGCGATCGGCGTGCTGACGCTGACGCCGTACGGGTTCTGGCGGCGCGCGCATGCCGTTCACCATGCGAGTTCCGGCAACCTCGACCGCCGCGGCATCGGCGCGATCAGCACGCTGACCGTGCGCGAGTTCCAGGCGCTCTCCCGGCGCCGGCGCTTCCTGTACCGGCTGTACCGCCATCCCGTCGTGATGTTCGGCATCGGCCCGGCCTATCTTTTCGTCGTCCAACACCGGGTGCCGATGGGGCTTGCCCGCAGCGGCTGGCAGCCCTGGCTGAGCGCGATGGCGACGAACGCGGCGCTCGCGGGCGTCGTCGCGGCGATGATCTGGCTGGTCGGCCTCGGCCCGTTCCTGCTGGTGCAGGTGCCGATCACGCTGCTGGCCGCCTCGATCGGCGTGTGGCTGTTCTATGTCCAGCACCAGTTCGAGGAGACGTTCTGGGCGCGCGATCCGGCCTGGAACGTCCACGAGGCCGGGCTGCACGGCAGCTCGCATTACGACCTGCCCGGCGTGCTGCGCTGGTTCACCGCCAATATCGGCGTCCACCACGTCCATCACCTTTGCAGCGGGATTCCGTACTACCGGCTGCCGCAGGTGCTGCGCGATCACCCGCGCATCGCGGCCACGGGACGCCTGACGCTGATGCAGAGCCTGCGCTGCGTGAACCGGACGCTGTGGGACGAGGACCGGCGCACGCTGGTCTCGTTCCGCGAGGCCGCGTCCGCCGCGTAGCCGCGCAAGCGCAGGCCGGGTCAGGTGGCGGCCGGCGCGCCGTGCCGCGGGCGCATCATCGCCATCAGCGCGGCGATGGCCGCGAAGGCCAGCAGCATCGCAAGGCTGCTCTCGACGGCGGTGAGCATCGGATGGCCGGGGAAGTCGAGCCAGGTGCCCTGCCCGCCTGTTCCGGCCGACAGGCGCCAGCCCAGCATGCTGGACGCGCTGGCGACGCCGAGGCTGGTGCCCAGGACGCGCATCAGGTTGAGCGTCGCCCCGGCCTGCCCGGACAGCGCGGGGGGCGCGGCGCTGACCGTGGCGTGGTTGGTCGGCGCGAGATAGACGCCGAGGCCGATGCCGAACAGCGCGAAGGCCGCGACCCCCGCCGGGCCGCCCAGTACCCGCGCATCCGCCGTCAGCGCGAGCACCAGCAGGGCGGCGGCGCATAGCACCATTCCGAACGCGCCGAGGCGCCCGGCGCCCACCCGGTCGCTGAGGCCGCCGCTGAACGGCGCCGCCAGTCCGAGCGCGACCGGGATCGCGGCGAGGCGCAGGCCAGCAAGGTCGGCGGGCTCGCCGTAGCCGTGTACGAGCGCGAAGGACATCAGGAAGAACATGCCGTAGAGCAGCCCGTAGCCCAGCACGGTCCCCGCCGAACCGAGCGCGAACGGACCGCTTGCGAACAGGCCGAGCGCCACCAGCGGCGCGCGCGTCCGCCTTTCGTGCGCGACGAACAGGGCGCCCAGCGCGAGGAAGCCCGCGACGCAGCCGAGCGTGCGCAACGCCGGCCACGCGGCGCCCTCGTTCAGGCCCAGGACCAGGAGCACGAGCGCGGGCGTGAGCAGCAGCGCGCCGGTGCGGTCGAAGCGCTGGCCGGGCGCGACGTCGCGCGTCTGCGGCAGGATGGCCCAGCCGGCCAGCACGGCGGCCACGCCGAACGGCACGGCGATCCAGAACACCCAGCGCCAGTCGAGTACGGCGAGCACGAGCCCGCCCACCGCGGGGCCCGCGCTGACGCCGACCGCCTGCGCGGCGGCGAAGATGCCCATTGCGCGGCCCTGCTGCTCCCGCCCCACCGATTTCACCAGGATCGAGACGCTGTTCGCCCCCAGCATCGATCCGCCGACGCCCTGCACCACGCGCGCGGCGATCAGCGACGGCAGGTCGGGCGCGAAGCCGCACATCAGGCTGCCCAGCGTGAACAGCGCGTAGCCGATCAGATAGAGCGATTTGCGGCCGAACATCTCGCAGAGCCGCCCGAACATCGGCAGGCAGGCCGCAAAGGCCACGAGATAGCCGAGCGAAACCCAGGTCACGGCGTCCAGCGCGGCATGGAAGCGAAGCCCGATGGCCGGCAGCGCGAGCTGCACGATGGAGGCGTCGAGCTGTCCCAGGAATGCGCCGACGCAGGTCACCGCCACCACCAGCCAGGGATAGGAGGCAAGCCGCGCGACGGAGGCGGCGGGAGGGGCCTCGGCCATCAGGAGGCGAACGAAAAATCCGGACGGTCGGGCGTCGGTCGCGGCGTCGTGGGGCATGTGCCGGTACGGTGCGGCGTCCGGAATGGTTTAGCAAGCCTCTGGCGTGCGGCCGGGGCGTGCGGCCGGGGCGGCCGGTCAGACCGTCTTCAATCCCCGCCCGTCGGTGATCCACATGGCGTGGCGGGCGAACCAGTCTGGGTCTTCGACCTCGGCCGCGCCGGGCAGGACGCCGTGGCGGATGAAGGACTTCAAGAGCGCGGTCTCGCGCGAGGGATCGGGCATCGTCTCCAATGCTTCCAGGAGAAAGCACTTCAGTTGCGACGAGCCGGTTTCCAGGTGGCGGCGCAGGCAGCGTTTCGCCAGCGCGTTGTTCGGGCGGCCCGCATAGACGCCGGGTGGCGGGGCCATGCTGTTGATCGCGTCCAGCACGCGCTGGCGGCGGCGGAACGGGTCGATGGCGGC
>JAFEFJ010000216.1 GCA_018240635.1 Pseudomonadota bacterium | reverse complement strand
CCGCGCGACGGCCTTCGTCGCGCAGCATCCTCAGGAAGTCCCATTCCGCGTTCAGCTTCGACGACGAGCCGAGCGTGGTCAGCATGTCGCTCGCGATGCGGTGGATGCGCATGCGCCCCCACATGCCAAGCTCCGGCAGATCGGAATGCGGCAGCTGGCGGATCATCGCCATGCCGCGCAGTTCCTTGATCAGCACGGCGTTGAACGCGACCTCGTTCAGCCGGTTCAGGATGGCGCGCGCGGTGCGCGGCGTCTCGGGCCGGTTGATCGGATTGATCTGCACCAGGATCGTGTCCTCGGACTGGCACTCGCGCACCAGCGGCACCATCGACGGGTTGCCGGAAAACCCGCCGTCCCAGTAGCTCTCGCCGTCGATCTCGACGGCCTGGAACATCGTCGGCAGGCAGGCGGAGGCCAGCAGCACGTCGGGCGTGAGTTCGTGGTTGCGGAACAGCCGCGCGCGGCCGGTGTGCACGTTGGTCGCGGTGACGAAGACGCGGATCGGCGCCTTGGTCAGCCGCTCGAAATCGATGCATTCGCCAAGGATGTCGCGCAGCGGGTTGGCGCCCGAGGGATTGAGGTCGTAGGGCGAGTACATGCGGCTCAGCATGTCCATCGCCAGGAACATCGGCGTGTGATCCAGCGACCAGCGGCCCAGCAGCACATCCAGCGGTCCGCGCTGGAACGGGCTCATGCGCGCCGCCTCGCCCACGCTGCGCCAGAAACTCTCAAGCGCCGCGCGCGCGCCCTCGCGCCCGCCGGCGGCGTAGCCGTCCGCCAGCACGGCGGCGTTCATCGCGCCGGCGGAGGTGCCGGAGATGCCGTCGACCTGCAACCACGTCTCTTCCAGGATGCGGTCCAGCACGCCCCAGGTGAACGCGCCGTGCGAGCCGCCGCCCTGCAACGCGAGGTCGATCAGCAGCGGCTCGGCCTCGGTCCACTGCCGCGCGACGCGCTTGCGGGAGTTCTCTCGCTTGGCCATCGCCCGGCTCCGTCGCTGAAATTTTTCTGTCTGGCGGCGATGCCCGAGTGCAGTATTTCGATAGGAGATTCAAGCCTGCATACCCCCGCCGAGGAGATGACCGAGTGATCCGGCTGCGCGCGGCGCTCGGCGGCGCGATCCTGTTGCTGCTTGCCGCCTGCCAGACATCGCAGGTCGCCATGAATGCCCCGCTGCCGCGCGACGCGGCGGGCTCGCCCATTTATCGTCCCGGCTACTCCCTTCTCGGCCTGATGACCAAGCCGCGCGGCGGCATCTTCCTCGCCGTCGCCTTCTCGGGGGGCGGAAAGCGGTCGGCGGCGTTCGCGTACGGCGCGCTGAAGGGGCTGCGCGACCTCACCATCATCGACGACGGCGCCCGCAAGCCGTTGCTGGACGAGGTGGACTACATCTCCGCGGTGTCGGGCGGCAGTTTCCCGGCAGCCTATTACGGCCTCTACCGCGACCGGGTCTTCACGGACTTCGAGACCGATTTCCTCAAGCGCGACATCAACGCCTTCGTCTGGGGCGTCTATCTGCTGCCGTGGAACTGGGAATGGATCATCAATCCGTTCTTCGGCACCAACGACGCGATGGCGGCGGTGTACGACCGGCTGATGTTCCACGGCGCGACCTACGCCGACCTGAAGGCGCGCGGGCTGCCGATGATCTCGATCGACGCGACCGATCTGGCAGGCGGGCTGGCGTTCCCGTTCAATCAGTCGAGCTTCGATCTGCTCTGCTCCAACCTCGACACTTTCCCCGTCTCGCGCGCCGTCGCCGCATCCGCGGGATTTCCGATCCTGTTCTCCCCGATCACGCTGACGAGCCACCGCGAAGCCTGCCTGAACTATCCGCCGCCCGGCGCACCGCCGCCCGGCTGGGCGGATCAGGCGCACCGGCTGTCGCGCGCGACGGTCCTGGCCGCCAACGCCGAGCGCACGATGGACCCCGAGCGCACGCAGTTCGTCCATCTGATGGATGGCGGCATCGCCGACAACCTCGCGCTACGCTCGATGTCGAACGCGCTCGTGCAGGTCGATGACGACACGGAACTGCGGCGGATCGCGGCATCGACACGCCGCGTGATCGTCATCAGCGTGGACGGACAGGCGACGCGCGATCAGACGCTGGGCCAGCGCCGCGTTATCAACGGGCTGGGCCGCATCATCTCCGCCGTCAGCTCCACACAGATCGACGCCTACAGCTTCGAGACGCTGCTGCTGGTCGATCAGCAGGTGAAGGAACTGACGGAGAAGCTCAAGACCCTGCGCTGCCAGCAGGCCAAGGTCATCGACGGGCACGACTGCAACGACGTCGAGGGCGGGCTGGTCCAGTTGTCCCTGAGCGAGATCCAGGACCGCGCGACGCGCGAAAGGTTGCAGGCGATCCCCACCAGCCTGACGATCCCGGATGCGGACGTGGACGCGCTGGTGGCGGCGGGTCAGGCGCAGATGGTGAACAACGCGCAGCTTCGGGCGCTGCTTGCGGATTTCCGGCCGGAGGCCACGCCGCGGATTGCGATGCGCACCCGCCCGGGCAGGTGAGGCTCTCGGGAATGCGGGCAATGGCGGAGCGCGGCCGCTACTTCGGAATCCCCTCCTCGATACGCCCGAGCATGTAGGGGTAGAACGGGTTCCACGACATGCGCGCGAGATTGTCGAGGCTGATGATCAGCACGCCCACCTCGCCATGCCCGCCGATCGCGCCCAGGTTCACGCCGAAATCGTCCGCAGGATCGGGCTGCCCGCCATACAGGCCGTCGCTCGCCGGGAACGGCAGCGCGACATGCGACAGCGAATACACGTCGCGCGGATAGGCGATGCCGAGCGCCTTCACCGTCTCCGCCGTGGCGCCCGCCTCGGTCGTGCGCGCCTTCATTTCGGCGTCCGTCTCGGTGTTCGTCACCACCGTCAGCCGCCAGTCGCGCGGTGCGGGCGGCAGCATCCGGTCGGTCGCGGCGGCGAAAACGTTGCGCAGCAGCGGTCCGAACTTGGTGTTGCGGTTCAGGTCGAACAGCACCAGTTCGCTGCCGTTCGGCGGCAGCCGCGCATACAGGCCCGTCACCACCGCGCTCGCGCTGACGGTGAAATCCATCGCGCTCTGGAATGTCAGGATCGGAGGCAACCCGCCGAGCTTGCCGGCATCGCCAAGCCGCGTCATTTCGATGTCGATCGCGTGCGTGAGACGCCACGCCTGCCGCGCCGCGTTCACCGGGAAGGAGTTGTACTTGAACGGATTGAACTCCGGCAGGATCGACAGCCACGCCGCCTTGGCGAAGCGCGGCAGAAGCGCGGGCAGCGCGGCCAGTCCCGCGAAGCGCGCGGACGAATTGATGCCGATCATCGGCGAGATCAGCACCAGCCGGTCGGCGCGCGGCAGGCGCGGATCCTCGATGGCATCGAGCGAGTATTTCAGCGCGAAGGCGCCGCCCGCCGAATAGCCCACCAGGTGCAGCGGCGCATCCGCGCCCACGCGCCTGCGCGCCTCGCGCACCGCAAGCCGCGTGGCGGCGAGCCAATCCTCCCACACCGCCTCGGTCAGTCCCGCCGGCACCGTGCCGTGGCCGGGCGAGCGCAGCCCGATGGCGACGAAGCCCAGATCGCGGTAGCGCAGCGCGATGTGGCGCAGGCTGTAGGGCGAGTCGGTCAGCCCGTGCAGCAGCACCACCGCGCCGCGCGGTTTGCCGGCCGGCTCCAGGATGTAGGAGCGGTTCCAGTCCTGCGCGAAATGTTCGGGATTGACCGGGCTGCCGGTGAAATACCGGTCGTCCGGGCGGCGCAGCTCGGGGTCCAGCCGATCCGTCACCTGCGCGCGGACCTCGGCGAAGACGCGGTTTTCCGCCGCCATCCATCCGGCCCAGTCCATCGCGTCGATCGCCGGCGCGCGCGGCTCGTCGGGGACGAATTCGTGCCACGGCTCCAGCGGCGGCCCCATTTCGCTCTGCACCGCGCGGCCCACGAGCAGAACCAGCGCGAGCACGGCGACCACGGCCGCGACGCGGCGCGGCCAGCGCCAGAACGAACGCGCGGCGGCGCGGCGCGGACGGGGACGGCGGCTCATGGCGCGCGCGCCGTCACGGATGCAGCGGCAGCAGCCACGGCACCAGCACCACGCTGATCAGCAGCACGATCACGGCGAACGGGCTGCCGATCTTCACGAAATCGCCGAACCCGTAGTTGCCGGGCCCCACCACCAGCGTGTTCACCGGCGAGGAGATCGGCGTCATGAACGCGGTCGATGCGGCGAGCGCCACCGTCATCGCGAACGGATAGGGCGAGGCGCCGAGATCGGCCGCCACCGCCAGCGCCACCGGCGCCATCAGCACCGCGGTCGCGGTGTTGGAGATGAACAGCCCCAGAATTGCGGTGATCGCGAACAGCATCGCCATCACCACGCGCGGACCGGCCTGCCCGACCATCGCCACCATCGCGTCCGCCGCGAGATCGACGCCGCCGGTGCGCTGCAACGCCACCGAGAACGGCATCATGCCGACGATCAGGATCAGGCTCTGCCAGCTGATCGAGCGGTAGGCGCTCGCCATGTCCACGCATTTCAGCAGCCCCATCAGCAGGCAGCCGATCAGCGCCGCCTGCACGTTCGGCACGACGCCGCTGACCATCATCGCGACCACGAGCGCGAGCACCGCCAGCGCGCGCGGGGCGCGATGCGCCGCGGGCAGCGCCTCGTCGAGCTCGGCCGGAATGTTCAGCGCCACCAGGTCGCCGCCGTCGGTGCGCAGGCGGCGGATGTCGCTCCACAGCCCCACCACCAGCAGCGTGTCGCCCAGCCGCAGCTTCTGCTCCAGCAGATCGTCCTCGACGACGGTTCGGCCGTGTTTCAGTCCGATCACCGTCAGCCCGCTTTCGCGCCGCAGCCGCGCCTCCCGCACCGTCTTGCCGATCAGCGAGGATTGCGGCGACAGCATCACCTCCGCCATGCCGATCGAATGCTGCGCGTCGGTCAGGTAGCTGCCCTCGGTGCCAAGCGGCAGCACGGTCAGGCGGAAGCGCTCTGTCAGCGTCCGCACCTCCGCCTCGCCGAGCACGGCATCGACGAAAAGAATGTCGCCCGCCTGCAACTCGGTCTCCGCACTCGGACGGATGGTGCGCATCGACAGGCGCGGGCCACGCTCGATCGCCAGCAGGTTGATGCCGTTCGCCCGCAGCGCGATCTCGGACAGACGCTTGCCGATCAGCGGCGAGTCCGGGCGCACCTGCCCGCGATAGGCGTGCGCGCCCAGCCGGTATTCCTCGATCCAGGCGCGCAGGCTCGGGCGCGCGCTCGCGGTGTCGGCCACCGCGCCGCCACGGCCCAGGAAGCGGCGCGCGACGATCATGTAGAGAACGCCCGCCACCAGCACCGGCAGGCCGAACGGCGTGAAGGCGAAGAAGCCGAAGCCCGGCAGCCCGTGCCGTGCCAGCTCGGCGTTCACCACCAAGTTCGGCGCGGTTGCCACCAGCGTGAGCATCCCGCTGATGAGTGCTGCGACCGAGAGCGGCATCATCAGCCGGCCCGGCGCGATCCCCGAATTGCCGCAGATGCGCAGCACCACGGGGATGAAGATCGCGACCACCGCCGTGGAACTCATCAGCGCGCCGAGCCCGGCGGCGGCGATCATCAGCAGCGAGAGCAGCTTGATTTCGTTGCTCGCCGCCGTGGCGCTGAGCCAGTCGCCCAGGCGCCGGGCGACGCCGGTGCGCACCAGCCCCTCGCCGATCACGAACAGCGCGCCGATCAGCACCACGCTGGAATCGCTGAAGCCCGCCAGCGCCTCGTTCATCGTGATGATGCCGGTCAGCGGCAGGGCGACGATCACGATGAGCGCGACGGCGTCCATGCGCGGGCGGCCGATCACGAACATCGCGACGGACGCGGCGAGCAGCGCCAGGACGATCCCGAGATCGGCGGTCATCGGCGGCCCTCCATCGTGCGGCGGACAGGCCGCGCTTGACGCTGCATCCCATGTTCGGTGCGCCCGTGCCAAGCAGCGCCGCGCCGCCGCGCGGGCTGCGGATCCCGCCTTGCCCGCCGGCGCGCCGATCCCCGATACTCGGCACAAATCCGGCACGGAGGAAACCGATGGTTGCACAGAACGATGGCGCGGCCGCAGCCGTGCTGGCGCGCATCGACGCGACGCTGGACGACGCACGCGACCGCCTGTTCGATCTGCTGCGCATCCCCTGCATCAGCACCGATCCCGCCCACGCGGCCGACATGCAGCGCGCGGCCGAATGGCTGCGCGGCGATCTCGCGGGGCTCGGCATGACGGCGGAGATCATGCCGACCAAGGGCCATCCAGTGGTGCTCGCGCATCATCCCGGCCCGCCCGGCAGCACCGCCCCGCGCATCCTGTTCTACGGGCATTACGACGTGCAGCCCGCCGACCCGCTCGATCTCTGGCACAGCCCACCCTTCGATCCGCAGTTGGTGGACGGCCCGCGCGGCAAGCGCATCGTGGCGCGCGGCGCGGTGGACGACAAAGGCCAGGCGATGATGTTCGTGGAAGCGCTGCGCGCCTGGAAGGACGTGGGCGGCGGCATCCCCGTTCCGGTGACGATCCTGCTGGAAGGCGAGGAGGAAGTCGGCAGCCCGAACCTGGAGCCGTTCCTGGCGGCCAACAAGGAACGCCTCGCCGCCGATTTCGCGCTGATCAGCGACACCAACATGTGGGACATCGACACGCCCGGCCTGTCCACGCGGCTGCGCGGCATGTGCAACTGCGAACTTGTGCTGACCGGCCCGAAGATGGACCTGCATTCCGGCCTGTTCGGCGGCTCGGCGCTCAATCCCGTCAACGTATTGGCGCGCATCCTGGGCGAGCTGCACGACAAGGACGGCCGCATCCAGGTGCCCGGTTTCTACGACATGGTGAAGCCGGTCTCGCCCGAGCAGCGGGCGGAATGGCAGGCGCTCGGCTTCGACGAAGCCGCCTCGCTCGCCGGCATCGGCCTGACCACGCCGGGCGGCGAGCGCGGCCTGCCGGCGCTGGAGCGCATCTGGGCGCGGCCCACCGCCGACATCAACGGCATGTGGGGCGGCTACACCGGCCCCGGCAGCAAGACGATCATCCCGTCGCAGGCCGCGGCGAAGGTTTCGTTCCGCCTGGTTCCCGACCAGGACCCGCACGCCGTGTTCGAGGGGTTCCAACGTTTCGTGAGGGAACGGCTGCCCGAGGGCATGAGAGTCTCGTTCAACCGCTTCGGCATGTCGCCGG
>JAFEFJ010000215.1 GCA_018240635.1 Pseudomonadota bacterium | reverse complement strand
CTCCGGCCGCGGGCGCTCCCGCCGCCGGCGCGCCGGCGACCCCCGCGCCGGCCGCTCCCGCGGCGCCCAAGGGACCGTCCGTCCCCAACAACTGACCGCGTCCGCCGTTCAACCCCCCGGCCGCGCCCGCCGCGCATGGCGGCGGCGCGCGAACGGGCTTCCCCCGTTCCGATTCGCCTCGTTATAAAGGCCGCCCATGACGCGGTTCGTCTTCATCACCGGCGGCGTGGTTTCTTCTCTTGGCAAGGGGATCGCATCGGCAGCGCTCGGCGCGCTGCTGCAGGCGCGCGGCTACGCCGTCCGCATGCGCAAGCTCGACCCCTATCTCAACGTCGATCCGGGCACCATGAGCCCGTACCAGCACGGCGAGGTGTACGTCACCGACGACGGGGCGGAGACCGATCTCGATCTCGGCCACTACGAGCGCTTCACCGGCGTCGCCGCCACCCATTTCGACAACGCCACCACCGGGCGCATCTACTCCGAGGTGATCGCCCGCGAACGCCGCGGCGACTATCTGGGCGCCACGGTGCAGGTCATTCCGCACATCACCGACGCCATCAAGGACGTGGTGCTGCGCGACACCGACGATGTCGATTTCGTTCTGGTGGAAATCGGCGGCACGGTCGGCGACATCGAAAGCCTGCCGTTCCTGGAAGCGATCCGCCAGCTCGGCAACGAACTCGGGCACGACCGCGCGATGTTCGTGCACCTCACGCTGGTGCCCTACATCCCCTCGGCCGGCGAGCTGAAGACCAAGCCCACGCAGCATTCCGTCAAGGAACTGCTTAACGTTGGCATCCAGCCGCAGATGCTGCTCTGCCGCTGCGACCGCCCGATCCCGGCGAACGAGCGGCGCAAGATCGCGCTGTTCTGCAACGTCCGGACCGAGGCGGTGATCCCCGCGCTCGACGTCGATACGATCTACGCCGTCCCGATCCGCTACCACGAGGAAGGCATGGACCGCGAGGTGCTGCGCCATTTCGGCCTGCCCTTCGACACGGAACCCGACCTGTCGCGGTGGCAGCGTATCGTCGAGATCGTGCGCGCCCCGGAGGGCGAGGTGCGGATCGCGGTCGTCGGCAAGTACACGAACCTGCTCGACAGCTACAAATCGCTCGCCGAGGCGCTGGCGCATGGCGGCATCGCCAACCGCGTGCGCGTGAAGCTCGATTGGGTGGACAGCGAGATCTTCGAACGTCCCGGCACGGTCGAGCGGCTGGAGGACGTGCACGGCATCCTGGTGCCCGGCGGCTTCGGCGAGCGCGGCACCGAGGGCAAGATCGAAGCCGTGCGCTTCGCGCGCGAACGCAAGCTGCCCTTCTTCGGCATCTGCTTCGGCATGCAGATGGCGGTGATCGAAAGTGCCCGCCATCTCGCGGGAATGCCCGACGCCTCATCGACCGAATTCGGCCCCTGCGACACGGCGGTCGTCGGCCTGCTGACCGAATGGGTGCGCGGCAACCGGCGCGAGACGCGCGAGGAAGGCGGCGACCTCGGCGGCACCATGCGCCTCGGCGCCTATCCCGCCGTGCTCGCCGAAGGCAGCCTCGTGCGCAGCCTGTATGGCGGCGAGCCCGTCATCTCCGAACGCCATCGCCACCGCTACGAGGTGAACGTCAACTTCAAGGACAAGCTGGAGGCGACCGGAATGCGCTTCTCCGGCATGTCGCCCGACGGCGTGCTGCCGGAGATCATCGAGCTGCCGAAGCACCCCTGGTTCGTCGGCGTGCAGTATCATCCGGAACTGAAATCCAAGCCCTTCGCGCCGCACCCCCTGTTCGCCGGCTTCATCGCCGCCGCCGTGAGGCAGGCCCGCCTTGTCTGAGGCGCAATCCCGCACTGTCCAGGTCGGGCCGCTCTCGCTCGGCAATCATCTGCCCTTCGTGCTGATCGCCGGCCCCTGTCAGATCGAATCCCGCGCGCACGCACTGGAAGTCGCCTCGGCACTTGCCGACATGGCCCGCACGCAGGGCATCGGAGTAATCTACAAGAGCAGCTACGACAAGGCGAACCGCACCAGCGCCAAGGCCGCGCGCGGCATCGGCATGGCGAAGGGGCTCGACATCCTCGCCGACGTGCGCGCCGCGACCGGCCTGCCCGTGCTGACCGACGTGCACCTGCCCGACCATTGCGCCCCCGCCGCGCAGGCGGTGGATGTGCTGCAGATTCCCGCCTTCCTCTGCCGCCAGACCGATCTGCTGCTGGCCGCGGGCGAGACCGGCAAGCCGATCAACGTCAAGAAGGGCCAGTTCCTCGCGCCGTGGGACATGGCCAACGTCGCCGACAAGATCGCTTCCACCGGAAACCACAACATCCTGCTCTGCGAGCGCGGCGCGAGCTTCGGCTACAACACGCTGGTGTCCGACATGCGGTCGCTCCCGATCATGGCGCGCACCGGCTATCCGGTGGTGTTCGACGCCACGCATTCCGTGCAGCAGCCGGGCGGGCAGGGCACGTCCTCGGGCGGCCAGCGCGAATTCGCCCCGGTGCTGGCGCGCGCCGCGCTGGCGGTGGGCTGCGCCGCGGTGTTCATCGAAACCCACCCCGACCCCGACCGCGCGCCGAGCGACGGGCCGAACATGATCCCCCTGCACCAGATGCCCGCGCTGATTGCCCGGCTCAAGGCGTTCGATACCCTCGCGAAAGCGTAAGGTGGGCCCCGGCCCACCCCGGGCCGGAACCGGGCCGGGCGCGGCGGCGCTGCTCGCCGCGCTCGGCATCGCCGCATGTCCCGCCGCCGGCTTCGCGCAGGACGCCGCCGCTCCGGACGCATCCGCCTCCGCCGGTCCTCCCGCCGCCTGGGCCGATCCCTATGTCGCCGCGCGCGAGGCGTTGCAGAAGGATCTCGCGCTGCAACTCTCGATGCCCGTCTCGGTCTTCGCGCAGACGGGCACGCCGCATGGCGGCCCGCCGGTCGTGACGCTGGTCTACACGCCCTCGATCGCCTGGACCGCGTTCAACGATGCGCGCATCGGTTCCGGCACCTTCAGCTTCTCGTTCCAGCAATGGCAGTTCTGGACCGGCGCCAACACCGCCGCGCAGCAGGCGCGTATGGGCCTGCTCGCCTCGCCCAACGACTGGACCACGAACGGCTACCAGTTCGCCCAGCTCAACTACACGCAGAAGCTGCCGGGCAACACGCTTGCCGTCACGCTCGGCCAGTATTCGTTCGGTGGTTTCGATCTCAACCAGTATGCCGGCGACGCGCAGTTCACCTTCCTCAACGTCGCACTCGCGCAGAACGCGACGCAGGCCTACACCAGCGGCAGCATCGGAGCCTACGCGCAGGTCGCGCCGGACGGCCCGCTCTCGCTCGCCGCCGGCTTTCAGGGCGCGAGCGACGTCAGCGGCGAGTCGGTCACCGCGCGCGGCCTCGGCAACGGCCGGATCGCCTGGTTCGCCAACGCGACCTACAAGCCCGGCTGGCTCAAGGGCGGCGCCTATTCGCTGCTTTGGTACGTGCAGCCCTCGGTCCCCGCGCAGCCGAGCCCGATCCCGATCCAGGGTATCTCCTTCAGCGCCTCGCAGGACATCACCAGGGCGGTGGGCGTCTTCCTGCGGGTCAACAATGCCTCCGGCCCCGTGCTGCCGATCGAAACCTCCATCGCCGGCGGTTTCGTCTGGAACGACCCCGCTGGGCGGGAGAAGGCGGACCAGGCCGGCTTCGGCCTCGCCTGGAACAAGACCAACCGCGCCTATGTCCGCGGCCCCGCGCGTGCCGCCGAATGGGTGTTCGAAGCCTATTACCGCTTCGCCGTCCACGCGCTGCTGCAGATCACGCCCGGCCTGCAACTCTACGCCAACCCCGTCCTCGCCCCGTCCACCAGCCTCGCCGCCCTGTTCGCGCTCCGCGCCACGGTGGGGTTCTGAGGGGGAGGGGCGGCGCCTGGTCCATCTCTCGTTCGTAATGGCACGCCCATGTGGTTACCACGACGAAGAAGGCGACGTTATCGCGAACCTCCTCTAAATCTCGAACACCTGCACGGAAACCTCCATGTGGCTGAAGGCGCCCGTCGGGCCTTCCCACCAGCCGGAGACGGGGCACGCTTTCTCCTGCTCGCGCGCGACCGCCACCGAGATGTGCTCGTCGCCCACCATCTTGTTGTTCGTCGGATCGAAGCCGTGCCAACCCGCGCCCGGGATGTAGATCTCGGTCCACGCATGCGTCGCGCCGTGCTGCCCGGCGGCAAGCTGCACGTAGCCCGAGACGAAGCGCGAAGCGAACCCCCAGTGCCGCGCCGCCTCCATCATCAGCACCGCGAAATCCCGGCAGGAACCCGAGCCGCGGCGCAGCGTGTCGCAAGGAAGCTGCACGCCGGATTCCTCGCGCCGGCTGTAGGCAATGGTGTCGTGGATATGCGCGTTCAGCCGGTTCAGCAGCGCGAAGGTCTCCACCGCGTCGCCCGGCTTGTAGAGCGCGGTTAGCCATTCCCGAAGCTGCGGGCCTTCGTACGGATAGCTCGGCAGCCGGTAGGGGATCAGCTCCACCTGCTCGTCGGGCGGATACTGGAACGGATAGAGCCGCGCGCCGGGGTCGATCAGGCATTCCATGGGGTTCGCGCGCAGATAGGCGATGTCGGCGCCGCCCATGATGCGCAGCCGGTCGGATTTCTCGGCGAAGGTCAGCACGGCGATGGAGTTGCCGTAGATGTCGCGCAGCCAGCGCACCTCGGGCTTCGGATGCACCTCCCACCGCCCGACCTCGATATGGATGTCGTGCCCCTCGCGCGGGCGCATCATCACGCGGTGCGGGCCGAACGTGACCGGCTGATGGTAGTGGTATTCCGTCGCGTGGATGATCCGCAGCTTCTTCACGGCGCCGTCTCCATCTCCCCGGCCGGGGCCAGCATCTTCTCCAGCGCAACCATCGTCGGCGTCGCGTAGCCGGGATGCGCGCTAACGCCCGTCTCGCGGTAGCCGAGCGACGCGAACAGCCGCCGGTTGCCGGTCAGCGCCAGCCGGGCGCCGCAATGGATGCGCGGCAGCCCGCGCCGGCGCGCCTCGGCCTCGGCCGCGGCGACCAGCGCGCGCGCCAGCCCTTGCCCGCGCCACGCCGGATCGACCGCGAGCCGCCCGAAATACAGCCCGCCGTCCTTCTCCTGCCACAGCACCGACGCCACCGGCACGCCGTCCGCCTCCGCGCAGGCCCCGCCGCCCGCCGCGATGGCCGCGGCGATCGTTTCGGATGTTTCCTTCAGCGCCGAGGAAGGCGGATCGGTGGTCGACGACTGATGCGCGAAGGCGCGGCGGATCAGCTCCGCCACCGGAGCCGCGTCGGATGGCGTCAAGGCACGCAGCGCAAGGCTGCTCAAATCACCCCCTCCGCGCGCAGCGCCGCGATCTCGCGCTCGGACAATCCCAGCCACCCGCCGTAGATCTGCGCGTTGTGCTCGCCGGTGCGCGGGCTCGGCACCGTGGGGGCGGGAGCGATGCCGTGCAGGCGCAGCGGCGTCACCGGCACCACCAGCGGCCCGAGTTCCGGATGCTCGATGCGCTCCAGCATCCCCCGCTCGTGCATGTGCGGGTCGTCCATCACGTCCGCCACGTCGCGCACCGGCGCGCAGGGGATGCGGAAGCGGCTCGCGATGCGGAACACCTCGGCGCGCGGCAGCGTGCGCGTCCAGGCGGAGACGATCTCGTCCACCTCGTCGTTCAGCGCGATGCGCTTCGGATGGCTGTCGTAGCGCGCATCGCCGATCAGGTCCTCGCGCCCCATCGCCTGCAGCAGCTTCGGCCAGTGCTCCTCGGTGATCACGTTGATCACCACGTAGCCGTCGGTGGTCGGATAGGCATTGTACGGCGCGACGGACCGCGCGGTCTGCCGGTTGCCGGTGCGCTGCGGCACCTTGCCGGTGCGCACGTAATATTCCATCTGCGAGGTCAGCGCCGGATACACCGCCTCCTGCATCGCGACCTCGACCAGCCGCCCCTGGCCGGTGCGCGCGCGGTCCAGCAGCGCCGTCACGATGCCGGCGTACAGCGCGGTGCCGCCCATGATGTCCACCAGCGTCGGCCCCGCCTTCATCGGCGGCCCGTCCGGCGCGCCGGTCACGCTCATGATCCCGCTCGCCGCCTGGATGGTGAAGTCCATCGCCAGGTTGTCGCGGTCGGGGCCGGAGATGCCGAAGCCCGTGCCGGTCGCGTAGATCAGCCGCGGATTGACCGCGTGCAGCGCCTCCCATCCCACGCCCAGCTTGTCCATCACGCCCGGCGCGAAGTTCTCCAGCAGCACGTCGGCGCGCTTGACCAGGTCGCGCAGCAGCGCCTTGCCGCGCTCGTGCTTGAGGTCGAGGGTGATCGCGCGCTTGCAGGAGTTCAGGATCGCCGTCGAAACGGTGTTGGTCACGCCCGGATCGGCGCGCCTGCGCAGCGGCTCGCCGCGCGGCGGCTCGATCTTCACCACGTCGGCGCCCGCGCGCGCCATCAGCAGCGTGGCGTATGGCCCCTGGAAGATCTGCCCGAAATCCAGCACCGTCACGCCCGAAAGCGGCAGGTTCCCCCCCGTGCCGCCCGCGCCATTCCCCGCCATCTGTTCCGTCATCGTCCGCCGCCGCTCCCCGCATTCCCCGCCGCCGAGCATAGGCCGCGCGCCGCGCCGCGCCAGCCGGGCGACAAACCGCAAAAATTCACGGACATTTCAAATGCTTGCGAAGACCTGCTGACAAGCGGCCTGATCCGCCTGTAGAAGACGCCGCATTCTGGACCATCGGGAGACACCATGATGCGGCGACTGGCGTACGGGCTGCTCGGCACAGCCCTCCTCTTCGGGCAGGCGCATGCGGCGGACAGATGCGCCTCGCAGGCCGACCGCGACACGTTCGACCTCGCGGCGCTCAAGAGCGAGATGATGGTGCTGGCCACCAGCTGTCACCAGGAAGACCGCTACAACGCGGTCATCCAGCGCTTCAAGCCGGAGCTGCTGGCGAACGAGAAGGTGTTCGACGGCTACTTCAAGCGCGTCTACGGCCGCAGCGGCCAGTCGGAGCACGACTCCTACGTCACCTCGCTCGCCAACGCGCAGTCGGACGTGGGGATGCGGCAGGGCACGGATTTCTGCCCGCACAGCTCGGTCATCTTCGACGAGGCGCTGGCGGTGCCGAACGGCAAGGACCTCGTGCAGTACGCCGCGGCGAAGGACCTGATCCCCGAGAACCTCGGCGCGTGCGTGGGCCCGGTCGCGGCCACCAAGGCCAGCGCCACCCACTCGG
>JAFEFJ010000214.1 GCA_018240635.1 Pseudomonadota bacterium | reverse complement strand
GCGTCACCACCGGCAGAAGGGCATTCCGCAGCGCGTGCTTGGCGAGGACGAGGTATTCCGGCAGGCCCTTGGCGCGGGCGGTGCGGACATAGTCCTGGCCGAGCGCGGTCAGCATCGCGCTGCGGGTGTGGCGCATCAGCACGGCGGCGATGGCGTTGCCGAGCACGAAGGCGGGCATGATCGTGGTGGCGAGCGACTGCCGCCAATCCTCGGCCAGGCTCACATAGCCCGAGGGCGGCAGCCAGCCGAGCTGCACGGAGATCAGCAGGATCAGCAGGATGCCGAGCCAGAAGTTCGGCGTGGACAATCCGGCGAGCCCGACCGCGTTCGCCGCGTAGTCCCACGCCGTGTTGCGCTTCACCGCGGCGAGGATGCCCGCCGGGACGCCGATGCAGACGGCGATGACGAAGGCCATGCAGCCGAGCTGAAGCGTCACCGGCAGCTTCTGCAGGATCAGGCCGAGCACCGGCTCGCGGATGCGCCAGGAGTGGCCGAGATTGCCGTGCAGCAGGTTCCAGAGCCAGTGGAAGTACTGCACGACGAGCGGACGATCGAGCCACAGCTCGGCGCGGATCTGCGCGAGCACGACGGGATCGCCGCGGTCCTCGCCCGCCAGCACGATGGCGGGGTCGCCGGGCATGAGCTGCTGCAGCAGGAACACCAGCACGCTGACCAGCAGCAGCGTCGGCAAAACCTGCGCCGCGCGGCGGGCGAGGAAGCCGCGCATCAGGGAGTGAAGGCGAGGCCCTGCAGGCGGATCATGCCGTCGGGCACCGGACGGAAGCCCGAGAGTTTCGCGGTCATGCCGACGATGTTCACCGGCGTCCAGAGATAGATGATCGGCAGGTCCTGGCGAAGCTGCCCGACCATCTTGGCGTAGAGCGCGGCGCGGGCCGGGATGTCGGCCGTGGCGCGGGCGCCATCGAGCGCGCCGTCCACTACGGCGTTCGAGTAATGCCCGGTGTTCTGGCCTGCGCCGGTGTGCAGGAAGCTGTAGAGGTTGCCGTCGGGATCGGAGCGGCCGGACCAGCCGATGAGGTAGGCTTCGTAGTCGCCGCGCGCCTCGGCCTGCAGGGAGGCGGCGAATTCCATCGTGTTGATCTGCACGTCGAACCCGGCCTCGGCCGCCATCGCCTGGATCACCTCGGCGGCCTGGCGGATGTCGGGCGTATTGGGCACGTTCATCGTCACTTTCACCGGCAACGACACGCCCGCCTGCTTGAGCAGCGCCTTGGCCTTGTCCACGTCGCGCGCGGGCGGATTGACCGGCGCGTGATATGGGGAACTGGTCGAGATCGCCTGCACCGTCGGCGTATAGAGCCCGTTGTAGACCACCTGCACCAGCGCTGTGCGGTCGATCGCGAGATCGAACGCCTGCCGCACCAGCGCCTTCTGGCCCATCGGCGTCTCGGCGCGCGGGCCGTTGCCGGTGTTGATCGTGATGCCCTGGTAGCCGAGCGAGGGCGAGATGACGATGCGCAGCTTCGGGTCCTTCTTCACCGCGTCCACGTCGGTGGGAACGATCTGCTCGACCAGGTCCGTGGCGCCCGCCTGCAGGTTCGCGAGACGGACGGAGGTGCCGGTGATCGCCTGGTACACCACGTGATCGAAATGGATCGCCGCCGCGTTCCAGTACCCGGGATAGCGGTCGAGCGTGATGTGATCGTTGGCGACGCGCTCGGCGAACTTGAACGGGCCGTTGCAGACCGGATGCGCGCCGAAGTCCTTGCCTTCGGCCTCGGCGGCCTTGGGCGAGACGATCATGCCGGCGCGGTCCGTCAGCTGCGCGAGGAAGGGCGCGGAGGGCGATTTCAGAACGATGCGGACGGTGGCGGGATCGACCACCTCCACGTGGTCGATCTGGCCGATCTCGCTGCGGCGGAAGCTGCCCTGCATCGTCAGGTGGCGTTCGAGCGAATACTTCACGGCGGCGGCGTCCATCGGCGTGCCGTCGTGGAAGGTCACGCCCTGGCGCAGATGGATGATCATGGTCTTGGGATCGGCCCACTCGTAGCCGGTGGCGAGCTGCGGGACGATGTTCAGCTTCTCGTCGATGTCGAACAGCTTGTCGCAGAGGCCTGCGAAGACGATGCGGCCCACGTAGCTTCGCGCCAGCGTGGGATCGAGGATGTCGGGGTCCTCGCGGAGCGTGATCCGCAATGTCTGTCCAGAGGGAGTCTGCGCGGCGGCGGCGTGCGACAGCGCGAAGGCGGCGCAGGCGGTCAGCAGGAAGCGGCGCATGGGGGAACCTCCAGACAGGACTGGGAATTTCTGATCGTCGTCAATGCGCGAGACAGGCGGATCAACGCGGTGGCAATCCCTCGCGCGCGACGATCTCATCGATCACGGCGCGGTCGAAGACGCCGCAGGGGCTGTCGGCGCCGGGCATCAGGCGGCGGAAGACGGCGAAGCGTTCCAGGCTGACGCGATGGAGGCGGCGCAGCTCGGCGATCGGGTCGGGGTGGTCGTCGGCGCGGATATCCAAATCCGGGTACGGGTCGTTGCTGGCGATCTTGAGCGCGGCCGACTGCTTGCCGCGCTTGTCGCCGCCCACGGCCTCTCCGGCTTCGAGGGCGGTCAGCAGGCGCTCCGGCAGGCTGCCCTGGGCGGCGGCGAAGGCGTCGAGCGTGCGTTCGATCACCGCCGCGCCAGCCAGCATGTTGCCGGCGACCGACACATCCGCGCCGCGGATGTGGCCGCACCAGGCGATGCAGTCCGAGCCCGTGTGCTGCGCGATGCGGCCCGAGGCGTCGAGGATGTGGAGCTGGCGCGTCTCCCGCCCCGCGTCGGCGGCGAGCAGCGTGGCGATCACCGCGTCGGGCGCCTGCCCCTCGCGCAGCATGGGCATGCCGCGCACCGCGTACATCGGGTTGACCAGCGCCTGCGTCGCCAGCGCGGCGACGCGGCCCTCGACATGGATGCAGAGCGCGCCGACGGCGAAGAAGCGGGTCGCCACCGCCGCGCCGAGCGCGCCGGTCGTCGGATCGCGCACAAGAATGGACCAGGTCATGGGGGCGCATCCTGGGCAGCGGGACGAATCGCTTCAAGCCCGCATCGCGGCCCGATACGGTCGGCGGATGCGAAACCAGCCGCCGATCGACCGCGACCTCGTGCTGCTCGGCGCGGGGCATGCGCATGTGGAGGTGCTGCGCCGCTTCGCCATGCGTCCGGCTCCCGGTCTGCGGATCACCCTGATCGGACGCGAGCCGCACACGCCCTATTCCGGGATGCTGCCGGGCCTGATCCGCGGCGAGTACGGCTTCGACGCGGCGCATATCGACCTGGCGCCGCTGGCGGCGATGGCGGGCGCGCGGCTGATCGTGGCCGAGGCGGCGGCGATCGACCCGGAGGCGCGGGAAGTGCGGTTCGCCGCCCGGCCGGCGGTCGGCTTCGACGTGCTGTCGATCGACGTCGGCGGCATCCCCGCGATGCCGGACGGCGCCGGGACGCCGGTGAAGCCGATCGGCGGGTTCCTGGCGCGCCTCGACGCGCTGGCGCCGCGGCTGGCGGAGGGCGCGCGGGTCGCGGTGGTGGGCGGCGGCGCGGGCGGGGTGGAGCTGGCGCTGGCGCTGGCGCGGCGCTTCCCGGCGCGCATCGCGCTGGTCTGCGCCGAGGCGGAGCCGCTGACGGCGGCGCCCAGGCGGGCACGGGCGGTGGCGCGGGCGGCGCTGGCCGAGGCCGGGGTGGAGCTGGCCTGCGGCGTGCGCGCGCTGGGCTTCGCGGACGGCCGGCTTTCGCTGTCCGACGGCAGCGCCCTGGCCGCCGATGCGGCGCTGTGGGCAACCGGCGTGGTCGGGCCGCCGATGCTCGCGGCAAGCGGTCTGGCCTGCGACGCGGCGGGCTGCGTGGCGGTGGACCGGACGCTGGCGAGCGTGAGCCATCCGCACGTCTTCGCCGCCGGGGATTGCGCGGCCATCCAGGGCGCGGCGCGGCCCAAATCGGGCGTCTGGGCGGTGCGCGCGGGCGCGCCCCTGGCGGCGAACCTCCGGCGCGCGCTGACCGGGCGAAGGCCGAGGCCGTGGCGGCCGCAGAAGCAGGCGTTGGCCATCCTGGGCCTGGGCGGCGGCCGGGCGGTGGCGTGGCGCAACGGGCTTTCCGTCTCGGGACGGCTGGTGTGGCGCTGGAAGGACTGGATCGACCGCCGCTGGATGGCGATGTACGCGGACGCGCCGCGCCGAATGATGGCGCGGCGTACGAGTGACGACGCGATGCGCTGCGCCGGGTGCGCCGCAAAGCTGCCCGCCGAGGCGCTGCGGGGCGTGCTGGCCGCCCTGCCCCGGATGCCGAGCAAGGACATCCTGATCGGGCTGGACGCCGCCGACGACGCCGCCGCCGCGCTGCCTCCGCCCGGGCAGGCGGTGGTGCAGACGGTGGATCAGTTCCGCGCCTTCATCGACGATCCCTACGTCTTCGGCCAGATCGCGGCGGCGCACGCGCTGTCGGACCTCCACGCGATGGGCGCGCGGCCCTGGACGGCGCTCGCGGTGGCCGCCGTGCCCTACATGACGGGCGGGCGGATGGCCGCCGACCTCGCGGCGATGATGCAGGGCGCGGCGGAGGTGCTGACGGCGGACGGATGCGCGCTGGTGGGCGGGCACTCGGCCGAGGGCGCGGAGGCGATGCTGGGCTTCGCTGTCACGGGCCTGGCGGAGCCCGTGGCGCTGTGGCGCAAGGCCGGGCTCGCGCCGGGGGATGCGCTGGTGCTGACCAAGCCGGTGGGCACCGGGGTGATCCTGGCAGCGCAGATGCGGGCGCGCTGCAAGGCGCGCTGGCTGGAAGGGGCGCTCGCCTCGATGCGGCGGAGCAACGGGCCGGCGGCGGCGATCCTGCGCGCGCACAAGGTGCGGGCCTGCACCGACGTGACGGGGTTCGGGCTGGCGGGGCATCTGACGGAGATGCTGCGCGCCTCCGGCGTGGCGGCGGTGTTGGACCCGGATGCGGTGCCGGCGCTGGAGGGCGCGCGGGAACTGGCGGCGGAAGGCATCGAGAGCACGCTGGCGCCGGCCAACCGCGCGGCGCTGCCGGGCGCATCGGCCGAGCCTTCGGTGGCGCTGCTGTTCGATCCGCAGACCTCGGGCGGGCTGCTCGCGGGCGTGCCGGGCGCGCGCGCGGCGGGCTGCGTCGCGGCGCTGCGGGCCGCGGGGATCGAGGCCGCCGTGGTGGGGCGGGTGCTGGCGGCGGCGTCGGGGCGGGCGACGATCGCGCTGGAAGCCCTGGACGGGGCGGAGCCGGAGCGCGAAGGTCGCGCGCCTTAGTTTCCCCACCTCACCCCGGCCCTCTCCGCCCCAGGGCGGAGAGGGAGCGCACGCAGCACGCAGGAGACCTCATGCGCCAGCACCGCATCGCCGCCATCCCCGCCGACGGCATCGGCCCCGAGGTGATCGCGGCAGGGCTGGAGGTGCTGGACGCGCTCGCCGCCCGCGACGGCGGCTTCAAGCTGGTGGTGGATCACTACGACTGGGGGTCGGACTACTACCGCAAGCACGGCAAGTTCATGCCCGCCGACGCGATGGCGTGGCTGCGTACGGCGGATGCGATCTATTTCGGCGCGGTGGGCGACCCGGACATCCCCGACGACGTGACGCTGTGGGGCCTGCGCCTGCCGATCTGCCAGGGCTTCGACCAGTACGCCAATGTGCGCCCGACGCGCATCTTTCCGGGCGTGTCCTCCCCGCTGGCCGGGGTGGGGCCGGGCGACCTGGACTGGCTGATCATCCGGGAGAACAGCGAGGGCGAGTATGCCGGCCACGGCGGGCGCGCGCATCGCGGCCTGCCCGAGGAAGTTGCAACCGAAACCGCCATCTTCACCCGCCGCGGCGTGGAGCGGATCATGCGCTACGCCTTCGAGCAGGCGCGGGCGCGGCCGCGCAAACACCTCACGGTGGTGACGAAATCCAACGCGCAGCGCCACGGCATGGTGTTCTGGGACGAGATCGCGGCGATGGTCTCCCACGACTTCAAGGACGTGACCTGGGACAAGGAACTGGTCGATGCGATGACGCAGCGCATGGTGCGCCGCCCGCAGAGCATCGACACGGTGGTGGCGACCAATCTGCACGCCGATATTTTGTCCGATCTGGCGGCGGCGCTGGCGGGGAGTTTGGGGATCGCGCCGACGGGGAACGTCGATCCGGAGCGGCGCAGCCCGTCCATGTTCGAGCCGATCCACGGCTCGGCCTTCGACATCACCGGCAAGGGCATCGCCAACCCGGTGGCGAGCTTCTGGACCGCGGCGATGATGCTGGAGCACCTGGGCGAGAAGCAGGCTGCGGGCACCCTGATGCGCGCGGTCGAGACGGTGTGCGCGGCGGGCGTGCTGACACCGGATTTGGGCGGCAAGGCGACGACGAAGGAAGTGACGGCGGCGGTGTGCGAGGCGCTCAGAGGGAGCAACGCTTAGCGGCGCTCCGGTTCCCATCCCTTGCGGGCGCCGCTCGCCCAACCGCCCCCCCCCCGCCCCCTTCCGCGAGGGGAGGGGGAGAAGAGGAGGCTACGCCGCCGCCTCGGCCAGCCGGCGGCGGGCGCCGGTGCCCTTGGTGAGCAGCCACAGCGCGATGGCGGCGTTCAGGACGTTCCAGGCCACGCCGTTGAGGAAGGCGGCGCGGTAGGAGCCCGTCCAGTCGTAGATCGCGCCGTTCATCCAGCCGCCCGCGGCCATGCCGAGGATGGTCGCCATCAGCACGATGCCGAAGCGCGTGCCCGTCTCGCGCGGGGGGAAGACCGAGCGGATGATGATGGCGTAGCTCGGCACGATGCCGCCCTGCATGACGCCGAACAGGATGGCGATGAGGTAGAGCGAGGTCAGGCTGTCGAACCACAGGTAGAAAGCCAGCGCCGACATCTGGCCGATGGAGCCGATCAGCAGCGTGGGCAGGCCGCCGATGCGGTCGGCGACCCAGCCGGTGCCGACGCGGCTGAAGATGCCGAAGCCCAGCATCAGCGACAGCATCTCCGCGCCGCGCGCCGGGCCGTAGCCGAGGTCGCCGCAATAGGCGACGATATGCACCTGCGGCATCGACATCGCGACGCAGCAGGCGAAGCCCGCGACGATCAGCAGCGCCTGCAGCATGCCGGGCGACAGGCCGAGCGCGGTGCGTCCCGCGGGTACCGCATGGGTGGCGGCGGGCGGGCGGCCGCTGCGGCGGAGCGCGACCGCGAGCGGCACCATCACGCCGAAGCAGACCGCGGCGATCGCGGCGTAGGTGGTGCGCCATCCGGCCGAGCCGATCCCGTACTCGACGATGGGCG
>JAFEFJ010000213.1 GCA_018240635.1 Pseudomonadota bacterium | reverse complement strand
GCCCCATTCCTTCGGCCAGGCAATGCCGGCGAACCCGGCTTCGGCTTTCTTTCGCTGGAACGCCTTGGCGGCTTCCAGCGCGCCGGGTTCGTCTTGCCCGGCGCGATAGCCGGCCTCCGCCTCGCCGGGCTTGCGGCGTTCGGCATTGGCATCCAGGAAGGCGCGCGCCTTGGCGCGGAACTCGGCCTCTTCGGGCGTGTCGTCGAAGTCCATGGGCGGTCTCCTTCGGCTCAGGCTGCTGCCGGCATGTTTCGGGTGCGCAACTCGGAGATCAGCCGATGCTTCCATTCCCGCCCGCTGCCGAGCGCAAGGCCCAGCAGCTTGGCGCGGCGGTAGTGCAGGTGGCAGTCGAAGGCCCAGGTGAAGCCCATACCCCCATGGGTCTGGATATTCTCCTTCGCCGCCTGCCACCCGGCTTCCGTCGCGGCGACGCGCGCGAGCGATGCGGCCACCGGCAATTCGGCCGCGTCCTTGGACAAGGCCCAGGCTCCGTAATAGGCGTTGGACCGCGCCAGCTCGACTGCGACATACACATCGGCCAGCTTGTGTTTGATCGCCTGAAACGATCCGATCGGCCGCCCGAACGCATAGCGTTGCAGCGCGTAGTCGCGCGCCATGTCCAGAGCGGCCTGCGCGCCGCCGACCTGCTCGAAAGCCATCATGATCGCGGCCCTGTCGAGCAGGGTGCGCAGCCCGTCGCCATCTGCATGCGCCAGACGTTCGGCGGCGGCCCCTGCGAAGCTGATCCGCGCATGCGAACGGCTCGGATCGATCGTCGCGACCGCTTCGCGCGTCACGCCGGCGCTCGAAAGATCGACGAGATAAAGCCCGCCGCCGCGCACCGCCACGATCGCAAGGTCGGCGATGTCGCCGTCCATCACAGGGACCTTGCTTCCGGTCAGCTTGCCGTCGGCCACGGTCGCGTTGAAGCGCCGCGCATCCACGATCCCCGGCCCCTCCACGCAGGCGAGGCAGCCGATGACTTCGCCGGAAGCGAGCTTCGGCAGCCAGGCTTTCCTCTGCGCTTCGGACCCGAACCGCAGGATCGCTTCGCTCGCGAGATAGACGGACGAGGCGAAGGGGATCGGCGCGATGGCGTAGCCGATCTCCTCGGCCAGCACGCAGACCGCAAGGTGGCCGAGGCCGGCCCCGCCATACGCTTCGGGGATCGCGGCGCCGGTCCATCCCATCCCGGAAATCTCGCGCCATAGCGCCCGGTCGTACGCTTCGTCGCCTTCCAGGATCCGGCGGGGTGTCGCGGCAGGGCAGCGTTCGCGCAGGAAACGGCGCGCCTCGTCGCGCAATTGTTTCAATTCGTCGGAAAAATCGAAGTTCAACGGCGTCACTCCCCCGGCGTGCCCGCGCTTCGCGGCGCTACCGGCGGGTAGCGTTGCCGATTTCGCCCGGCCCGGCAATGCCGCCGGCGAATCCCCGGCGGGTTGGCCGCCGGCCGCGCACCAACCTACACTGACGGCCTGGGCCAAGGGAGAAACGCGCGATGGCTGATCGTGAGCTGGCGGAACTGCGGGCAATGCTGGCGGCGCGCCCGCGCGTCACGGAGGTGGCGGAGCGCCGGAAGAACTTCGACATGAACGCCCAGCTTTACCCGGTGCCCGCCGATGTCACGGTGGAACCCACGAACGCGAACGGCGTGCGCGCGGAATGGACCTCCACGCCGGACGCGGACCGCGGCCGGGCGGTGCTGTATTTCCATGGCGGCGGCTACGTCTTCGGCTCGCTTCTGAGCCATCGCCACATGGTGGCCGAGCTTGGCCGCGCCGCGCGGATGCGCACGCTTGCGCTCGACTATCGCCTCGCACCCGAGCACCCGTTTCCCGCGCCGGTCGAGGACGCGGTGTCGGGCTATAGGTATCTGCTCGGGCAGGGCCTTGCGCCGCGATCCATCGCGATCGCCGGCGACAGCGCGGGCGGCGGTCTCGTGGCCGCGGCACTCGTCGCCATCCGGGATGCAGGGCTCCCGCAGCCGTCCTGCGGGTGGTGCATCTCGCCCTGGGTGGACATGGAAGCGGTCGGCGGAAGCATGACCACGAAGGCGGCCTCCGACCCGACCGTTCAGCGGGACGGCATCCAGCAGATCGCCGCGGCCTATCTGGGCGGCGCCGATCCGCGGTCGCCGCTCGCGGCACCGATCTATGCCGAGCTGCACGGCCTCGCGCCGCTGTTCATCCAGGTGGGCGCCGCCGAGACGCTGCTGGACGATGCCGTGCGCCTGGCCGCCGTCGCCGGCGCGGCCGATGTGCCCGTCCGCCTCGATATCTGGCCGGAGATGGTGCATGTCTGGCACCTGTATTTCCCGCGCCTGTCCGCCGGGCGGCGGGCGATCGAGGCCGGTGCTGCGTTCCTGCGGGCCTCGATGAGCTAGGCTCGGGTCACGGCGCGAAGGCGGCGAATACCTCCCGGATCGCGACAAGCTGATTGCCGGCAGCGGACGAGGGGACGACGATCAGAGTGCCCACGCCCGCCGCGCGCCACACCTCTATCCGGTCCCGCACGCGCCCGGCTGGGCCGAACAGTGTCGTATCGTCCAGCCACCGGTCGCTCATCAGGCGCGGCACATCGTCGCGGCGACCCTCCGCGACGGCCTGCTCGATTGCCGCCATTTCCTCGACATAGCCGGCTTCCTTCCAATAGTTTCGATAGTTTGGAAGGAAGCAGTAGCTGGTGAGCGTACGGCGGTTCACCGCCTTCGCCGCCTCGATGTCGTCGCTGATGCAGGTCGGGATCATGTTGCCGGCAAGGAAGGCGTTGTCGGCGCGTTTCGCCGCGGGGAGTGCCGCGAGAGAAACCGGCATGTGCGACAGGCATGCATTCGCGAACAGCACGCCCTCGCCGAGTTCGCCGGCCAGTGCGACCATCTTCTGGCGCAGCGCCGCGATCAGCAGCGGCGGCAATGCGCCCATGCCTTCCTGCTTGCGCCACCGCTCGACGAAGGCGCGCGTATCTGCGAGAGGTTTGCCGGGGGTGATGCCCATGCGCACATGCGCGGGCGCATGGCTGACGCCGATGCCGAAGCGGAAGCGGCCGCCTGACACTTCGTGCAGGAATGCCGCGGCCTGCGCGAACTCGCCGACGGTGCTGGCATAGATCGGCGCGATGGCGGTCCCGAACGGGATCGTCCGCGTGGTCCAGGCAAGCGCATGGCACAGCGCCATGTTGCTGAAGATGCTCGGGACATAGATGCCCGCGAAGCCGCGCGCCTCCATCTCCTGGGCGGCTTCGATCATGGCTTGCCGCCGGCCGGGCACCGCCACGAGGCTGATTGCAGGCATCACGAACGCCATCGGCGGCTCCGTTTCCCTTGCGCGGGCGGAAAGCGTACCGTCGCTCAGCGAAGGGGGGAAGGCATGACTGACAAGGTGGCGATCGGCGTCGGCTGGATGGAACTGCCTTTCGCGGACGCAGCCGGTTACTGGCGCTGGGTCGATATGTGCGAGGACGGTGCCGTCGATTCGATCTGGCAGACCGACCGGCTGATCAGCAAGGCACCGATCCTGGAATGCGTCGCCACAATGGCCGCGCTCGCTGGGCGCACCCGGCGCCTCAAATTCGGGATGAACGTGGTCTCGCTCGCGCTGCGCGAGCCCGTCCTTCTGGCGAAACAGCTCGCCACCATCGATTTTCTGTCCGATGGGCGACTGCTCCCCGGCTTCGGCATCGGCAGCCCGCTCGGTCCTGAATGGGAAGCGATGCGGATCGACACGGCCACGCGCGGGCGGCGCACGGACGAGGCGCTGACGGTCATCAAGCGGCTATGGACGGAGGGGCAGGTGGACACCGCCGGGCGGTTCGTCACGCTGAAGGCGGCGTCGATTGCCCCGCGTCCCGTGCAGGCGGAACTGCCCATGTGGATCGGCGGCGGCTCGGAGGCCGCGATCCGGCGCACCGCGCGATACGGCACCGGCTGGCAGGCGGGTCCCGAAACCCCGGCCGAGGTCGCCGGCATCGTGACGGCGATCAAGGCGGCCCTGGCCGAGGAAGGGCGAGCCATTGACAACGACCATTACGGCGCGGCTTTCCCGTACCGGTTCGGCAGCCTCGCTGATCCGGGCATCGACGCGCTGATGGCGGCCTACCGGAAACGCACGGGCAACGACCCGGCCGCGTATTTCGCCATCGGCGACGCGGATACCATCGTCGAGCGCATCGCGGAGTATATCGCCGCGGGCGCGAGCAAGTTCATCTTGCGCCCGGCGGGCCGCGGCGCGGAGGATGCGATGCAGCAGACGCAACGCCTGATCGAGGAGGTGCTGCCGCGCGTGGCCGCGCGCTGGCCCAAGCCGGCCAAGCACCTTGCCGCCGCGCAATGAAGCCCTGATCCGAACGGAGAGACGATGCGCAGACGCAGTTTCCTGGCCACCTCCGCCGTCGCGCTTGCGGCACCCGCGATCGCCCGCGCGCAGGGCGCGGGCCAGGGCAGGGGGGTCCTCAAGATCGTGCCGCAGGCGGATCTCGGCGTCCTCGATCCCGTCTGGACCACCACCTACCAGACCCGCGATCACGGGTTCATGGTGTTCGACACGCTGTTCGGCCTGGACGACGCATTCGCGCCGCAGCCGCAGATGGCCGAAGGCGCGTCGACCGAAGACGAAGGACGTACCTGGAAGATCGTGCTGCGGCCCGACCTGTCCTTCCACGACGGCACCAAGGTGCTCGCCCGCGATGCCGCGGCGAGCGTGAAGCGCTGGGGCGCGCGCGATGCGTTCGGCCAGGCCCTGATGGCCGCGACGGACGAGATCTCCGCGCCGGACGACCGCACGCTGGTGTTCCGGCTGAAATACAAGTTCCCCCTGCTGCCGGACGCCCTGGCCAAGACGCCGCCCAGCATGTGCCCGATCATGCCGGAACGGCTCGCCGCCACCGACCCGTTCAAGCAGGTGACGGAAATGGTCGGCAGCGGGCCATTCCGTTACGTCGCAAACGAACGCGTTCCCGGCTCGCTCGTGGTCTACGAGAAGTTCGCCGGCTACGTGCCCCGCCCCAACGGCGTGCCGCAAGCCACGTCCGGCCCGAAGGTGGTGAACTTCGACCGCGTGGAGTGGCACATCATCCCCGACCCCAGCACGGTCGCCGCGGCGATGCAGCGGGGCGAGCTGGACTGGTGGCTCACGCCCGATGCCGATCTGCTGCCCAAACTGCGGCAGGCAAAGCTGCACGTCGAGAACATCGTGCCCACCGGCTTGGTCGCGACGATGCGGTTCAACTGGCTAACCAAGCCGTTCGACAATCCCGCGATCCGTCGCGCCCTGATCGGCGCCGTCGATCAGGCCGAATACATGCAGGGCATGGTCGGCACCGACCCCGCCTTGTGGCGGACCGGCGCCGGGTATTTCTGTCCCGGCACGCCGATGGCGAGCGATGCCGGGATGTCGGCGCTGACAGGCAAGCGCGATCTGGAGAAGGTGAAGCGGGACCTCGCGGCCGCCGGCTATCAGGGGGAAAAGGTGGTCCTCCTGGCGCCGACGGACATCGCTAGCGCCAAGGCGCTCGCGGACATTTCCGCCGATCTGTTGAAGCGCCTCGGCATGAACGTCGATTATCAGGCCATGGACTGGGCGACGCTGGTGCAGCGGCGCGCCAAGCAGGAACCGGTGGATCAGGGCGGCTGGAGCCTGTTCCACACCAGCTGGAACGGCCTCGACATGCTCACGCCCGCAGGCCACGTGTTCCTGCGAGGCAACGGGTTGAAGGCCGCCCCCGGCTGGCCGTCCAGTCCGAAGATCGAGGAACTCCGCGACGCTTGGTTCAAAGCGCCGGACCTTGCGGCGCAGAAGGACATCTGCGCGCACATCCAGCTTCAGGCATTCCAGGACGTGCCGTACATCCCGCTCGGCCAATACTTCGCGCCGACCGCCTACCAGCAGAGCCTGAGCGGCGTTCTGCGCGGCACGCCGGTGTTCTGGAACATCCGGCGCGGCTGACGCGGCCCCTTCGGGAAGCCTGCGCAATAAGAACAAACGCGGATTCGCCCAATTCACTAAGTATGTAATCCTATGTGACGCGCAGCGTGTCACAACAGGATGTCAGGATGCTCCCGCTCATCGGCTTGGCCGCGACCTTCGTTCCCGATCTCATCCGTCTGATCGCAGGCGACAAGGCGGGCACGCTCGCCTCGGCGGTCAGCCAGACCGTGGTCGCCGTCGCCAAGACCTCCGATCCAGC
Organism: Pseudomonadota bacterium; assembly: GCA_018240635.1. Classification (GTDB taxonomy): domain Bacteria; phylum Pseudomonadota; class Alphaproteobacteria; order Acetobacterales; family Acetobacteraceae; genus JAFEFJ01. The sequence continues at coordinate 1,106 of JAFEFJ010000213.1, read as the reverse complement.
CGAGGCGCTCAAGACCCTGGAGGGCGACGCCGCGGCCGCCGCGGACCTGCGTGCGCGCCTCGCCCAGATCGCCGTCGATGCGCAGAGGGCGCAGAACGAGGAAGCCGACCGCCAGCGACAGGACGCGCTGGCGTCGTTTCAGACAACCATCGGAGACGTGCGCGACGCGCGCGGCAGCATGGTGTCGCTCGCCCAGGCCAAAAGCGGCATCGCATGGGGCGCGCCGGTCGTCTCGCTGGTGGTCACTTCGGGCTTCTTCGTCATCCTCGCGCTGCTCGTGTTCTATGGCCGCACCATCAGCGGCGAGGCGGACGCGATGGTTTCCCAGATCATCAACATCAGCCTCGGCACGCTCGCGACCGCCTTCGCCACGGTGGTGAACTTCTGGCTCGGCTCCTCGCAGGGCTCGCGGGCGAAGGACAGCGCTTCGCTGCAGATGCAGACCAGCCACGCGGCGCAGATCAGCGACATCATCGGCACGGTACGGACAGTGACCAGCAAGGCCGTCGAGGCATCCGCTCCAGCCTCCGCCTCCTCGGTCATGCCCCTTGCATCCCAGACCGTTGCCGCCGCGGATACGCGCGCGGCGACGGACAATTTCGATGTCTGCGTCGCCGCCACACTCGCCTACGAAGGCGGGTTTTCGGACAATCCAGACGATCCGGGCGGCGTAACCAACTTCGGCATCACGAAGCGGACGCTGGAAGCGTTTCTCGGCCGTCCGGTCTCGGTCGATGAGATGCGCGACCTTTCCAGTGCGACCGCCATCGAGGTCTATCGCGCGAACTACTGGAACCACCTGCGCTGCGGCGACCTGCCGGCGGGGGTCGATCTGATGGTGTTCGACTACGGCGTCAATTCAGGCCCGGCGACGGCGGCGCGGGCGCTTCAAGGTCTTGCCGGCGTGACGCAGGACGGTGCGATCGGTAGAGTGACCCTGGCAGCCGTTGCCGCCGCGCAGGCCGCAACGCTCGTGGACTCGCTGGCATCGGCGCGGCTTTCGTACCTGCGCGCTCTGCCCGGCTTTGCCACCTTCGGCAACGGCTGGAGCAGGCGGGTTGAGGACATCCGGCAGAAGGCGCACCAGATGGCGGCCTGATGCCCCA
>JAFEFJ010000212.1 GCA_018240635.1 Pseudomonadota bacterium | reverse complement strand
CGGGTTCCGCGCCCGGCACGTATTTTCCCGTCAGCACCCCGCGCGCCAGCGGGCTGTAGGGCACCGCCCCAACCCCGAGCGCCGCGCAGGCGGGCAGGTGCTCCACTTCCATCTGCCGGTTGAGGATGTTGTACAGCGGCTGGCTCGCCGCCGGGCGGTCGATGCCCGCGGCATCGCACAGGCGGCAGATCTCCGCGACGCGCCACGCCTTGTGGTTCGAGACGCCGAAATACCGGATCTTGCCCGCGCGGATCAGGTCGGCCAGCGCATGCACGGTCTCGGCAAGCGGCGTGCCGTGATCCTCCTTGTGCAGATACAGAAGATCGATCGTTTCGACGCCGAGGCGACGCAGGCTCGCCTCCGTCGCGTCGAACACGTGCCGGCGCGAAAGCCCGCGCGCGTTCGGCCCCTGGCCGGTCGGGTTCGCGATCTTCGTCGCCAGCACCCACCAGTTCCGCTCGGCGCGGATCGCGCGGCCCGTCACTTCCTCGGACGCGCCTCCGTTGTAGCCGTCGGCGGTGTCGATGAAGTTCACCCCCTGCTCGCGGGCGCGGGCGACGATGCGCGCGGCCTCGTCCTCCGCGGTCGCGGCCCCGAACATCATCGTGCCCAGGCACAGCGGCGAGACCTTCAGCCCCGTTGCCCCCAGCGCGCGGTATTCCATCGCCGCCTCCTGTCGCTTGAAACTATTCCAGCGCCGCCACCGCGTCGGCGACCGCCTGCACGTCGGCGTTGCGGCGGCGCACGCTTTTCAGGATGCCGCGCGCCTCGGCCACGATGGCGCGCGCATCCACCGTCAGCACGCGCCCGTCGCGCACCACCACGCGGCCATCCACGATCACGGTGCGCACCGATCCGCCGCGCTCGCCGAAGACAAGCTGCTGCACCGGATCGTTCAGCGGCACCCACCACGGCTCGTCGAGATCGTGCAGCACCAGATCGGCCTTCGCGCCGACTTGGATGAGCCCAAGATCGGGCTCCAGCATCGCCCGCGCGCCGCCCGTCGTCGCCATCGCCAGCGCCTGGTCCGCGCTTACCCAGCGGCTGCGGTCGGGCTCGGACGGGCGGTGCAGCATCGCGGCCAGTTGCATCGCATCGTGCATCACCAGGTTGTCGTTCGTGCTGACGCCATCGGCGCCCAGCGCGCAGGGCACGCCGGCGGCGAGCAGGCGCGGAATCGGCGGCACGCCGGAGCCGATCTTCAGGTTGCTTTCCGGGTTGAACACCGCGACCGCCTGATGCCGCGCCATCGCCTCGATGTCCGCCTCGGCCACCCAGTTGCAATGCGCGTTGCTCCACCGCCCGCTGAACGCGCCGATCGCATCCATGTGCGCGACCATGGTGCGGCCGTATTTCGCCATCGCCAGATCGGCCTGCGTGCGCGTCTCCAGCAGATGGCAATGCACGCCGGTGTCGTGCCGCTCGGCCATTTCCTGGCACGCCACCAGCAGATCGTCCGAGCAGCGCACCGGGTTGGAGGGGCCTGGGAAGATGCGGATGCGCCCGGCCATGCGGTCGAAGCGCGCGATGGCGCCCGCCGTCACGTCCAGGCTCTCGGCGAGCGGGCGCGGCGCGAGCGTGTTGCCGGTGGCGAGTGCGGCGCGCAGTTCGTCCGTCACGCGGTCGGCCGCCGGAAGAATGTCCGAGTATTCGCCGTCGAAGATGCGCAGCGCCACCACCGCGCGCATCCCGCAATCGTGGAAGGCGCGCACCACGGTCGCGATGTCCTCGATGCCGAAGCCCTGCTCGGGGAAATGGTCGATCACCGAGGTGGTGCCGGTCCGCAGCATCTGGATGCAGCCGATCACCGCGCTGACATAGGCCTCCTCCTGCGAGCGGCGGGCGGTATCGACCTGGTTTCCCCACATGAAGACCTTGTGGTTCAGCCGGTCGGCGGTGCCGTGCGAAAGCTGCATCGCCGAATGCCAGTGCGCGTTCACCAGCCCCGGCGCGACCAGGCTGTTGCTTGCGTCGATCACTTGCACGCCCGGCGCGGCGGGAATCGTGCCGATGGCGGCGATGCGGCCGGCGCGGATCAGGATGTCGGCCCCTTCCAGCACGCCCGCGCCGGTCACGACGCAGGCGGCTCCCTTGATCAGCAGATCGGGCGGCGCGGCGTCATCGGTCATGGGGCGTCATCCCGGCGTGGCGTTTCCTGAGCCGCCACGATCCGGCATCGCGGCGGGTTGGGCAACACGCGCGGCGCGCGCCCATCCCGCCCGCCGCCGTCAGCCCCGGACGAAGGCCAGCAGGTCCGGGTTGATGATCTCCGGATGCGTCGTGCACATGCCGTGCGGCAGGCCCGGATACACCTTCAGCGTGCCGTGCTTCACCAGCTTGATCGACAGCTCGGCCGAATCGGCGATCGGAACGATCTGGTCGTCGTCGCCGTGCATGATCAGCACCGGCACGTCGATCGCCTTCAGGTCCTCGGTGAAGTCGGTTTCCGAGAACGCCTTGATGCACTCGTAATGCGCGTTCGCCGCACCCATCATGCCCTGGCGCCACCAGTTCCGGATCGCGCCCTCCGACACCTTCGCGCCGGGGCGGTTGAAGCCGTAGAACGGGCCGGTCGGGACATCCAGGAAGAACTGCGCGCGGTTCGCCACCAGCGCGGCGCGGAAGCCGTCGAACACCTCGATCGGCAGCCCGCCCGGATTGGCGTCGGTCTTCACCATGATCGGCGGCACCGCGCCGATCAGCACCGCCTTCGCCACCCGCCCCTTGCCATGCCGCGCGACATAGCGCGCCACCTCGCCGCCGCCCGTGGAGTGCCCGACATGCACCGCGTCCTTCAGGTCGAGCGCCGCGGCCAGCGCCGCCACGTCGGCGGCGTAGGTGTCCATCTCGTGCCCGCCCGATGTCTGGCTGGAGCGCCCGTGCCCGCGCCGGTCATGCGCGATGACGCGGAAACCCTGGCCCAGGAAGAACATCATCTGCGCGTCCCAGTCGTCCGCGCTCAACGGCCAGCCGTGATGGAACACGATGGGCTGTCCGCTGCCCCAGTCCTTGTAGAAAATCTGCGCGCCATCCTGGGTGGTGACGAAAGGCATTCGTGGCTCCATTGCCGTTGTGGAGCCGCACCATCGCACGGACGCCGGCGTGCGCGTGATGACGTTATGGCGCGCGCCGCCTATTCCGGCGGCGGGATCGACAGCCAGGGGTGGCGCGCTTCCAGCGCGGCGATCACCGCCGCCTTGTTGTCCGGCCGGTCGGTCGCGGTGTGCAGCATCGATGCGCCGTGCACGCGGTATTCGGCCAGCACCTCCGGCACATCCACGCCGATCAGGCCGCGCTCGGCGAAGCCGCACCAGAAATCGTAATCCTCCCAGCCGTGCTCGATGGGTGCGTAGCCGCCCACCGCCGCCCAGGCGGCGCGGTTCACCAGCGCCATCGCGTCGATGTAGTTGCCGCCCGCGAGCCGCGCCGGCGTCCAGGGCAGCATGCCGATCGTGTGATCCATGCCGCCGAAATAGCGGATGCGCGGATAGGCGAAGGCGGCCTGCGCTTCCTCGGCGGCGGCCAGCGTGCGGGCGCAGCATTCCGGCAGCAGCCGGTTGTCGGCATCCAGCGGCAGCACGTAGCGCGTCTCGGCGGCGTCGAACCCGGCGTTGCGCGTGCGCGCGAGGCCCGCATTGGCGCGGTTCCGCAGCAGCAGCACGCGGTTGAAGCGGCGATGGTTGCGTTCGATCCAATCCCGCGCCACGTCCAGGCTGTCGTCGGTGGAGGCATCGTCCACCACGACAAGATCGAGCGCCTCAAGCGTCTGCGCCGCGACCGAGTCCAGCGCCTCGGTCACGTAGCCCGCATAATCGTGCAGCGGGATCGCGACAGTCACCTGCGCCTCGCCCAGCGCGTCATACGCGAAGACGGTTTCCGTCTCGGGCAACTCCGGCCACGCCGCGCGCGGCATCGCCTCCTGCGCCAGCGCGGCCGCGAAGGCGCGTGCGCCCTCCGCTCCGCCGCGCGCCGCCGCCAGCATCGCCCAGACGCGCTGCGCTCGCCGCTCCGGCCCGTATTCCCACAGCACGTCGCGAAACGCCGCCCGCCCGATCCGACGGCGCAGCGCCGCATCGTCCACGAGCGCGATCAGCGCGCGGTACCATTGCTCCTCGGTCGCCGCCAGGAAGCCCGTCTCACCGTCGCGCACCGCGCGGCGCAGCGGCCCGGTGGGCGACGCCACGGTGGGGATTTCCGCAAGCGCCGCCTCGAAATATTTCAGGTCGCTCTTGGCCTCGCAGAACGGATTGCCCGTCTGCAACGGTGCCAGGTTGATGTCGAAGCGTGCCAGCGCGCCGGGCAGTTCCTCCAGCGGGCGCATCGGCCACCACTCGATCCGCTCCGGCATCGCATCCAGCGCCGGGAACTCGTGCTGATCCAAGAGCCGCGCCGCGCCGTCCGGCGTCTGGAACAGCACCAGCCGGCATTGCGGGCGCTCCGCCAGCACGCGCGCGACCGCGCCCGCGGCCTCGGCGAAGTCGCGCTGATGCGTGCGCGATCCGGCGGCGTATCCGATGCGGATGAAACCATCCTCCGGCTCGGCGCGGCGGCGGCGCAGCGACAGGCGCGAGAACGCCAGCGCCGCCGCGTCAAACCCGTTCGGCAGCACCATCGCCGTCTTGTCGAAACCGCGCATATGCCGCGCCAGCTCGACCGTCGTGCAAGTGCAGAGATCGGCCACAAGCATCGCGCGGCGCATCAGGTCGAAATGCGCCGCGACCGCATCGACCGAGAAATTCTGCGAGCGGATGCCGTCGATCGTTTCGGGGTTGGCCATCTCGCCCCGGATGATCAGGTCGTCCAGGTCGAACACCAGCGCAGCCCCGCCCTGATGCGTCACCAGCCGGATCCACTCGACCGTGTTCGACCATTCCGCGCGCCACACCACCACCACGGCGGCGGTCGCGATCTCGTCCATCCGGCGCGGCGCGTCGTGAATCCGCATCCAGGACGCATCCCACCCGGCGGCGCGCGCCGCCTCGGCATGGCGCACGACGCGATACAGGCTGCCCGGCGTGTGCGGCTCGCCCGAGACGTAGATCACGCGGTTCGCGACAACGCCCCCCGGCGCGGGCGGCGGCGCGGCGGAGAACTCCGGCGACGGAACCGGCGCCGGAACGGGCGGCGGCGCGGCGGGCCGTCCGCCCGCCAGCCGGTAGAGCGCGCGCAGCAGCGCCCGCAGCACCCGGCGCAGCGGATGCGGCAGACGGTGCCCTGCCGCGCGCAGCGGCGCGGTGGCGCGCCACAGCGTCGAATGGCTGATCGCGTCCCGCTCGCGCGCCAGCCGCTCCACCTCGGCGCGCAGCGCGGCGATCTCCGCGGCGTCGTTGCGCGGGGCCAGGTCCAGACCGTTCGGCATCGCGCGATCTTACCGGTGCATCCCCTCTCCGCCCGCGCTCGCGGGGGGAGAGGGAAGGGCCCGCCGCAAAGCGGCGGGAGGGTGAGGTGGGTGGTGCCGCCCGCAAGCCGCAGCGCCCGATTGCGAAACTGCCAACGTCTCTGGAATCCCCCGCCTCACCCGGCCTCTCCGCCCCCAGGGGCGGAGAGCGGATTATACGGCGACCTGCTCGATTTGCCCGCCCCACCCGCCCCTGTATCCTCGTCCCGCCTGTATCCTCGCCTTGGAGGTGCGCCATGAAGCGCGTCCGCATCGGCTCCGGCGCCGGCTACTCGGGCGACCGGATCGACCCCGCGGTGGAGCTCGCCGAAAAGGGCGGCATCGCCTATCTGGGCTTCGAGTGCCTCGCCGAGCGCACCATCGCGCTGGCGCAGCAGGAGCGGCTCGCGCACCCGGATCGCGGCTACGATCCGCTGCTGGAAGCCCGCTTCCGGGCCGTGCTGCCGGTCTGCGCGGCGAAGCGCATCCGCATCGTCACCAACATGGGCGCGGCCAACCCGCTGGGCGCCGCCGAGCGCGTCGCCGCCATCGCGCGCGAGCTTGGTATCGGCGGCCTGCGCATCGCCGCCGTCACCGGCGACGACGTGCTGGCCGAACTGCGCGCCGGCACCTATCCGCTGCTCGAACGCCCCGGCAACGCCGCCGGCCTGGGCGAGGCGGTGGTCTCCGCCAACGCCTACCTTGGCGTGGAGGGCATCGTGCGGGCGCTGGCGGACGGCGCCGACATCGTCATCACCGGCCGCGTCGCCGATCCGGCGCTGTTCCTCGCCCCTCTGGTCCATGAATTCGGCTGGCCGCTCGACGACTGGGAGCGGCTCGGCAAGGGCACCGTCGTCGGGCACCTGCTGGAATGCGCAGGCCAGCTCACCGGCGGCTACTTCGCCGATCCGGGGATGAAATCGGTGCGCGACCTCGCCCGCCTCGGCTTCCCGCTCGCGGACGTGACCGAGGACGGCGCCGCCGTCGTCACCAAGGTTGCGGGCTCGGGCGGCGCGGTGACGCTGCGGACCTGCAAGGAGCAGCTTCTGTACGAACTGCACGACCCCACGCGCTACCTGCAGCCCGACGTGACGGCGGACTTCTCCTCCGTGCGCTTCGCGGACGACGGGCCGGACCGCGTCGCGGTGGCGGGCGGCGGCGGCAGCGCGCGGCCCGACACGCTGAAGGTGTCGATCGGCTACCGCGACAGTTTCGTGGGCGAGGCGCAGATCTCCTACGCCGGCGTCAACGCGCTCGCCCGCGCGCGGCTGGCCGGGGAGATCGCGCGCGAACGGCTGGACATCATCGGCGTGCAAACGAGCGAGCTGCGCTGCGAGCTGATCGGAGTCGATGCCGTCCATCGCGGCGCGGGCGCAAGCCATGCCGAGCCCGCCGAGGTGCGGCTGCGCGTGGTGGGCCGCACCGCCAGCATGGAGGACGCGGTGCGCCTCGCGAACGAGGTGGAGACGCTCTACACCAACGGCCCCGCGGGCGGCGGCGGCGTCAGCAAGTCGGCGAGGGAGGTGCTGGCCGTGGTCTCCACCCTGATGCCGCGCGCCAAGGCGCCCGTCTCCGTGTCGATGCTGTCGTGCTGACCGTGCGGCTGCATGCGCTGGCCCATGCGCGCACCGGCGACAAGGGCGACACCTCGAACATCTCGGTCATCGCCTACGATCCCGGCGACTACGCCTTCCTCGCCGAGCACGTCACCGCCGCCCGCGTCGCCGCGCATTTCGCGGACCTCAAGCCCGCGAAGGTGGAGCGGTTCGAGATGCCCGGCATCGGCGCGCTGAACTTCGTCCTGCACGGCGTGCTGACCGGCGGCGTGACGCGATCGCTGTCGCTCGACGCGCACGGCAAGAGCTTGAGTTCGTGCCTGCTGGAGATGGAAGTGCCGGACCCGCAGGGGCG
>JAFEFJ010000211.1 GCA_018240635.1 Pseudomonadota bacterium | reverse complement strand
AGGTGGATGGCGCCACTCCGAAGGTTGCGGCTGGCGTTTCTGGAATCCCCCACCTCACCCAACCCTCTCCGCCCCCAGGGGCGGAGAGGGCTATTTGCGACGGGAGGGGGTGAAGAGAGGCGCGGTTGCGCCTAACGTTCCGTGCGAAGGGAACGAGAGGAAACGCACCATGCCGCGCATCAACCGCGCGATCGAGTTGCTCGCGCAGGATCAGGCGATCTACTACGAGGGCGCGCATACCGGCGCGGTGCTGACCGCCGAGCAGGGCGCCAGGGACGCCGGCACCTGGGCGGACTACATCAATATCGGCATGGAGCACGGCGCCTTCGACATGACGGGGCTTGCCGCCTACATGCAGGGCATGGCGGCGGCCGCGCCGACGCGGTCCGGGCACCGCACGCCGGCGGTGATCGTGGAGGCGCCGGTCAACGGCACGGACGAGGCCAATGTGCGGCACAACGCCTGGCAGTTCCGGCAGATCCTGGGGCGCGGCGTGCACGGCATCCTGCTGTGCCAGGCGGAGAACGCGGCCGCCGTGCGGGCGTTCGTGGAATCGTGCCGCTATCCGCACAACCTGGCGGGCGTCGATCCGGGCCTGCCCTCCCCCGTGGCGCGGCTGACCGGGGCGCGGCGCGGGCCGGCGGCGGCAGGGATGCTGGGCATCGGCACGCGCGGGCGCGGATCGGAAGGCACGGCGGCGCCGGTCTGGGGCATTGCGCAGGAGGAGTATTTCCGCCGCGCCGATCCCTGGCCGCTGAACCCGGAGGGCGAGCTGCTGCTGGGCGTGAAACTGGAAAGCCCCGAGGGCGCGGCGAACTGCGACGAGATCCTGGCGGTGCCGGGCATCGGCTTCGCCGAGATCGGACCCGGCGACCTGGGGCTGTCGCTCGGCTACGTGGAGGTGCAGCTCTATCCCTATCCGCCCGAGATGCGCGCCGCGCGCGACCGTATCCTTGCCGCCTGCCGGCGCAACAAGGTGGCGTTCCTGGAAGCCTGCAAGCCCGAGACGATCACCGACCGCCTGGACGAAGGGGTGCGCGTGGTGGCGGGCCACAGCGAGGAAGCTGCGCGGATCGGGCGCGCGCATCAGCGGCGGACCATGCCCGTCTGACCCGCACGGCGCCGCCGGTGGATCGGGGCAGCCGGGCGTGATACGAAACCGGGGCTTACGAAGCGAGGCCGCGCAAAGCGGCTGCAAGGGAGGACTTCCATGACGATCACCCGCCGGGGCCTGATGGGCACCGCCGCCGCGCTGTCCACGCTGCCGATCGCCCGCGCCCGTGCGCAGGCCAAGCCCAAGATCCGGATCGGCGTGCTGACCGACCTGTCCGGCACCTATCGCGACAACACCGGCCCCAACTCCGTGGCCTGCACGCGCCTTGCGGTGCAGGAGTTCAATCCCTCGGCGCATGGCTTCGACGTCGAGGTGATCGAGGCGGACCATCAGAACAAGCCGGATGTCGCGTCCTCCATTACCCGGCAGTGGTTCGACAGCGGCATCGATGTGGTTTCCGACGTGCCGACCTCCTCCGTCGCGCTCGCAGTCGCGCAGGTGGCGAAGGAGAAGAACAAGATCATGCTGAACTGCTCGGCCACCACCACCGCGCTGACAGACAGCCAGTGCAGCCCGAACAGCATCGTGTGGAGCTTCGACACCTACATGATGGCGGTGTCGCAGGGCGGCACGGTGGTGAAGCAGGGTGGCAAGGACTGGTTCTTCATCACCGCCAACTACGCCTTCGGCCAGATCCTGGAAGAGCAGACCAGCAAGCTGGTGAAGGACGCGGGCGGCGTCGTGCGCGGCGCGTTGCGCTATCCGTTCCCGGACACCACCGATTTCTCCTCCTACCTGCAGCAGGCGCAGGCAAGCGGCGCGAAGATCCTGGGGCTTGCGAATGCCGGCGGCGACACCGTGAACAGCATCAAGCAGGCGCACGAGTTCGGCCTCGACAAGACAATGAAGATCGTTCCGCTGCTGATCTTCATCACGGACGTTCATTCCATCGGCCAGGACATCGCGCAGGGACTGTATTGCACCAACAGCTTCTACTGGGACCGCACCGACCAGACGCGCGCCTTCGCCAAGCGGGTGCTGGCGTTCCCCGGCGGCAAGGTGCCGAACATGGCCCATGCCAGCTCGTATTCCTCGACGCTGCACTACCTGAAGACGGTGGCGGCGATGGGACCGGCGGAAGCGCAGAAGGACGGGCGCGCCACGGTCGCGCGCATGAAGTCGATGCCGACCGAGGACGATGCCTTCGGCAAGGGCTCGATCCGCGCCGACGGGCGCGGCGTGTTCCCGGGCTATCTGTGGGAGGTGAAGAAGCCGTCCGAGAGCAAGAGCGAGTGGGATCTCTACAAGCCCATCGCGACCACGCCCGCGAGCGAGGTGCTGCACCCGCTGGCCGACAGCTGCAAGTTCCCGACGACCTGAGACGCGTCAGGGGCGAACCACTCTTCGTTCGTCATGGCCCGGCTTGTCCGGGCCATCCCTGTCTTTCCTTCCATATGCAACGAAGGAAGACGTGGATGGCCCGCCTTCGCGGGCCATGACGGAAGAGGGGGCCGCGCCATTTTAACTGGACGAAGGCCTCACCCCACCGCTTCGATCAGCTTCGCCCAGCGGTCGAGCCGCGGCAGCAGGACATCGGCGGATTTCGACGGCAGGCTGACCACGACGCGGTCGACGCCGAGATCCTGGTAGCGGCGGAGCTGTCCCGCGTCCTCCGCCGCCCCCCAGACGGTCACGGGAATGTCGGCGGGATCGCGGCCCGCTTCCTGCGCCATCTTGCGGAACTCGGGCAGGAAGTCCGCCACGTCGCCGTATTGCGGGCGCGCCTTGTGCGGGATCCAGCCGTCGCCATAGGCGATGGCGCGCTTGGCGGCGTGCGGATAGGCGCCTCCCAGGATCACCGGCGGGTGCGGTTTCTGCACCGGCTTGGGCCAGGTCATCATCGGAGGAAACGAGACGAACTTGCCCTGAAATTCCGGCTTCGACTGCGTCCAGATCGCCTTCATCGCGGCGACCTGTTCGCTCATGCGCGAGAACCGCGTTTTGAAGTCGGTGCCGTGATCCTCCATCTCCTCCTGGTTCCATCCGGCGCCGATGCCGAACAGGAAGCGCCCGCCGCTGACCTGATCGAGCGAGGCGACGAGCTTGGCGGTCTGGATGGTGTCGCGCTGGATCACGAGGCAGACGCCGGTGCCGAGCTTGATCGTGCGCGTGACCGCCGCGATGGCGGAGAGCGACACGAACGGGTCCATCGCGTCGTAGTATTCCTTCGGCAACTCGCCGCCCGGCGGGAAGGGCGAGCGGCGGGAGAGCGGGATGTGCGAGTGCTCCGGCGCCCAGACGGATTCGAAACCGCGCGCCTCCAGCGCGGGACCGATCTCCTGCGCGGGCATCGTGTAGTCGGTGAAGAAAATCCCGGCTCCGATCTTCATGGCCGCTCCCCCTTGTCTCGTTTTCGTCATTGTCGCATGGCCCGGCGGGGAGGCAAGGCGCGGGCCAGGAAGTGCTTGACGGGCGGCGGCGATCCGTGCGGTTTCTTCCGAAATACCGGGAGGTACGTTTGACGACCGACGGGTCGCGCATCGTCGTGATCGGCGCCGGCCATGCGGGCGGATCGGCCGTCGCGCTGCTGCGGCAATACGGCTGGTCCGGCGCGATCGCGCTGATCGGCGCGGAACCGCTGCCGCCCTATCAGCGCCCGCCGCTGTCGAAGGCCTGGCTGAAGGGCGAGGCCGATGGCGACAGCCTGCTGCTGCGCCCGGCGCGGTTCTATGCCGATCAGCGCATCGATCTTCGCCTGTCCACCCGCGCCGTGGCGATAGACCGCGCGGAGCGGCAGGTGCGCCTGAGCGACGGCGCGGCGCTCGAGTACGCGCACCTGATCATCTCGACGGGCGCGCGGCCGCGCACGCTATCGTTGCCCGGCGCCGACCTGCGCGGCGTTCTGACCCTGCGCGGCGCGGCGGACGCGGACCGGTTGAAGGCGGCGCTGGGCCCCGGCAGGCGCATCGCGATCATCGGCGGCGGGTATATCGGGCTGGAGGTCGCGGCCTCCGCCCGCGCGCTGGGCGCGGAAGCGGTGGTGCTGGAACGCGAGGAGCGCGTGCTGGCGCGCGTCGCCTGTCCGGTGCTGTCGGATTTCTTCACCCGGTATCACGCGGCGCGCGGGGTTGCGTTCGAACTGGGCTGCCGGATCGAGGCGCTGGAAGGGCGCGGCGGCGCGGTGGCGGGCGTGCGGCTGTCGGACGGGCGGCTGGTTGCATGCGATACCGTATTGGTGGGCGTCGGCGCGGCGGCGGACGAGGATCTTGCGCGCGACGCGGGGCTTGACTGCGACGGCGGCATCGTGGTGGACGGACAGGCGCGCACCTCCGACCCGGCGATCTTCGCCATCGGCGACTGCACGCGCCGCCCGCTGCCGCTGTATGGGCGCAGCTTCCGGCTCGAAAGCGTGCCGAACGCGCTGGAGCAGGCGAAGCAGGCGGCGGCAGCGATCTGCGGCCGCCCTGCCCCGCCGCCCGAGGTGCCGTGGTTCTGGTCCGATCAGTACGATATCCGCCTGCAGATCGCGGGGCTGCCCTTCGATGCAACGGAAACGGTCCTGCGCGGCGATCCGGAAGCGGGCAGCTTCGCGATCTTCCACTTGGCCGCGGACGGGACCCTGCGCGCGGTGGAGGCAGTGAGCGCCGCCCCCGAGTTCATGGGCGGCAAGATGATGATCGCGCGCCGCCAGCGCCTGCTGCCGGAGCGCATCCGCGACACGGCCATATCAGTGAAGGATCTGCCGGCGTAGGGCCGGCGAGGGAGAAAGAACGCCGATGCCGAAAGTCACCTACATCGAATACAACGGAACCGAGCATGTCGTGGACGTGCCGGTGGGCACGTCGGTGATGCGCGGCGCGGTGGACAACAACATCCCCGGCATCGACGCCGATTGCGGCGGCGAATGCGCCTGCGCCACCTGCCACGTGTATATCGAACCCGAGTGGTTCGCGAAGACCGGCGCGCGCAGCTCGCAGGAGGAATCGATGCTGAGCTTCGCCGCGGTGACGCAGGACAACTCGCGCCTGTCCTGCCAGATCGAGATGACGGCGGAACTCGACGGGCTGGTGCTGCGGATGCCGGAAGGGCAGCACTGAGCTTCATGAAAAAACCGATCGCAGGGACACAGGAAACGCACGCATGAACGCCCCGGTGAACCAAGACCTGGCGCAGGAAGTCGCCGCCATCCCGCTCGACAAGATCGATGTCAGCGATCCGCGGCTGTACGAGACCGACACCTGGGGCCCCTATTTCGCGCGTCTGCGGCGCGAGGCGCCGGTGCATTTCTGCGCGGAGAGCTATTTCGGCCCGTTCTGGTCGGTGACGAAATACAAGGACATCATGCAGGTCGATGTCTCGCACCAGATCTATTCATCGGAAACCAGCCTGGGCGGCATCACGATCCGCGACCGCGAGGAGAAATACCAGCGGCCGAGCTTCATTACGATGGACCCGCCGCGCCACGACGAGCACCGCAAGACGGTCAGCCCCATCGTGGCGCCCGGAAACCTGGCGCATCTGGCCGGCACGATCCGCGAGCGGGCGGCGAAGATCCTGGACGAGCTCCCGCGCGGCGAGACATTCGACTGGGTGGACCGCGTCTCCATCGAGCTGACGACCCAGATGCTTGCGACGCTGTTCGACTTCCCCTTCGCCGACCGGCGCAAGCTGACCTACTGGTCCGACGTGGCGACGGTGGACGTGAACGCGGGCACCGCGATCGACAGCGAGGAGAAGCGCGACGAGGTGCTGCAGGAATGCCTTGCGTGCTTCACCGAGCTGTGGAACCAGCGCGTCAACGCCGAGCCGCGCAACGACCTGCTGTCGATGCTGGCGCATGGCGAGTCGACGCGGAACCTGACGCCGAAGGAGTTCCTCGGCACCGTCATCCTGCTGATCGTCGGCGGCAACGACACGACGCGCAACTCGATCTCGGGCGGGCTGCTGGCGCTGAGCCGCAATCCGGCGGAATACCGGAAGCTGCGCGACGATCCGGCGCGGATCATCCCGACGATGGTGCCGGAGATCATCCGCTACCAGTCGCCGATCATCCATATGCGGCGCACCGCGATCGCCGATGCCGAGCTGGGCGGGCAGCACATCCGCAAGGGCGACAAGGTGATCATGTGGTACAAGTCGGGCAACCGCGACGACGAGGCGATCGAGAACCCCGACGCCTTCATCGTGGACCGCGCCCGCCCGCGCCAGCATCTGTCCTTCGGCTTCGGCATCCACCGCTGCGTCGGCAACCGGCTGGCCGAGTTGCAACTGACGATCATGTGGGAGGAGATCATGAAGCGCTTCCCCACGATCGAGGTCGTGGGCGAGCCGGTGCGGCTCTATTCCAACTTCATCAGCGGCATCAAGCACCTGCCGGTGCGGATACCCGCCTAAGCGCGGCGGCCGCCCGCGCCGGGCGCCGCCCCCTGAATTCGGGGCTTGCATTCCTCCGTTTTCGATATATCTAAATATCAGATATATCGAAAATGGAGAGCAATCGTTGTTTCACAGACACCCGCACCACCGGCACGGCCCCGGGAATCATGGCCATCACGGACATCACGGCCGGCGCTTCGCGCGCGAGGAGCGCGGACAAGACCGGGAGGAGCGCCATCGCGGCCACGGACGGCATGGCCGCGGGTCCGACCTGCGGCGCATCTTCGCGCATGGCGACCTGCGGCTGGTGATCCTGCACCTGATCGCCGAGAAGCCCCGCCACGGCTACGAGATCATCAAGGCCATCGAGGATCGCGTGGGCGGCGCCTACAGCCCGAGCCCGGGCGTGATCTATCCGACGCTGACGCTGCTGGAGGAACTCGGCTACGTCGCCATCGCAGCCGCGGAGGGCGCGCGCAAGCTGCACGCCATCACGCCGCAGGGCCACGCCTTCATGGAGGCGAATGCCCCGGCGCTGACCGCCCTGCTCGCGCGCATGGACGAGGCGGTGCACGCGCAGACCGGCGGCGCGACGCCCGCGATCCATCAGGCGGTGGAGAACCTGAAGCACGCCATCCGCCACCGGCTGGGGCGCGGCCCGCTGACCGACGAACAGGCGAACGAAGCGGCCGCCGCCATCAACGCCGCCGCCGATACCGTGGAGAAGCTGTGATGGGAACCGAAGCGATCATGACGTATGCCGCCGAGGCGCGGGTGCCGACGGAGCTGCCGCGGCGCTACCTGGCGCAGCTCTGCAAGCACTTCCAGCACAAGCTGCCGGTGACGCTGGAGGAGACGCGCGGCCATATCGCCTTCCCGTCCGGCGACTGCGACGTGACGGCCGAGGCGGACATG
>JAFEFJ010000210.1 GCA_018240635.1 Pseudomonadota bacterium | reverse complement strand
GTCGCTGCCGGGCGTGACGCGGGTGCTGGGCAATGCCGAGAAGCTGCGCGCGGAAAGCTGGACGGCGGACGCACCCGGCGGCGTCTCCGACATCATGGCGGCGAAGGAGACGGCGGCGCATCTGGTGACCGAGTTCGCCGGCCGCGCGCGGGCCTTCGTGCAGGTGCAGCAGGGCTGCGATCACCGCTGCACCTTCTGCGTCATCCCCTATGGCCGCGGGCCGAGCCGCAGCGTGCCGCTGGGCGCGATCCTGGCGCAGGCCGAGGCGCTGCTCGCCTCCGGCTACCGCGAGCTGGTGCTGACCGGCGTCGATATCGCGAGCTACGGCGCGGACCTGCCGGGCCGGCCCTCGCTGGGGCAGACGGTGCGGCGGCTGCTGGCGCTGCTGCCGGGGCTGCCGCGGCTGCGGCTGTCCTCGCTCGATCCGGCGGCGATCGACGAGGATCTGTGGCGGCTGATCGCCGAGGAGGAGCGGCTGATGCCGCACCTGCATCTGTCGTTGCAGGCGGGCAGCGACCTGATCCTGAAGCGGATGAAGCGGCGCCACCTGACGGCGGATGCGCGCGACGTGATCGCGCGGGCGCGGCGGCTGCGGCCCGGGATCGCGATCGGCGCCGACCTGATCGCGGGGTTCCCGACCGAGACCGACGCGCTGTTCGCCGAGACGCTGGACTTCGTGACCGAGGCCGAGATGCCGTTCCTGCACGTGTTTCCCTACAGCGCGCGGCCCGGCACGCCGGCCGCGCGGATGCCCGCGGTGCCGATGGCGGCGCGGCGGGAACGCGCGGCGCGGCTGCGCGCGGCGGGAGCGGCGGCGGCCGAGCGGTTCTACCGCGCGCGGCTCGGCGCGGAATTGTCGGTGCTGACAGAGAGCGAGACGGCCGGCCATTGCGCGCATTTCGCGCCGGTGCGGCTGCGCAGCCCCGCGCCGCCCGGCGCGATCCTGCGCGCCCGCGCGGTGGAGGCCGACGCGCGGGGTCTGGTGGCGGAGGCGGCCTGATGGCGCTCGGAGCATTTTTCTCCAGGCTGAAGCAGGGGCTTTCGCGCAGCACGCAGAAGCTGACCGAGGGCATCACCGCCGTCTTCAAGAAACGCCGCCTGGACGACGAGGCGCTGGACGAGCTGGAGGAGCTGCTGATCGGCGCCGACCTGGGCCCCGCCGTGGCGGCGCGGGTGATCGCGGAATTCCGCCGCACCCGCTTCGGCAAGGAAGTGACCGAGCAGGAAATCCGCGAGACGCTGGCGGACGAGATCGCCGCGATCCTGAAGCCGGTCGCCGAGCCCTTCATGCCGGACCCGGCGCGGCGTCCGCATGTCGCGCTGGTGGTGGGGGTGAACGGCACGGGCAAGACCACGACGATCGGCAAGCTGGCGGGCTTCTATGGCGAGGCCGGCGTGCGGACGATGATGGTTGCGGGCGACACGTTCCGCGCGGCGGCGGTGGAGCAGTTGCAGGTCTGGGGCCAGCGCACGGGCGCGCCGGTCGTGGCGGGCGCACCGAACGCGGACGCGGCGGGGCTTGCGTTCGATGCGCTGACGCGCGCGAAGGCCGAGGGCATCGACCTGCTGCTGATCGACACGGCGGGGCGGCTGCACAACAAGGCCGCGCTGATGGAGGAGCTGCGCAAGATCATCCGCGTGCTCCGCAAGCAGGACCCCGAGGCGCCGCATTCCGTGCTGCTGGTTCTGGACGCAACGACGGGCCAGAACGCCGTGCAGCAGGTGAAGGTGTTCAAGGAGATGGTGGACGTGTCGGGTCTCGTGGTGACCAAGCTCGACGGCAGCGCGCGGGGCGGCGTGGTGGTCGCGCTGGCCGAGGCGTTCGGCCTGCCGGTGCACGCGGTGGGCGTGGGCGAGCAGGCGGGCGACCTGCGGCCCTTCGATGCGGCGGAGTTCGCGAAGGGCCTGGTGGGGACGGCGGAGGGGTAGCCCCCACCCCGGCCCTCCCCACGAAGGGGGTGGGAGAAGAGGGGGCGCGCGCGCCACTGTCCCTTGCCTCGGGCATCGACCATAGTCGGCCGCGGACGGGCGTTGCGCGGGGTGTTCCCGCGCCCGCGCTATGCAATGGGACCCGCATAATGCCGCTGCTGCAGCTGATCTACACGTCGCGTCCGTTCGGCTTCGACGAAGGGACGCTCGACGACATCCTGGTGTCGGCGCGGCGGCACAATGCGCGCAACGGGCTCACCGGGGCGCTGATCTGCCGCGCCGATCTCTACATGCAGATGCTGGAAGGCAGCCGCGAAGCCGTCACCGCGACCTTCCGTCGCATCCTGCAGGACGACCGGCACCTGGAAGTGGCGCTGATCTGGGCGGGCGCCGCGAAGGCCCGGCTGTTCCCCGACTGGGCGATGCGCGACGATCCGCCGCGGTCCTGGATGTGGACGCAGGCCGAGGTCGCCGCCGGCGCCGCCGCCCGGGCGACGCCCGAGGACGTGCGCGGCATCTTCTCCCGCCTCGCCGCCACGCCGCCCGAGACGCGCCCGGCCGCCGGCTGACGGCCGGCGCTCAGTCTAGCAGCAGCGCCATCCCCGGATCGCCCTTCGCCATCGCGCGCTGATAGGCGGGGCGGGCGGCGATGCGGGCGAGGTAGGCGCGGATGTTGGGATAGGGGGCGTAATCGACCGGGGTGAAGTAGCGCATGGTCGAGAGGGTGAAGACCGCCATGATGTCGGCCGCCGTCAGGTCCTGCCCGGCGAGGTACGGCGCCTCGCCGAGCCGCTTGTCCACCCACGAAAGCGCGCGGGCGATGCGGCCTTCGGCGGCCTGCATCACCGGGTGGTCGGCCGCGGCGCCCGAGCGGCGGGCGACCATCAGGCGGCCGAAGGTGGGCTGCAGCGTGCCGTTGACGAAGTGAAACCAGTAGAGATAGCGCGCGTAGTCCGGATGCGACGGGCCATAAGCGAGCCACCCGTCGCCGTGTTTCGCGATGATGTATTCGACGATCGCGCCCGACTCGGCGAGCACGGTGCCGCCGTCCTCGATCACCGGGGCCTGGCCGATCGGGTTCAGCGCGAGCAGCTCGGGCGGTGCGAGGATGGTGACGGGATCGCGGTCGTATTTCTTCAGGTCGTAGGCAATCCCCAGCTCCTCGCACAGCCAGACGATGCGCTCGGACTGCGACTTGCCGAGGTGATGGACGGTCAGCATGGCGCCTCTCCTGGTGCGGTAAGCGCGGGAGCCTAGCCGTAGGCGGGGCGGACGCGCAGGCCGCCGTGGCGCAGCACGAGCAGGCCGACGATCACGATGTTGACCACGTTGAACACGAAGGCGACCTGGAAGGCGAGGCCGTAATGGCCGGTGGCGTCGAAGATCGCGCCGGCGAGCCAGCTTCCGACGGCCATCCCGGTCATGCCGGACAGCAGCATGATCGGCACCCGCCACCCGGC
Source organism: Pseudomonadota bacterium (assembly GCA_018240635.1). Taxonomy (GTDB): domain Bacteria; phylum Pseudomonadota; class Alphaproteobacteria; order Acetobacterales; family Acetobacteraceae; genus JAFEFJ01. Next base: position 3,981 of record JAFEFJ010000210.1, on the reverse strand, counting down.
CTCGCGCGAGGGGTAGAGGTCGCGGATCGCCAGCACATAGGCCGGCACGATGCCGGCGAAGCCGAGGCCGTAGACCACCGAGCCGGTGACGACGCCTGCCGTGCTGGGGAACTCGGCATAGATCAGGATCGCGACGGCCTGCGCCGCCGACCCCAGCAGCACGGTGCCGAGCCCGCCGAGCCGGTCGGCGACCCAGCCCCAGAACTGGCGGGTGATGAAGGCGATGCCGAGCAGCATCGACAGCATCAGCGCGCCGGTGCCGGACGAGAGGCCGATGTCGCTGCACATCGCCACCAGATGCGCCGTCGGCATCGCCATCGGCACGCAGCAGAAGAACGGGGCCAGCGCGAGCACCGCCATCGCCGCGTTGGGCCTGAGGCCGAGCACGCGGGTCCCCGGCGCGGGGCCTGCCGCCGCTGCCGCCGCCGCGCCGGCGGTGGGCGGCTGCAGGCGGAGGCATAGGAACGCGGCCGGCACGCCCAGCACCGTCACCAGGGCGGCGAAGGCGACCATCGTCTGCTGCCAGCCGATGCGCGCGACGCTGAGCTGAAAAAGCCAGGGCCACAGGAAGCCCGCGATGTAGTTGCCGGACGAGATCAGCGCGAGCGCGGTGCCGCGCCGGCGGTCGAACCAGCGGCTGACATAGACGATCAGCGGCGGCACGATCCCCGCCCCGCCAAGCAGGCCCATGAACAGCCCGTGGCCCACCAGCAGCGCCCAGCCGCTGCCCGAGGCCGACAGCAGCAGGCCGACCCCGGTCATCAGCGTGCCGATGCTGACGGTCCAGCGCACGCCGACGCGGTCGGCGAACAGGCCCATCGCGATGCCGCCGGAGCCGGTGCCGAACCACACGAGGGCGGCGGCGAGCGAGGGGATGGCGCGCGGCACGTCCAGCGTCTCGGAGATCGGCTTGAGCGCCACCACGACGATCAGCTGCGCGCCGTAGGTCAGCGTGAGCAGCGCGACCACAAAGATCGCCACCACCCAGGAGGTGCGCGTTTCGATGCTGTCCTGGCGCGCCCCGAATCCGTCCATTCCGCCTTGGCGTCCCCCCGGCAGGCCCCTGCCGCGGGAAGCCTAGCCGAAGCGCGGCGGCGCGATACAGCGCGGGCCGGCAAAGCGCCCGTGCATGGCTGCCTTGCCCCCGCGTCTCTCGTGGCCTTCCGGGGGCCGGGCGAGACTTTGGCGCATGGATGCGTCCGTGCAGAACAAGCCGCGGCTCGACGCGGCGATGAAGAGAAATCTGTTCCTGCTCACCTGCTGCCAGGCGGTCGGTCAGTCGGCGAACACGATGATGTTCGCGGCGACCGGGCTATCGGTGATCACCTTCTTCCCCGACCACGCCTTCGCCACCTTGCCGGTGACGATGCAGCATCTGGGCGTGATGCTGTGGGTGTTTCCCGCCGCGGCGCTGATGAACCGCATGGGGCGGCGCTTCGGCTTCCGCGTGGGCTCGGTGTTCGGGATTGCCGGGGCCACGGTATGCGGCACCGGACTCTATTACGCGAATTTCGCGCTGATGTGCCTGGGCGGCGTGATCCTGGGCTACGCGGTCGCGTGCCTGCAGATGTACCGGTTCGCGGCGGTCGAACTCGCGCCGCTGGGTTACCGCGCCAAGGCGATCTCGTGGGTGACGACGGGCGGCGTGGTGGCGGGCGCGCTCGGACCCTCGGTGGTCAACTGGACCTATGAAACGGTGATGCCGATCTATCTCGGCACCTACGCGGCGATGGTCGCGGTCCATTTGACGGTCTTCACGGTGATGGGGTTCATCCGCTTCCCGCCGATGCGGGCGGAGCACCCCGCGGCCGGCAGCGCGGAGGCGGAGCCGCCGCGCCCGCTGTGGCAGATCGCGCGCCAGCCGCGTTTCGCAGCATCGGTGATCGCGGCGATGATCGCGTTCGGAACCATGTCGTTCCTGATGGGCGCCTCGCCGCTCGCCATCGTGGGCTGCGGCCTGTCGCACGACGAAGCCCATCTGGTGATTTTCCTGCACGTGATGGGGATGTTCGTGCCCTCGTTCTTCACCGGCAATCTGATCAACCGGTTCGGCCTGCTGCCGGTGATGAGCTGGGGCACGGCAATCCTGATGGCGGGCGTGGTGGCGGCGCTGCTTGGGCTGGATGCGTGGAACTTCCGCATCGCGCTCACGCTGGTGGGCGTGGGATGGAATTTCCTGTTCATCGGCGCGACGACGATCGTGACCACCTGCTACCGCCCGTCGGAGCGCACCAAGGCGCAGGCGTTGAACGACTTCCTGATCTTCGCCACGACCGCCACGGCGAGCTTCCTGGCGGGCTATCTGCAGGACCGGCTGGGCTGGTATCCGCTGAACCGCGCCTCGATCGGGCTGATCCTGATCGCCGCGCTGGCGGTGCTGTGGCTGCGCCTGCAACGCCGCCGCCCCGCGCTCGCCGCCGCCCCCGCGCAGTAGGCCGCGCGCGGCAGGGCTGGCGCCGCGCTATGCTGCATGGCGCGGGAAAGGGGGGAATAGGATGACGGAGTTCGCGATGGACGGGCGCTGCACCTGCGGCAAGGTGCGGTTCCGCATGACCGCCGCGCCGCTGTTCGTGCATGGATGCCACTGCACCTGGTGCCAGCGCGAAACCGGCGCGGCATTCGCGACCAACGCGATGATCGAAGCGGAGCTTGTGACCATACAGGGCGACGAACCCGAGGTGATCGACACCCCCTCGGCAAGCGGCAAGGGGCAGAAGATCGCGCGCTGCCCCGTCTGCCGCGTGGCAGTGTGGAGCAACTACGCGGGTTCCGGCGACGCAGTCCGCTTCGTCCGCGTGGGCACGCTCGCCGAGCCCGGGCGGCTGCCGCCGGACATCCACATCTTCACCTCGACCAAGCTGCCCTGGGTGGTGCTGCCGCCCGACAAGCCGGCGGTGCCGGAGTTCTACAAGATCCGCGAGCACTGGCCGGCGGAGAGCCTGGCCCGCTGGGATGCGATGCGGGCGCGCCGCCAGGCCTGAGCGCCGATCGCGGCGCGATCAGGCGACGCCGGCGCCGCCGAGCGACGCCGCCACATGGGCGGCGAGGCGGTCGAGGTCGAAGGGCTTGGCCAGCACCTCCATCCCCTCGGCGGGCGAAAGGTCATGCAGCGCCGTGTCGGCGTAGCCGGTGATCAGCAGCACCGGGATGCGCGGATACCGCCGCCGCGCCGCCTCGGCGAGCTGCCTGCCGTTCAGGCCGGGCAGGCCGACATCGGTGACCAGCATGTCGAGCCGTTCCTGCGCCTGCATGAGGTCGAGCCCCGAGGAGCCGTCCGCGGCCTCCAGCACCATGCAGCCGCGCTCGCGCAGCACGGTCGCGACCTGCTCGCGCACATTGGCCTCGTCCTCGACCACCAGGACCCGCGCGCCGGGAGGGATGTCGTCGGGCGCGATCCGCCGGGCGGGAGGCGCCCCGAGGGACGCCGCGGCGTCGTGCTGCGGGTCCGCCTCCTCCGGCCGTTCGGCGGCGGCATCGGAGCGCGGGATGAGGAGCCGCACCGTGGTACCCCGGCCGGGCGTGCTTTCGATGCGGACGAAGCCGCCCGACTGCCGGGCGAAGCCGTAGGCCTGCGACAGACCGAGCCCGGTGCCCTGCCCCACCGGCTTGGTGGTGAAGAACGGCTCGAAGGCGCGGGCGAGCACCTCGGGCGTCATGCCGGTGCCCTGGTCGGCGACGGAGAATTCCACGTAGTCGCCCGCCGCGGCTTCCTCCCCGTCCGGCACCTCGGCGCGCTGCAGGCGGTGTTCGGCGGTGGCGAGGGTGATCACGCCGCCATCGGGCATCGCGTCGCGCGCGTTGATCGCGAGGTTGAGCAGCGCGCTTTCGAGCTGGTTGGCGTCGCACAACGCCCGCCATCCGCCCGCACGGGGCGCGACGGCGACACGGACCGAGGGGCCGACGGTGCGGCGCACGAGTTCGCCCACGCCTTCCACGAGGCGCGCTGGGTCCACGGCGGAGGGGCGCAGCGACTGGCGCCGC